>JAFWRA010000172.1 GCA_017508895.1 Bacteroidales bacterium
ATTGAGGGCGACGACGGACACGACCGCGCCTTCATGTATTTCGGTCAAGGCGTTGGTTTGGACAAGGTCGAAGACTTGGGTCAAAACGCACCGAGCCTCGCCATCCGTAACGAACAAGGAGATTTCGCCATCGCCCATTTTGACAAAAAGAGCGATATCATAGAATTGGTCTTCACCACACCAAACAGCGGTGATGCCACTCTGAAAGTGAAAGCCATCAACAGCGACTTCGATGCCCTCCACCTGATTGACACCTCAACCGGCACCTACATCGACCTGCTGCAACAGCCGAGCTACACGTTCAGTGCTTCGGCACAAGCAGGGGAGAGATTGTTCAGGATTCGCTATAAGCAATTGGAGAACTAAGTCCAAAACTTGTTGAAAAGCAAAGCGGCCGCTCTCGCTTGAGGTCGGTCGCTTTTTTTTATGAGTTTAAAACCGCTTTTCAAAAAAACAAGATAATCCATTTGATAATATCCTAATTCTTCCTACTTTTGTAGCAAAATAGAATAACATCATCTAAAACCATACATATATGAAAAAGTCATTTACCTTATTCTTGTTGGCATTGTTCTGCGTTTGCGGATATGCCCAAACCATCGACCCTGTTTTGTTGGAAGAAATGGGGCAACGCCGTGGCGATGAAAAGATTAAAGTGTTCGTCATCATGCGGCAACAGTATGACCAGCAACAGCTTAACCGCAGTGCTGCCTACTTCACGACTCGCTTTGAAAGACGCGAGTTTGTGGTGAACGAATTAAAACAATTCGCAGAAGCCTCGCAATGCGACCTGCGTCATTCCCTTGCGGAGATGCAACGTAACGAATTGGTGAGTGAGCCTCAGGTGCTTTGGATTGCCAACGCCATCTTCTTTGAGGCGACCAGAGATGCCATCCTTTCCCTTGCTGACCGTAATGATATTATGGTCATCGGCTTCAACGAAGAGCGTAACTGGCTTCCCGATGGGGAGGAGGCCCAACCTACCGACCCCACCCGTGAGATTACTTCAAATGTCACACAAGTGAATGCTGACCAAGTATGGAGCTTGGGCTATACAGGCCAAGGCGTGGTGGTGGCGGTCATCGACACGGGTGTCAACTACAACCACTTAGATCTTGCCGACCACCTTTGGGACGGTGGCCCGGAATTTCCTTACCATGGCTATGATGTCTACAACAACGACAACAACCCTATGGACGACCACGGACATGGAACGCACTGCGCTGGTACGGTTTGCGGCGACGGCACGGCTGGCTCACAAACCGGTATGGCACCAGATGCGACCTTGATGTGTGTGAAATGCCTCGATGAAGGGGGCTATTGCTATGATACGGATATAATTAATGCCATGCAGTGGGCTGTCGATCATGGATGCGATGTTATCAGCATGTCATTGGGTGGTCATGGTCATTCTGGCGCGGAACAAACCTTGCTTCGCAATACATGTGTTAATGTATTGACCGCTGGCGTAATAGCTGCAATTGCTGCCGGAAATGAGGGCGATGAATTGGACGAACATCCCATTCCTGATAATGTTGGATTGCCGGGTGGCTGCCCTCCACCTTACCTTGACCCCGAACAAGAGCAGAACCCTGGCGGTTTAAGTTGTTCGGTCTGTGTGGGTGCCGTTGATTCTAATGACGAAGCTGCCTATTTCACTTCCCGTGGCCCTCGCGATTGGTCTGAAAGTGATTATGCCGACTATCCTTATACTCCTGGCAGTCTAACGGAATTTGGTCTTATTCGTCCCGATGTGTGTGCACCAGGTGTCTACATCAAGTCAGCCAGCTATAGCAGCAATAATGGATACACGACCAAGAGCGGTACCTCCATGGCAACGCCTTGTGTAGCAGGCTGCATGGCTTTGATGTTGAGCAAAAACATTAGTTTAACTCCTGCCGAGATTTGTAAAATTTTGGAAGAAACAGCTTTGCCATTGGCTGATGGTAAGAGCAATATTTATGGTTATGGTCGTGTAGATGCACTTGCGGCCATCAATGCTGTGGAACTAGTCCATTTGACGCTTGTGTCTTTTGAAGTTGATGATATTCAAGGCAACAGTGACGGAAAACTCAATGCGGGTGAAGCGGTTACACTAAACCTTACTTTGATGAACGATTCTGACATGGCCCTTGATGGAGTCACAATGACCCTTTCGACTGATTCGGAGTTTGTCACCATCACGAACGGGATAGCAACACTTCCTTATTTTGATGTAGGACAAACTCAAACCGTAGAAGACATTTTTGCTTTCACATTGAGCGATGAGGCACCAATAAATAAAACAATTAGGTTTTCTGCCAATGCTTTCGTTGATGGAGTTTTTATTGGAGGAGTTAGGTTTAATGCAGTTGTTTATGGTTATATTTTGAAATTTGATGAGGTTACTATTTTGAATGATAATAATGGCAACGAATTACTTGAAGCAGGCGAAACCGCTGACTTGCATATCATCATCTCAAATATTGGTAACGACCAAGCTTCTTCCATCGTTGGAATATTGGCCACAACATATTCACACCTTACCATTAATGAAGTCACAGGAACGTTCGGAAATATTCAGGCTGATGAACAAGTTTATGCCAATTTCAATGTCACCCTTTCGGACAATGCTCCTGATCTTTATGTCATTGATTTCACGATAGACCTCGTTGACGACAACGAAAAGCACACTAATTTGAATTTTGTACTATCAAAGGGAATGATTATTTTTGCTGATTCTAGTGTGAAATCCATCTGTTTAGCTCATTGGGATACCAATGGTGATGGAGGATTGAGTTACGCAGAAGCGGCTTCAATAACAAATTTGGGATCTTATTTCCAATCCAATTCGGAAATTACTTCGTTTGACGAATTACAATACTTTATTGGGTTGTCATCTATTCAGAGTTATACTTTCAATAATTGCACTAATCTTACATCCATTGAATTGCCGAATTCTGTGACTTCGATAGGTATGAGGAGTTTCTATAATTGCACAAAACTTACCTCCATTGAATTGCCGAATTCTCTGACTACGATAGGTTATCAGGCTTTCCTTAATTGCAGCGGCTTGACCTCTTTGACGCTCCCGGATTCAGTGACTTTGATAAGCACTTCTGCTTTCAAAGGTTGCAGCGGCTTGACCTCTTTGACGCTCCCGAATTCCGTGACTTCAATAGGCAATTCTGCTTTCGAGAGTTGTTATGGTTTGAATGCAGTGTTTTACACTGGTGATATCCATCAATGGTGCGACATTCAATTCAATAATTATTATTCAAATCCTCTACACGTGGCAAATAATCTATTTGTTGACAATGAATTGGTAACCGATTTAGTGATTCCCGAAACAGTAACAGAGATAAAGGATCATGCTTTTTGTGGTGCTACTTGTTTGACTTCGTTAACTCTCCCGAATTCTGTGACTTCGATAGGTAGTAGGGCTTTCCAAAACTGCAGTGGTTTCACTGGCAACCTGGCCATTCCCAATTCCGTGACCACGATAGGCGAATCCGCATTCTCTGGCTGCAGCGGTTTCACTGGCAACCTGACCATACCAGATTCAGTGACAATGGTAAACTGGGGTGCTTTTTACGGTTGCAGTGGTTTTACTGGTTTACTTACTATCCCGAATTCCTTGACCATGATAGCAGGTAGTACATTCGATGGTTGCACTGGCTTGACGGGTTTGACAATTCCAAATACAATAACCTCAATTGGCGATTGGGCTTTCCCTGGTTGTAGCGGCTTCACGGGTTCATTGACTATTCCTAACTCTGTTACATCCATAGGTGAATATGCTTTCTTTGATTGTAGTGGTTTTACTGGATTATTGACAATTCCAAGCTCTGTAACTTCGATTGGTAAAGATGCTTTTGAAAATTGCCGTGGCTTCATAGGCGACCTGATTATTCCGAATTCTGTGACTTCGATTAGTAGAAATACTTTTGAAGGTTGCACTGGTTTCACGGGCAGTTTGACCATCCCCAATTCTGTGACCGCGATAGACGGAGAGGCTTTCAGGAATTGCAGAGGATTCATAGGTAGCTTGATTATTCCAAATTCAGTGATTACAATAGGTACTGGGGCTTTTCAAGATTGTAGCGGTTTTACAAATTTAATCATTGGTAATTCCGTGACCACGATAAGTGTAGCGACTTTTTGTAGTTGCAGTGGCTTGGGTTCAATAACCGTTTTGACGAGCGATCCTCCTACTTTGGGTAGCTCTTGGTATCACCCCGTTTTTGACTATGTAGACAAATCCATTCCAGTATACGTGCCCTGCGGAAGCTTGGCAGCATACCAATCTGCGGCAGGTTGGAATGAGTTTATCAATATTCAGGAAATGCACTGCCCGACAGAAGTCCACTTCACCACCCCTGGCAATTGGAGCGAACCCTCCAACTGGAGCGAAGGTGCTTTGCCATTCCAAAATGATATTGTCTTTATCGATGCCCCATGCCAACTCGACACGGACGCTGAGGTGGCCGACCTGACCATTTCCGATGGCCAATCCCTGACTTTGCAAGCAGGCAAAACCCTCACTGTCACTGGCACATTAATCGACTCAGTTGTTTCGGCCTTGGTCATCAAAGACGGAGCCCAGCTCGTCAATGCCTCCGCGAATGTGGCGGCCACAATGGAGAAGGACATCACTGCCTACAACAACAGCAACCCCGATGGCTGGTACACCATCGCCTCGCCGATGAACGAAATGACCGTCGCGGGTAGCAACTTCCTTACACCAAGCTATGACTTGTACCGTTTCAACGAAACCTGCCTCAATCACAAGGAATGGGAAAACTACAAGGCCAACCTTGCAGATTTCACCACCTTTGAGAACGGCCGCGGCTACCTTTATGCCAATGGCAACGCTTTCTCGCCCACCTTCACCGGCACTTTGAACGCCTCCGCTGTTACCGTCCCCTTGACCTGCACAGAGCGACCCAATGACCAGTTCAGCGGCTTCAACCTCATCGGTAATCCTTTCCCGCATGAGATTTACAAGGGCGAAGGTGGTGCCATTGACAACGCCAACCTCGCCTCAGGCTATTACACGCTGACCAACGAAGGCACTTGGGAAGTCCACTCCTTCGACGATGCCATCCAGCCTGGACAAGGCATTTTGGTGAAAGCCACGGCTCCCACCAACCTGACCATCGCCAAGAGCAACGAGGAGGCCTATTCGGAGTCGGGTGGGGCTAAGATGGGAACCGCCTTGTTGCGCATCAGCGTTGAGAGCGACGATGGAAAAGACCGCGCCTATGTGTATTTCGGTCAAGGTGTTGGTTTGGACAAGGTAGAAAACTTTGGCCAGAATGCTCCAAGCCTCGCCATACGCGCCGGTAACCAAGATTTTGCCATCGCCCACTTCGACAAGAAGAGCGACGTCATAGAATTGGTCTTCACCACGCCAAACAGCGGTGACGCCACACTGAAAGTGAATGCCATCAACAGCGACTTCGACTCCCTCCACCTGTTTGACAGCTCAACCGGCACCGACATCGACCTGCTGCAACAGCCGAGCTACACGTTCAGTGCTTCGGCACAAGCAGGGGAGAGGCTGTTCAGGCTCCTTTACAAGCAATCAGAAAAATAGGATTTCGTCGGCTTAGACTGGCGCATTGTTTCAGGCGAAGAGGGTGAAAAAGCATTCATCTTCTTCGCTTTTTTGCGTCAGGAAAAATAATTTGCTGAAACAGCTGAAATTAAGAAAAAAATTCCTATTTTTGCAGCCCAATTCCAAGCACGGCCCGAAAAGGTGCTTCGGATGGTAAACTTCAAGTCTAACCTCCTCGTTATCAGGTTTTCGGGACTGAAACGAGTACAACAAAAACAACATCATTCCTACAATGGAAGAAAAAGAAA
>JAFWRA010000173.1 GCA_017508895.1 Bacteroidales bacterium
GCCGTCAGGCCGGACCGAGAGAGACAAGTGGCGGCTATGGCGCGGGGGCGCACCTCTTCCCATTCCGAACAGAGAAGTTAAGCCCCGCCGCGACGATGATACTGCGGGAGACCGTGGGAAAGTAGTTCGCCGCCCACCCACACGAGAAGCCCGCACCAGATAACGGTGCGGGCTTTCTTGATTTAATATGACTACTCTCCCACCCTATTTCTTCTTTTATCCAAACCGTGTTTCTTTGCCAACTTTTTACTATTTTTACAGCCAAATTCCGAGATATGGCCAAGAAATTGGTTTTTATTTTTATTTTACTTATTATCAGTGTTTTAGGATTTTCACAAAGTCCTGAACAAGATAGTATTGCACAGCAACAACCCCTACCTATAACCGCCAAAACCATCGATTCCACCTTTGTAACCTACAATGCCTATCAACTTGACAGCCTCTATCTGAATAGCAATAAAGTCATCGACACCTTGACTTTCCATGCCTCTGATTATGAGGTTTTAGAATGCGAGAAGACTATTTACAGCACATTAAGCAACGCTGGACTTGCCTATAAGTCTATGAGATTCAAGCACCTGAGTCAAGTGGGATTCGATATGACACTTCCTGCCTTTTCCGCATACATGCAAAACGAGAGCAAGATGGTATCGCACCAGTCGGTCCTACCCTACTCCGAAATACGTTATTTAATGACCACAGCTGACAAGGAACAGCATCTCAACGTCAGATTTGGAAGACAATTCACCCCTCGCCTATTCATTTCTTTCGCCTTCAACACCGATTTCTCCCCAGGCGTCTTCAAGAACAGCAAAAGCATCAACAACTACATTTGGATCAATGCGCATTATTTTAGCAAGAACAACCGATATGGTGCCACAGCCTACTATTACCGCAACAAATTGGAAATGGGCGAAAACGGCGGTATCGTCAATGATGAAAACTATATTTCACATTCAGAATCAGACAATTCCGTCATTAGCACCAACCTTACCACGGCAACCAATTTCATTGTATCAAGCGGCATAGGCTTTGAACATTTCTTCAACCTACTGTCTCAAAAAAAGACCACCAAGAAAGAAGAAATTGTTCCCATCAAAAGCGACACCATAGCCCAATTCCCTAACGACAGTATTCGTCCCGATACCTTATTTTATCTCACTGACAGCATCCAAATTGATTCTATTTTGATGGACAGCTTAAAAGCCATCAGCCATGAGGTGGTTCAAGAGACAAAGGTGAGAAAATTCACTTTGGGCAGGATTTGCCACAGCTTCAGCTATTTGAACAACAAGCTGTATTACAACGAGACCTCCCCTTCCGTGGCCTTCTATCAACCTTACGACACCTTGCTCAATACGAGCAAAACCACAGACACCACTTTGGTTAGAGCCATCAGGAACACGTTGAAATGGAATAGTTTAGGCTATCAAAAATACTATGACGATATCCCATTCTACCTTTACGCAGGCGTCTCGCATGGATTCTATAAGGTGAAACACTTCGATTATTTGGAGGGCGAAACGGTACTTTTACGCAACTTTAACCAACTGAGCGTAAACGGTGGTATCATCATCAACTTGTTCAAGTCAACGCGCATCACAGGGCATGGCGAGCTCATCACTTTGGGCTATCAAATCGGCGACTTTGACATCAAGGGACAATGGAAACAGTTTCTGGGTACGACAGCCAAGAATTTCGGTTACGCCACCTTTGACGCGGAAATCAAGCGGCAAAGCTCCACGTGGTTCCAAGAAAGCTACTACTCAAACCACTTCCGTTGGGAGAACGACTTTAAGGCGGCTACTTACTTGACTTTCAACCTGAAATACAACTACAAGAGCTATTGTTTCGGTGTCAAGCAGACCACTATTTCCAATCTGATTTATTTCGGTACCGATGCCCGTCCTACCCAGTTTGAGAATATCTTCAGCATTCGCGAAGCCTATCTCAGCTTCTACCAAAAACTCTGGCGTTTCGAGTTCGAGGGATTTGCCAGCCTGCAAAAGTCGAGCAACGAAGAGGTGATGCGTCTTCCCTTGCTTATGGGTCGACTGAAAATCGGTTATGCGCAACCTGTCTTCCACAAAGCAGCCACTTTGTATCCCAGCATCACCGTGCGTTATTTCACCAAATACTACGCCGATGCCTATATGCCCGCCACACGCACCTTCTATCTGCAAAATGAAGTGCAAATCGGCAACTTCCCCTTCATCGACATGGCCATCGCCTTAAAGGTAAAAAAGGCACATATCTACGTGGCTTACAGCAATATGTTCTTACTCACAGGCAACTATAACTCATTCATTGCGCCCCACTACCCTATGCGCGACAGCCGTATATTTATTGGTGTCAACTGGCGATTGTTCAACTAAAAGCATACTTTCATGATGCAGACCGAACTTACACCCACAACCAACACGCTTTCGGGAATCAACGACACTATCGCTCATTTCTCCGAAACCATTACCAATCCAAGCTTGGTCAACACGGTCACAGAACAAATCTCCAACAGCAGTTCCTCGCGACAAATCGGGTTGACCATCGCCATTATCGGTCTACTCATTTTCACTGCACATCTCTTCAGCGAAATCTTCAGCCGCAAGCGTATCCCTGATGTACTGTTCCTCATTATTATTGGTCTGCTCATCGGTCCTATCTTCCATTGGCTCTCTCCCGACAGCTTAGGCAATGCAGGCAGTCTTTTCTCCGGCATCACTTTGGTAACCATTCTGTTTGAAAGTGGCACACAACTGAGATTCAGCGCATTGAAAGACTCATTCAGAGGTGCCTTGAGACTCACTGCATTGAACTTCATCATGTCGGCCATCGCCGTGTGGTTGGTTGCATGGCTTGCTCTGAAAATCGATCCTGTAGTCAGTATGATGTTAGGCTGCATCTTGGGCGGCACGGCATCGGCAGTCGTCATCCCCATCGTCAGGCAGATGCGCATGTCAGAGAAACCTGCCATCATGCTCATCCTTGAAGCCGCCATCGGTAACGTGTTCAGCATTGTTTTGGCCTTGGCCTTGATGCAGGCCATCAAATCGCGGCACGTGGAGTTTGGTGCCATCCTTGGCGACATCTTCTCCTCCTTTATCCTTGCCACGGTGATGGGATTGTTCGGCGCCATATTTTGGGCACTGATTCTTGACCAAGTGCGCAACATCAAATACTCCATCCTGACCACACCTGCCTTTGTGTTCATCATTTACGGCATCAACGAGTGGATGGGCTTCAGCGGCGCCATTGCTGCTTTAGCTTTTGGTATCGGTTTGGCCAACATCGACGGAATTTACAACGCTTGGCTCAAAAAATTCATCAAAAAAGTACCTGTCAATCTGAATGAAACCGAACGCTCGCTATTTTCGGAACTAGTGTTGCTTTTGAAAACCTTCTTCTTTATCTATGTGGGCATTTCCATTCAACTGAAGCGATGGGAGCCCATTGTCATCGGATTGGGAATCAGTATTTTACTCTTTATCATTCGTATTCCAGCCGTTCGTTTTGCCATTTCTAAGAAAGAAGGCATTCCAGAAAAAGAAGTGGTGTTCATGTCGGCACTCAACCCCAAGGGACTGACGGCTGCGGTATTGGCCACACAAGCCTTAATTTACATCCCCGACATTGAAACCGCCATGTTTGTGAGAAACATCGTCTTCTCAGTCATCCTTTTCAGCATCGTCATCAATTCCATTTTAATCCCCGTGATTGACAAGGAAGGAAGCCTTTACCGTTTCTATCTGCGTATGTTCAGCTTTAACCAAAAGATGAAAGATGTGGTGGTCAAGACCAAAAACAAAGGCGAAAAACGGCGTAAGAAACACTCCATGGCGCATGAGATTGTCGATGAGATGTTCCAGTCGGAAGTCATTTCTGATATCATCAAGGAACAAGACCAACCTGGCGCCGTCAATTTCAAACTTGAATCCAGCAACTCGGATGTGGCGGATTAATTATTTATAATGCGTAAAAATTACACATTATAAATAATTAAAAATCAAATTTTTATATTTTACACACAAAAGATAATGTAAATTTTACACATTTTTCTATTGTAGGTTTCAGAAATAGTCGTACTTTTGCGTCAAATTTACACAATATGGAAAAACAAAAATACACCTACGACTATCCACGACCGGCAGTGACAACTGATTGTGTGGTATTTGGTTTTGACGGGCACGACCTGAAAATCCTGCTTATTCAACGTGGCATTGAGCCCTACAAAGGCACATGGGCCTTCCCTGGAGGATTCCTCAATATGGACGAGACGGCAGAGCAAGGGGCTTTGCGCGAACTGAAGGAAGAAACAGGGCTCGATTTGCGCTACATCAAACAGGTCGGGGCATTCTCCGATGTCAATCGTGACCCGCGCAGCCGCGTCATCACCATCGCTTTTTATGCTTTGGCAAAGAAATCGGAAGTGCAAGGTGGCGATGATGCTGCCAAAGCACAATGGTTTGCCCTGAATGAAATACCTCGATTAGCTTTCGACCACGACTATATCCTCAGGAAGACCATGGAAAGACTACGCAAGGACATTCACTTCGAACCAATTGGCTTTGGACTGTTGGACGAACAATTTACCATTCCTGAACTGCAACGTCTCTACGAAGCCATCCTCGGAGTGCAGTTTGATCGCCGCAATTTCTACAAGAAAATCTTGCAGACGGGCATCCTCGACGAGGTGGAAGATGATGACGATCGACGTTATTTTGGAGAGCATCACGAAATGCGCAGCATGGACATCGGGGCATTGTTTGGAAGCATAGCTTCAGAAGCTCTTCCCTCCTACTCCACTGCGCGTTCAGATGACGAAAGCCGCCGCCGAAAAGGAACGCGCTTCTCCTTCAACAAGAAACGCTACGACCAGTTTAAGGAAGACAATAATTTCAGATTAGAGTTTTAATCAGTTGAAAGTTGGAAGTTATTCAGTTGTTCAGTTATTAAATCTTGAATCTTTAAATCTTAAATCTTTAAATCTCAATAAAACAATAAATTATGGAAACAAACAACACCACCGCAAAGACGCAGGTCTATAACCTGATCATCCTCGACAAGAGTGGCTCGATGAGCAGCATCGCCAACGCCGCCATCGCCGGATTCAACGAAACCGTGGGCGGCATCCGCTCGGCCCAAGAACGCTTCAAAGACACGCAAGAGCATTTTGTCTCGCTGATGATCTTCTGTAACTGCGAGAAGACCATGGTCTACGACATGGTGCCCGTTGACAAAGTCAAAGAACTGACATCCAAGGAATACCGCCCCTGCTGCTGCACGCCACTTTATGACGCTATGGGCATCAGTATCAATGCCTTGTACAACGCCATCAAGGACAAGGAAGACGCCACCGCCATGGTAACCGTCATCACCGATGGATTGGAGAATGCCTCGAAGGAATACTCTGGCAAGGCTATCAAGGCACTTGTTGAACGCATGAAGGACGAGGAAGGCTGGAACTTCGCCTACATCGGCACCAACCAAGACGTGAGAGCCACTTCTGCCTCGCTCAGCATCGACAACCACATGGAATTCCGCGACGACGAAGTTGGTATGAGAGAAGCCTGGGAAAAGGAACGCAAGGCCAAGATGTCGATGTTCTCGCGATTCTCAATGGGTTTCGCTGCCACTTCTTCCATGACAAGTGCAGAGCGCAAGGCCTACCGCAGCAGAGAAAACCGCTCCTCAAAAAACTACCACGAGATAGGCGAATTCCGTAACCGTGTCACGCCCGAGCATATCAATAGCCTTAAGGAAAACGAGATTTTCGTCTTTGGCAGCAACCTTGCAGGTATGCATGCCGGTGGCGCAGCTAGAATAGCCGTTGAAAAATTCGGCGCTATCATGGGTCAAGGCGTTGGCCTGCAGGGACAGAGCTATGCCATTCCTACGATGCAAGGCGGTCCTGACACCATCCTGCCCTATGTGGAGGAGTTCATCCGTTTCGCCGACATGCATCCTGAACTGACCTTCCTCGTCACCAAGATAGGCTGTGGCATCGCAGGCTTCACACCAAGGGAGATTGCACCCTTGTTTGCAGGAGCCATCAACGTGCAGAACATCCATTTGCCGATGGATTTTTGGAAGGAGCTGGTGTAACTATGGCCCATGGCTGACAGCTCATGGCCTGCTTCACCCAAAAGCTCTGTTTTCACGCCTTGGATGAAGCTGGCCATAAGGCTATAGGCCATACCATCGGCCCAACAATTAAACAATTAAACAATTAAAAAATTAAACAATCAACATTAAACACCATGTTAGGAGCAATCATAGGAGATACCGTTGGTTCGGTATATGAATTTCACAACATAAAGACCACAGATTTTCCGCTGTTCAGTCCACAATGCGACTACACCGACGACAGCATCATGACCATAGCCGTGGCCGATTGGCTTTTGACCGACCCGCAGCACGGCATGGACACCTTGGAGGCCTCTTTTTTGGCCTTTGCCAAGAAATACCCCTGCCCTATGGGTGGTTATGGAGGCGGTTTCCATCGCTGGCTGTTCCATCCCGAAGCATTGGGTGATTATGGGAGTCGCGACTTCAAACCTGGAACACGCCATCCCTACAACTCGTTCGGCAACGGTGCCGCCATGCGTTGCAGTGCCAACGGTTGGATGTTCGACAGCTTGGAAGAAACTGAGCGCGTGGCTGGGCTTTCTGCCGCCATCACCCACAACCATCCCGAGGGCATCAAGGGAGCGCAATCTACAGCGGCAGCCATCTTCATGGCCCGCAGCGGCAAAAGCAAAGAAGAGATAAGAAATTACATCTCAACGAAATACGGCTACAACCTCAACCGCACCTGCGATGAGATCCGACCCGTCTATGACTGGGATAGTTCCTGCCAAGGCACAGTACCCGAAGCCATGGTAGCCTTTTTCGACAGCACCGACTTCGAGTCAGCCATCAGGTTGGCGGTCTCGTTGGGCGGCGACAGTGACACCCTCGCCTGCATCACGGGCGGCATCGCGGAAGCGTTCTACAAGGATATTCCGGACAGCATCGCCTTGAAAATTTGGAGTCTCATTCCCGAAGATTTCAAGGGCATCCTCAGGAAAATGGAGGCACGGACGAGCTACCGCTTGCCGGAAATACTCAAATAAGGGGAATTCATATAAAGATTATGTGTATGGCTGGAGTCAGTGGGGGCTGGCTCCAGCCTTTAAAAAAATTTTCTCAACAAATCCATTCCATTTTCCAAAAAAGTCGTATCTTTGCAGCCCGTTTAGAACAACAAATTTAGTGTAAAAAGAAGAAAATTATGTACTTAACTGCAGAAAAGAAATCAGAGATTTTCAGCCAATACGGCAAGAACGCTGCCGATACTGGTTCAGC
>JAFWRA010000174.1 GCA_017508895.1 Bacteroidales bacterium
GACGACGATTTCTTTGACAACCACGGCAACCTATCCACCAGCCCAGAGCTGGAGCGCGCCTCTGCCTATTACGCCAAGAAAAAGCAGTACGCCAAGGCGGCCAAGGCTGCGCTCTACAGCGGGTTTGTGCAGCAGCACTATTACGAGAAGGAGGAGGCCATGAAGTCGTTTAAGGAGGCAGAGCAGTATGGCGGGCTTGTAAATGACAGCCTCTCGGTGGCCCAGGCAGAGTATTGGATGGGGAAGATGCTGTACTATGATGGTATGGAGCAAGAAGCTTTGAACTCTTTGCTAATTTCCGAAAGTCTTATTGGGAATCGTTATGCAGACAGGGCTTTTATAGAAAACAGCAAGGCGGTATTGTATATTTTGATGAATCAATATGACAGTGCAGAAATATGCCTTCAGAAAGGATTGGTCTGGGCCGACAAAGCACATTTTGAAAAAGCACAGCAAAAGATTCTGAACAACTATGCAGTACTTTGTCGATTGGAGAAAAAGTACGACCATTCAATTGCTTACTTAACACAAATGGTAAAACTAAACGACAATGAAGAAACGAATCTGTTTTTATATTATCTCAACATGGGGAAAACCTTCGCTTCTGCCAAAGAAATGGATTCAGTCGAATTGTATTTCAAACACGTTGAAACTCTTTTATCCAATAAAGGGATTATGTTAGAATCAAAAGTCTCAGCATATGATGCATTGTCTCAATTTGCCGAAGAACGAGGAGATTTCCAAAATGCCTTAAAATTCAAGGAGCAAAGGGAAGACTTTTTGGCTAAAGTGTTGGTACAAAGACAGGAGCAGGCTGTCTATCGCGTCCAACATCAATATGACTACGAAAGTCTTCAAAATGTGATGAATAAGAAAATCATACGAAAGCATAACGTAATATTGATTATCAGTGTTTTACTTCTTATTACAACTATCATTATAGTAATCCTTCAATACAGGCACAAACAATTGCTGGAATCAGAAAAAGAAATGAAACGGCAAATGGATGTCTTGAGACTAGATTTGAGGCAAACGGTGAAATCCTCAGTTGTGGATAATGAGATTTCTTCTCGGTTAAGAACAATACTCTTGGCAAATCGTATCTTAAAGCGGACAAATGCTCCCCAAAAAGAGTGGCAGTCTTTGGTAAGTCAGATCATGAACGGCGGACAAGAACCCTTTGAGGCCGCGCGTGATGTTTTGGAAACGGTTTACCCCCACCTGTATTCCGCCATTCTGGGGAACTATCCCGACTTGACCGAGACAGAGGCCAAAATCTGTCTGCTCTCATGCTCCGAACTTTCCAACAAGGAAATAGCCGAATTTTTAGGACTAAGACCAAACACCGTCAACCAAAACCGCAGCAATCTGCGCAAGAAGCTGGATCTGAAACCTGACAGGATGAAGGAACAGCTTCATGCGGCACTTTTCGAATGAGTTTCTGTGGCGCTCCATTTGGCCTAAATCTTAGTTTTTGCCTTACCACAATCTCCAAGGCTTATATCAAGGGTAAAAAATACTTATATTTTTGTTTTTGTTTATAGTTGTTTTTCAGTGAATTATGTTTCATGAATCGAAAAAAGACTATATTGTATGATAATAAGTCTATATTTCAATTGACAGGTTTTTTTGCCATATTATTTTTGCACTGTGAAATTTCACAAAACATGTCATCAAAACAATTTGTTAAACACAAAACTCAAACAAACATGAAGAAAAAAGCTTTAATCTTTATTGGTCTTTGCACCTTGGCTCTCTGCACATGGCAAGCACAAGCCGTAAACACAGAACCCCTCTCTATTAATATTGGTGAGATAGCGGATCCGCCTCAAGGATTTGAAAAGATCATCTTATTTGGCGATCTACTATTAAACGTAGGTCCCAACGCCATCGTAGCAGGTGCCAGCGAAGACGCCATCTACATCGGATTCAACCAGAGCTTCGGCAACGTAAGCATTTCGATTTACAACAGCATGGGTAGTATTGTTTACAGCACCGTGGTAAACACCGATGTGCAACAAGTATTCATCATCCCTTTCACCAACGCTGCAAGCGGCAACTATGTCGTAGAGCTTAGCAACGCCAACGGCTACGCCGAAGGCGATTTCGAACACAATTAAACAACAATTCACCTAATTATCAACAATTTAAACTCAAATCATCATGAAAAAAAGTTATCTTTTCATCGCCACTTTATTAGTGGTTGCAGCCGTTGCGGCTGTCGTGGTTTCCTGCAAGAAAGAAAAGCAAGAACCCTCATCGAACAACACGGAACAGACAGTGCAATCTGCCGACAACATGGACGAATACCTTATTTCGTTCAAGAAAATACTTTTCTTTCAACTAAGTCACTCCCTTAAACAAAAAACTCTATATTTGCAGGTATATTTTTAACACTGTTTATCATGAAAACAATGATTCGAATCATAATTGAAATCACGATTATGATGTTCTGTTTATCAAGATCTTTGGCTCAACAGCCTGATTTCCAATTCGAATACACGTATTTTGATCAGTTGGAGCATGCTGGATATGATATTTTAGAGGTCGCAGCCAACGAGACGGAGGATGGATTCGTTTTATTAGCCTCCAGCGAAGTGAATTTGCATCCCTTTTATTATGAAACGGATTCTGTATTTTCAAATGAAATTCTAAAAGTATCGCTTAACGGCGAATTGCTTGGCTTGCTGAGTGTTGGTGAAGACGGCCGCTTTTCTTTCATCACCAAATTGTTTGAAGACCCTTTCAATGCAAATTGTTATCTCGCCATCGGAAAGATTCACGATAATGATGGTCATTATGACAAGCCGTTGATGGTTAAGTTCGATAAAAACCTCAATCTGTTATGGCAAAGAGAAATCGATTTGCCAGAAACATATAGAAAATATTTCATCGGATTCCATGCCCTCGTTGACAGTCATGGCGAATTCCTGTGTTTCACTACTCCTGCAGAATTACTACCGGACGGGAACATAAACGGGTCTGACACCTATCCAATATATTTTAGATTATCCGCTAATGGAGATTTGTTGGCTATTTATGAATATCCTTTTTTGAGTCCACCGCTTTATGGTGCACATGGTAATTTGTTCGAGTATCAGGATGGTTCAGGAGACTGTGGGCAAATTGTAATGAGTAGAATCAATGAAGTTGTGTGTATTCCGTATCTTACAAGGCTGGACAGAGATTTGGACTTGGTGTCACGTATGGAAACGCCTTTGAGTATCACAGAAAACGAACCGTATTATCAACATATCGGATTAGTTTTTGATCCGTATTCACAATGCATATCCCTGCCTGATGGCTCTTTCGTATTGGGGACAATGGGCAATTTGATTCGTCAATATTCACCTTATGAGACAATGTATGACAAAGTCATCGCTATGGTGAGATTTGATAATAATGGTAATGTGTTGAACTATTCAACAATAGGACAGGGAGAAGCTGGATATGAAAACGATAGCATTAAGGTATTGGCAGAAAACAAAGGTGTGAGTATAATCGATAATGATGGTTTCTATTTCTGTTATAGTGTTGGCGATCCACAAGGTTTTGGATATGATTGGGTTAATCGTTTTGTTTTGGTCAGGACAGATGCCAATTTCAATATTATTTGGAAGCGATATTGGAACAAATATACTCCAGAATTTGGCTTATGCGTGTATTGGCCTTATTCCATAGTGACCACAGCGGATAAAGGATGTCTTATTTCTGGTCAAAGCTATAAATCTAACCGCTTAAGCCATAGAGTTTTTGCCCTCAAGTTCTTCTCTGACGGTTCACTATCCACTCCTGAAGCCGAAGCCTTCATCCGCCCCTACCTGTTCTACCCCAACCCCGCCCAAGACCAACTCCACCTGCAGTACTCGCCCGACGTGAAGCCCGCGCAAGTCGAGCTCTACGACCTGCAAGGACGCCTAGTGCGCACGCAAAGCCAAGGATTGGAAAGCATCAACCTGAAAAACCTCGCGCCAGGGCAATACCTGATGAAGGTCACCTTGGAGGATGGAAAGACTTATACGGACAAGGTGGTGAAGGAATAAAAAACAAAAATAAAGCGGAAAATATTTGTTTCAAACGTTTTTATTCATATATTTGCAGCGGATTAAATACATAATAACATGAAAAAAATAGCATTACTCATCATCGGGCTCTTAACTTCTTTTCTTGTCCAAGCCCAAGAAGTCCAGATGGGTTTCATCCCGTTCCATCATCCTGGCTATCGCATCTTTAACATCCGGAACTGCATGCAACAAAGCGACGGCGACGTTGTTTCAGACGTTTTGGTGGCCTCTCTCGACGGCAACAACCCCGTCGTCGTAGGCAACGTTTTCTATAAGGCGTCACCCACTGAGCTTCAGTATGTCGACTCGTTGTTTGTGGCCGACAGCCTTCCACCTAGTTACCTGTTAGTCAAAGACCCTCTTGGCGGAGGCAACCTGCGGGTCAACATCGAGCCCGACGGCAACGGCGGCACAGCATTGCGTATCTCGCACTTCACAGACAACGACCTCAACATCAACGCTGCCGAGGACATCGTGGTTCAGTTGTGCGACACGGTGTCTTTCGATCATCGCCATAGTTATATGATGGATAGTCGGAACGATTTGATCATTAAATACTACACAGAAAGCCTCGATGGGAGTTATGTGTGCCACATAGCACGTGTTGGCCTTGACGGCACATTGAAACATACCGCCGTGCTGCCCCAGAACCAGAATTTCCTCATAACGATGGGAGAGTTTGACTCTCCGTCAGGACAATACTTCCAATGGACCATCAATTCAGACCGGAATCTTCTGTTCTATGTCATTGATTCCACATTTCATGTGAAAAACTATCATGTCGTCAACAAACAGTTGGAAAACGTAGTCTATTTTGATTCGGTCTACATCCAAGTTATGGAAAGTTTTTGGTTTAACGATTCCAACATGAATGGCACTTTTGTCATCCCAGATGAAGGAGATTTGCTGGTCGCGGCGCGTTATACCAGGGATTCGACCTGGGTATATGACGAAACAGAAAGAGGATTGGCTGTGGCGCGTTATGACCTTCGCACCATGCAGCGGAAGGCTTTGGTACATTTCAATGACCAACCTGGCCCCGAGACCGAAGCGCGTTGCATGTGTTTCCAGAAGGCATCCGACGGCAATCTTTATCTGGTCTATAGAGAACCTACACCGAACAATAAGCCGACCATGACTGTAGCCAAAATGGATCGTGACTTGAACCTGATATGGAAACGCTATTGCTATGACCAAGCTATGGCTTACGACCCATATAGTAGCATGCACTCCAGCATGCTGAACAACAACGAGGGGAATGAAGCAGGGATATACATCGTGGGCTATGCCTCCCCTCTCATGCAGGCCGGTGCTGGAATCTTCCATTTCTTCCTTACCGACGAAGGGCTGACAACTGTTAAAGACGGAAGTATTGCCATCCGTCCCTACAGCTATTACCCCAACCCCGCCCAAGACCAGCTCCGCATGCAATACTCGCCCGACGTGCAACCCAAGCAAGTCGAGTTTTACGACCTGCAAGGCCTCCTGGTGCGCACACAAAGCGATGGCCTGGAAAGCATCAACCTGCAAGGCCTTGCGCCAGGGCAATACCTGATGAAGGTTACCTTGGAGGATGGGAAGTCTTATTCGGACAAGGTGGTGAAGGAATAGTAAGCTAAAAGAAGACAATATTACCATACAAATCTGTTCTCCCGAATTTGCAATTTGGGAGTCATGAATATCCCCGATCTGGCGGATTTGCAATCCGCCAGCATCGAATATCAGCATTTACAATGCGAAACACTTCCGCGGTAACCTATAAATCCTTTATCTTTGCCGACAAAACCAGCTTGTGATGGGAAATCGCCACCGGATAAGTAATACCCCACCCTTCGCAACAATCGCAGCAAGCCTGCAAATCGCAAAAAATCGAAAAAATATGCCGTTACAAAAAAAAGTTGTACCTTTGCCGCCGAAAACGAGTATTATCTATTCACTAAAAATTGAAAACTATGCAAGAAATTTTGAATGAAATCGTTCCGATCATTGCTGAAAAACTCGGCGTTGATCCTTCAGAAGTCACTATGGAAGCCAGCTTCACCAACGACCTTGGCGCTGACTCATTAGACACCGTCGAACTGATGATGGACTTTGAAAAGAACTTCAACCTCTCCATCCCGGACGACCAACAGGAAAACATCCAGACTGTGGGTGATGTTGTGAAGCTCATCGAAAAGATGCGTGCCGAAAACAACTAATTTCAATCAAATAATGTAATTCATGGAATCGAAACGCGTAGTCGTCACTGGCTTGGGCGCCATCACCCCCATCGGAAACACCGTCAAGGATTTCTGGGAAGGATTGGTGAATGGAAAAAACGGAGCTTGTGAGATTACCCGTTTCGATTCTACTTTATACAAAACGCATTTTGCCTGCGAGGTGAAGGGCTACAACCCCGACGACTTCTTCGACAAGAAGAGCGCTCGCAAATACGATTTGTTCGCCCAGTTCGACATCGTGGCCGCTGACGAAGCCATCGCCGACTCGGGCATCACACCTGAAAACACCGACTTCGACAATGTGGGGGTGCTCCTGACTTCAGGCATCGGTGGCGTCAACCATTTCTTCAACGAAATGAAGGAGTTCTTCCAAGGCGACGGCACACCGCGTTTCAGTCCTTTCCTCATCACCAAGATGATCGCCAACATGCCCGGCGGCGTCATCTCCATCAAATACGGCTTCTGCGGACCCAACTTCGCCACTGTGTCGGCTTGCGCTTCTTCGGCCCATGCCATCATGGAGGCTTTCAATTACATCCGCTACGGCAAATGTGACGTTGTCATCGCCGGAGGCGCAGGTGCAGCCATCGGCGAATGCGGCATCGGTGGCTTCAACTCCATGCACGCCCTCTCGACGCGCAACGATGATTTCATGACCGCTTCACGTCCCTTCGACCTCAACCGCGACGGCTTCGTCATGGGCGAAGGCGCGGGTAGCATCGTGTTAGAAGAATACGAACACGCCAAAGCTCGCAGCGCGAAGATTTACGCCGAACTCGTAGGTGGCGGTGCCTCAGCCGATGCCTACCACATCACGGCTCCACATCCCGAAGGCAAGGGTGGCATACTCAGCATGAGACGCGCCCTGAAGGACGCCGAAATCACACCCGAGGCTATCGACCACATCAACACCCACGGCACTTCTACCCCGGCGGGCGACTTGGCCGAGCCCATCGCCATCAAAGAAGTGTTTGGCGAACATGCCTACAACATTAGCATCAACTCCACCAAATCCATGACGGGTCACCTTTTGGGCGGAGCCGGTGCAGTGGAAGCCATCGCCAGCATCCTTGCACTGAAGAACGGCATCATCCCACCCACCATCAACCACTTCGACGACGACCCGCAAATCGACTCCCGCCTTGATTTCACCTTCAACAAGGCCTGCAAGCGCGACATCCATTACGCACTTAGCAACTCCTTTGGCTTCGGCGGACAAAACGCCACCTTGATTTTCAAAAAGTTTGAATCCTAAGATGGCTTTCCCCTCCCTCTTCACTCCCAAAGACCCTCAAGACAAGGCGCTCTATGAGTATATTCATAATATCTTCGGCTTCTATCCGAGAAACATCGCTTTGTATCGCGTAGCCTTCACGCACAAATCGGTGGCCGCCGAAACCGTGGGCAATTACCACGTCAGCAACGAGAGAATGGAATACCTCGGCGATGCTGTGCTCAGCACTGCCGTGGCCGACTATCTCTTCCACACCTACCCCACCCAACCGGAAGGCTTCCTCACCGAGATGCGCTCACGCATCGTGAGTCGTGTTTCCCTCAACAAACTGTCAGAAAAACTGGGTTTTAGCACCTATATCCGTCACGCCCCCGACACGGGCAACCAAGCCCGCTCGATGGGAGGCAACGCTTTCGAAGCCCTCATGGGCGCCATCTACCTCGACCGTGGCTTCGACTTCGCCAAACACATCATCATCGACCGCATTGTCAAGGTGCATATCGACATCGACGAACTACAACAGACCGACGTCAACTTCAAGAGCAAGTTGCTCGAATGGTCGCAGAAACAGAAGAAAAACACAGTGTTCAAGATGCTGGAGGAAATCGGTGAGGGACACAAGAAACAGTTCCATGTTCAAATCGTGATCGATGGAGAGCCCTATGCCGATGCCATCGACCGCTCCATCCGCGGTGCCGAGCAACTGGCAGCCGAGAAGACTTGGAAACAATTGTTTGGCGAAAATTGACTTTATTGCCCTACAAAGCCAGCCTCCTATGTCATTCCAGCGTAGGCATGTGGGTAGGAGGGAAATGCTTTGCATTCGACGAAGTCAATCTATAGGAGGCGGAACAAAGAAGGAAAAACCATATTGTGACGGCCTCAACAGCTATAGATCCCATGCCTTTGCCCACCTGGCCATCGCTGGGATGACATAGCTGTTGAGGCCTGTAGCATCGCATTGCTGGGATGACA
>JAFWRA010000175.1 GCA_017508895.1 Bacteroidales bacterium
TCACCACATCCCGACTTGGGTGCGTTGCGTAGCGTTTTGAATGATAACTATGAGGTGGACTTTTGCTTCGGCAAGGAGACTCTTCCCGAGTTCAGCAACTATGACTTGGTCATCCTGCATCAAGTGCCCTCGGCGCGAACGGATTTCAACGCCTTGAAGACACAGTTAGACAAGAACGTGAAACTGCCTGTTCTCTTTATTGTTGGTAACGACACTGACCGCGATATGTTAAGCAAGTTGCAGAATGTCTTTGCCTTGCATTCTGGCGCGACCAACACCCTGATGGATGTCAAGGCACATCAAAACACGGCCTTTTCGACCTTTACCTTTGACTCGAAGTCGGAACAACTCATCTCGAAATACCCACCTTTGGCCTTGCCGCATCTGGAAATTAATGCCTTGAAATCGCATGATGACCTGCTTTTGCAAGAGGTGATGGGAATCAAGTCGGGACTTCCGTTGTTGAGCTTTGCCAACGATGGGCGTAAGATGGCCTTCTTGTTTGGCACTAACATCTGGCGTTGGAGGCTGTATGAGTATTACCAAAACAAGAACCACGACATGTTTGATGAGATGTTCTCCAAGTCGCTGAAATACCTGTTGCTTTCGGCTAACGATGGCTCTGCCATCTATGCCAAGGAGACCTACTACAGCAACGAGCCTGTCATCATCACCGCCGAGTTGCGCAACCCGAACAATGAACTCGTGACCGATCCCGACCTGACCATTCAAATCGAGAACAAGCTGACAGGTGAGACCTACGACTACACCTTCTCGAAGCGCGACCACGACTATGAACTGAACGCTGGCCTACTACCCGAAGGCCTGTATACCTATAAGGTGCAAACACAGATGGGCGAGCGCAAGATTAATGTGAACGGCACCTTTAGTGTGGTGGCCATCGGCATTGAGGCGCAGCAGCTTACAGCTGACATCGACCGAATGCGCACCATCGCTCGCCTGACCAACGGAAACTGCTATACTGCTCACGACTTGCAGCAACTTTTTGCCGACTTGCACAATGATTCGCGCATCACCTCCGTTGAACACCATGAGAGTCGCTTCGAGGACTTGATTCACTCCAAGTGGATCTTCTTCGTGCTTATCGGTCTGGCTGCCGTGGAATGGCTCTTGCGCAAAATGTTTGGCAGTTATTAAATCCGAAACAACAATTAAACAATTCAACAATAAACAATTCAACACTATGAAGATTCAAGATCAAGCAGTCGTCACGATGACCTACGTCCTGCGTGAAAACGACGAAAACGGTCCCATCCTTCAGGAGACCACGAAAGAGAACCCCTTTGTGTGCATCTTTGGTATGCATCAGTTACTGCCCAAGTTCGAGGAGAACTTGATGGGCAAGGAGCCTGGCGACCATTATGCTTTCCACCTGACCCCGGAAGAGGGTTACGGCGAGCGCGATGAGGCCTATGTGATGGACCTCGATAAGAACATGTTCATGCAGAACAATGTGCTTATGGACATGGTGAAAGTCGGTGCTCAACTGATGATGCAGACCTCCGATGGTCGCCCGATTGCCGGCATCGTCCGCGAGATTGGCGACAAGCACGTGAAGATGGACTTCAACCACGACATGGCGGGCAAGCACCTCCATTTCTCGGGCGAAATCCTCGATGTGCGCGAGTCGACCGATGAAGACTTTGGCGCAGGCGGCTGTGCTGGCTGCGGCGGCGACTGCGGTGAAGGCGGGTGCGAAGGTTGCGGCGGCGGTTGCAACTGATTTTAATATGCTGTTTGTAGAGACGTGCCAAGGCGCGTCTCTACAATGTTTTTGACAAAACTCTGGGGAAAAATCATAGATTTTGTGATTTTTTCCCAGAGTTTTCTATTGTTTAGAATGATTCTGTGTTTTTTTTGCGAAAAAGGATATGGTAAATTGCACAACTTGCTTGAAAGTTTTTCTTTGGAATAGTGTTTTTTGGAAAGTTTATCATCTTGATTCCTCCACTTGAAATAGTATGAGATAATTGATTGTTTTTCATGATTTATTCTGAATATGATGCTCGTATTACGAAAGTTGTTTATTTTTGCATCTTGAGAATGAAAAAGGAGGAATCATGTCAGCAGTAGAAATGAGAGTGTTTGAAAACCAGTTGGAAGGACTTTCATACGCCGAACAGCTTTATGTGATGGAGTATTTGCTGAAGCTGATGCGCCTCAGACAGCAGAACGAATCGGCTAAGGAGAAAGGTGCATCGGCAAAGACTGTGCCCAGCGAAATCCAAGTCATGTTTGCAGAGGATAAGGGTTGGGCTTCCGAGGATGAGATGCTTAAGGATTTGGCTGGTTTTAGGCGTGAAAGGGTTGCCCAATGCGCATATTAATCGACACGAATGTGTTGGTGTCGGCTTTTGTTTTTGGTGGCAAAGCTGGGACGTTGATGAATATGCTTTTCGAAAGCAGCCATGAACTATTAGTGTCCGATTATGTTGATGCCGAGTTTAAGGCGATACTCGAAATGAAATGGAAAGAAAAGTCGGAAAAGATTTATTCGTTATACCACAAACTGCCTTTTGTGTTTTGTGGAAGTTCACCGATGCCAATGGGTAATTTGCGTGATGCGAAAGACATTCCTGTATTAAGTGATGCCCTTTTCCATCATGCTGACATGATACTTTCCGGCGATAAAGATTTCTATTGCTGTCCGCTAAATGATTTTTGCTGAGCATAAAAAATAGGCTGAACTCCCAATAGGGAATTCAACCTTTATCGTTACTTTTGTTTCTGCTAAAATACACCGTAACGATGAACAAAAGTACGCATTTTATCGGACAGCCGATGTACGGTCAGCTGTTAAATTTGCTGGACAAGCAAAAAATCCTCAGAATCAGCCGCGA
>JAFWRA010000176.1 GCA_017508895.1 Bacteroidales bacterium
CAGCGCCGTCTACGGACAGCAATGGGCCCACACTGGTCAAATCATCGGCTGCGCCAGCCCTGACACCGACGCTTACGAGGCACGCCAGAACATCAAGTACAACAGCAAGGAGTTCTTGGAGATTGTTTCTGAGGTCTTCGCCGAGTGGATTCCGAACTTGGGCGAAGTGAGCTTCCTCGCCTGCTGGGCTGGTCGTTACACCGAGCCGCGTTACATCGTCGACCCAGAGGTGGGTATCCTCACCGGCTTGCGCGGCCACGGCTTCATGCTTGGCCAGTACCTCGCCAAATTGTATGTCGATAAGTACCTCGGCAAAGAGGTTCCTGGCTATATGAATGACTTGGCCTTGAGTGGCAAGGGCTTGAGCGAGAACGCGTTCAAATAAATCCTGTAGGGACGCAATGCTTGCGTCCGACATAATTAATAAGGCTGCCGCGATTTTGCGACAGCCTTATTTTATTGACATTTATATGATTCACAAAGTTGTGTTTCACAAGGTTGTGAAACACAATGTTGTGAATTGAAAAATAATGTGTATCTTTGCTGCAAAATTAGAAGCTATGGATAAGCCTTTCATGTTTGGAATACCCGTTGAGGACAGCTATTTCATCGGCAGAGAAGAAGAGATTAAGCGTCTGTCGACCAACTTCAAGTATGGTGTGAACACCATCCTGTTGTCGCCCCGCAGATGGGGCAAGACCTCGCTGGTGAACAAGGTGGCGGGACTGGTCGCGTCAAAAGATCTCATCGTTGTCAAAACCGATGTCTTTTCGTGTCGCAACGAATACGATTTCTACAACACCTTTTCAGCGGCCATCTTGAAGCAGACCGCCTCGCGCATCGAAGAATGGAAAGACCTGGCAAAGGGCTTCATTGAGAAATTGACTCCCAAGATTTCCCTGTCGCCCGACCCCAATTCGGAATACTCCGTCTCTTTGGGCATCACGCCAAACACGCATACGCCTGAAGAGTTGCTTGAGTTTCCCGAAACCATCGCCAAACGTAAAGGATGCCACATCGTGGTCTGCATCGACGAGTTTCAACAGGTGGGCGAATTTCCCGATTCGCTTAACGTACAGAAACGGATGCGCAGCATCTGGCAACATCAGAAGAGCGTGTCGTATTGCCTATACGGCAGCAAGATGCACATGATGACCAAACTGTTTCAGAAAAAGAGTTACCCTTTCTATAAATTCGGTGAGGTGCAATACCTGAAAGCCATCCCATTGGATGCCTGGACCGCTTATATCTCCGACCGGTTTGAAAGAGAACAGAAACACATCTCCAAGCCCTTCATCAAGATGTTGTGTGAAAGCGTCGAGTTCCAATCGTCATACGTGCAGCAACTGGCTTACAATGTCTTCCTGTTGACGGAGACGGAAGTCACCGAAAGCATCATGGCGCAGGGCATCGAAGATCTGATAGACCAAAACTCGGGAATCTTCATTGAGCAAGTGCAATCGTTGACCACCTATCAACTCAATTTCCTGCGGGCAGTGTTGGCAGGAAACCACGACGGCTTTGGAGAAAAAGAGATACGAGAGACCTTTAACTTGGGGGCACCGTCAAATATCGCCCGTCTGAAACAATCCCTTATTGATAAGGAGTTGATAGAAATCACAGAGAACGGAATCATCATAGGCGACCCCGTTCTACGGCTTTGGTTGAAGAAGGTGCTTCGTTCCTGATCACAATTGTTAATCGACAGTTAAGGCTGCCGCAGTTTTGCGGCAGCCTCGTTTCTTCCTCAATACCCCACAATGATGTCTGCGAATTGTTTCCAATGCCTGTCGGTTTTATAGGCTTCAACGCTGGATTGGGGAACCTTGACCTCCTTTAGCCGATCCAAAAGGTAATCCGATTCCACTAATGAAAACGCGGGAGGCGTGACAGCACGACACGTTATGGATGTCAATAACGAGCAACCCTCGAATGCATGTACATCTATAAATCTGACAGAAGCAGGCAAATCAATTGAAGAAAGGTTATAACACCCTTCAAACGCATTGTATCTAATCTCTTCAAGTGAGTTGGAAAACGTAACGCTCTGCAATTCCGTGCATCCATAAAATGCATAACTGCCTATGGTGCTTACCGTGTTAGGCAGCACTATGGAAGTCAGTTTATTGCACGAATTAAATGCCTCTCCCTTGATTCCCACTACCGTATAGGTCTGGGAAAGATGGGTGAACTCGGAAGGAATGACTTCCTTTCCGTAATATTGCCTGTTGACCAGTTCCGGATTGAAGTCCGTCGCACGGGTGACGACGGCGGTGTTGGGCGAGACGATTATGAAATACATCTTTTTCAACTCATTACGATAGCTGGCCTCGACTATCACTTGTCCATTACGAACCACTTCCTGAGTGGAGATGATTTTCAGCGGCTCATTGTCATCTTTTTGGCAGGCAACGAAGGCCATCGTCAAAAACAGTAGGGATAGGATTTGGATTGTCTTTTTCATAGTTTTCCGTTATTTCAATCAATTGTTTTGCAAAAATAGGCAATATATTAATAAAGGTGTCAATCCGGTTTACCTCACCACGAATTTCCGCGTCGCGTCGCCAACGGTGATGAAATACATCCCCTCGGGCAGGTTGGAGACATCAATCCACTGGACATCATTGGTGATGGTGCCAGTCATCAGGGTTTGGCCCATCAAATTGCTGATGCGGTAGGTTTCCGTCTGTAGAGACGTTGCGCGCAACGTCTGTACAAACAAGATGCCGTCAGTCGGGTTGGGATAAACGGTTAAGATTTCCGGGCCTGTTGAAGAACCGTCTTCCTCGATGCCGTTGTGCCATTCTTCGTAGACC
>JAFWRA010000177.1 GCA_017508895.1 Bacteroidales bacterium
CCATAGTGGTTCATATAGCCTCTATTTCCTCAACAGCACTTATTACGGGACTTCAGAAGAGTATGCCATCTTGCCTGAAATCAGTGATGCTTATGACATGAGCAACATTCAAATCAGATTCTGGGTGAGAAGCTACAGTTCACCTTGTACTATGGAAGTCGGCGTCATGACAGACCCAAGTAATGCCAACACATACGTCAAGGTTGAAGATGTTGAAATGACAAGTGACTATACAGAGAAGACCATAAGTCTGAACAGCTATTTAGGAAACGGTCGGTATATTGCGCTCAAATGTCCGGCACCCACAATGTATTCCCAAGCTTTCTATGTCGACGACATCACAGTAGAGGAAAATCCCAATAGCACTACCACCCAAACCGTCGCCCTCATTCAAGGCTGGAACTGGTGGAGTCCAATGGTGGAAGTTTCCTTGGAAGAACTTGAAACGGCTCTTGGCGAGAACGGAGTCAAGATTCTTTCGCAAAACGACGGTTCGCGCATCTACGAAGACAACGAATGGGACGGAGCGCTCCAAAGCATAGCTCCTGAGCAGATGTATATGATTCAAGTCTCTGCCACATGCTCGATTACCTTGTCAGGGGTTTCTGCCACTCCAGCAGGACATTCCATCACTATCCACAATGGATTCAACTGGATCGGATTCCCATCGTCAGAGAGCATGACGCTCGAGGAGGCTTTTGCAGGTTTTGAACCAGCAGAAGGAGACCAGATTATTTCTTTCGACAACTCAGCTATTTATGAGGAAGGAGAATGGGATGGCCTACTTACATCGCTATATCCAGGTAAGGGTTATATTTACATTTCACACGCCTCTGGCGACAAGACCCTGATATTTGGAACAGGTAACAACAAATGAATACCAGGCAATCTATTATTTATCAATTCCAAAGAATAGTAATAACCATCAATTTAATAATACAATGAACAGAAAACTTATCATCCTAATCGCTTCAATTATTATTTGCGGCACGATTCGAGCCCAAGGAAACCATTATAATGTTAACGACATACACGCCTTCCAAACTCACATGTTAGTAGTAACCCAAATCTATATAGACGGTGTTGAGCAAAGTTCATCTGATATCGAACTTGGCGCATTCGTTGGAGATGAGGTCAGAGGTTCGGGGCGAGTCGGTCCTCACACAAGCCACAGCTACAACAGGGCACACATAGAAGTTTATTACACCTCCACTGGAGAAAGCGTGCAGTTTAAATTATACAATCATGCTTCCAATTCCGAATACTTGAGCTACACTACAACTGTGGAATGTCTGACACGTCAGGATGGCTACGGTACCAATAAATACCCAGTGGTTCTGAATTTCTACTCACCCTTTACCAAGACCATCACCGCCTACACCCCAGGCAGCAACGACCACTACTACCTCATTGCATCGCCCATTGGAGAGGTGAGCCCTGAGGATGTGACAAACATGCTTTCAAACAGCTACGACCTTTACTACTTCAATCAAAGCCAAGAACTGGAATGGCGGAATTACAAACAAGACGGAGGTTTTAACCTTGTCAGTGGCAAAGGCTATCTCTACGCCAACAGCCAAAATGTCACGCTTACTTTTGCAAGTACGCCATACAGCGGCGATGGTCAAGTCGATTTGGATTACGACGGCTCTGAAAATGTCAGCTTCAAGGGTTGGAACCTTATTGGCAACCCGTTCGGTACAGAAGCCTCGCTCAATATGCCTTTCTACAGAATGGGTGAAGGCGGTTCAGAACTCTCAGCTCAAATCGAAGCCAATAATACAGTCGGATTGATGGAAGGAGTGTTTGTTCAAGCCACAGGCACTGGGCAAAAAGCCATTTTCACTGAGGTTGCTGCAAATAATGGAGATGCCGTTGAGCCCAATGTCGCCAAACTCAACATTGCGGTGACACGCAACCGTGGCGTGGTTGAAGACAACGCCATTGTTCGCTTCGACGGCGGATCAATGCTTGGAAAATTCATGCTCAACTCAAGACACACCAAAGTCTATATCCCACAAGACGGACAAGAATACGCCGTGGTACACAGAGGAGGCATTGGAGAATTACCAATTAACTTCAAAGCGGAAAAGAACGATACCTATACGCTGAGCTTCTACAACGAGAAAGTCACTTTCAGCTACCTCCATCTCATTGACAACCAAACTGGAACTAACATCGACTTGCTGCAGACCCCGAGATATTCCTTCGAAGCCAACGTGAACGACTATGAGAGCCGCTTCCGCCTTGTGTTTGCCGCAAACGAAGAGGGCAGCATTTCCACAAGCTCTGAGGCCTTTGCCTTCTTCAACAACGGTAACTGGCTCATCAACAACGATGGCGAAGCAACCTTGCAAGTAATCGACCTCACAGGCCACATCCTTAGCAACGAGTTTATCAAGGGCAATGTCAGCAAGGCAATCAACACCGTTCCTGGAGTCTATATGCTCCGCCTCATCAAGGGTGAGAACGTCAACGTCCAAAAGATTGTGGTAAGATGATCTGAAAACTGTAAGCCTGCGCCTATTTAATCAGCAAATGACGTAAACAAGACTAAAGATTTTTTCTTTCATATTGTTGGCCGGTGGCAGTTTTCCTGTCACCGGCTTTTTGCAACAAAAAAAGGCGACCCAATAGGAATTGGCACTTCAAACCAAATCTCTATAATTACTAAAAACTATCGAACTATCACCTTCTGCGTCAAGCACTTTGATTCACTTATCACTGAAATGAGATAGATTCCCTTACTGAATCCACTCAAATCAAGCGTCATCGTGTAATCATGTTTTTTACCATTCATTACAGACTTGCCCGTGAAGTCGAACAATTGGTATTCGAAGTCAAGAGCATCATCCATGGATATCGAAACCACACCTTGAGTCGGGTTAGGATAAACCGACAGTATTTTTTCTTTTTCAGATTCTCCTATGACATAGATTTCATTGTATTCGTCGGCACCAGCGCAGGGCGTGTTGGAACGTTCCTCTCCGTCAATGTCGAATCCCGCGTAATCCAAAGGATGCGCCACAGTGAGACCTTCCGGGCTAGTCAAATGGAAATCGCCATGGCCAGCAAATTGAGGCGAGCATGTGGCAGATTGAACATCAAAGCCAGAAGTCGCTGTCCAGTCGACCAAGTTCGAGCAATCTATACCAGCAAAAACACCGACATTTTCACCGCTAAACGAAACGCGATTGTGGTCGCAATAACGCGCCTCGCTCTCGTTGTTGAAGCGGAATACATAGCCATCCGTCTCGTTGACAAACAAGTTATTGTAGACATAGAGATTCGACCATTCCTTTTGGACCATCAGATTGCCCGATGGGCCAGTGCCACTGCATAAGCCAGTGTTGTGAACGAAATAAATGTAATCGCAGTCGACATTGTCGAGGGAATAGCACCAACTTGAAGCAGCGCCTTGAAAATCGACGATGTTGTTGCGGACAATAATCGGCTCTGTAGCCGATCCCGTGCAAGGACGAAGTTTCACAACAGTTGCATACTTGGTAGCATGGTTCACAGTCATCACATTGTTTTCGAGAAGACAACCATAACGGCAACGAAACAAATCTATAGCGTTGAAGTCGGTGTGCGTGTCGTTGTTGTTGTCGATCGTGTTTCCGCAGAGGGTCACGTGGTCGGTAAAGGTTGCATAGATGGCCTTGCTGCATTGGTTGGTGAATGAGCAATCTTGTACACTTAAGCCGTTGTTGTATTGGGTTATGTCGGTGCCTTGATAATACAAACCGATGAAGCCATTGACGAACTCACAGCGGGCAAAGCTATTGTTGGTGTCCATCCAACCGCCAGAAACCCTATAAACCAAATTCTTGCTGTTATCAGTGTTGGAAGCATCAGAATAGCAACCCACGAACCGAATGTCCTCAAAGCGGTCATTCGACAATCCGCCTCTTAAGGTGACCACGACGGCGTTGATCTGCGAAGTTGAAGCAATAGTCATGTTCTTGAAAGTGATGAAATCGGCTCCATCAAGGGTAAGAGTGCTTTTGTCGGTGTAGCCTGCATCGCTGGTGAGGACCACTTGGGTATTGTCGGAACCCATGCCCTTGAAAACAATGCGGTTACTCTCACTTGCGCCATTGACCGTATTGAGGGTAACAAACTCCTCAAAAGAACCAGGCGCCACTTCAAAAACGACTTGCCCCGACACGCCTGCCGAGAGAGCCGAAGCAGCCTCACTGAACGAGATAAAATCAGGATTTTGGGTCGCATCAGAATTGATGCTGTAAACGCCTGAAAGCTGGGCGTTTGCTACGCACGTCAACAATAAAGTAATGGTGACAAGAAAACCTTTTCGCATAAATGATTATATGATCTTATTCAAACGGAATTCCATTAGCTGGATTGGTTGCAAAGGTAAGGCATTTTTACAAAATGGCAATTGCAAATACCAAAACATTCCTAAGTTCAACATAGAAGTGCGAAAAAATAGGAGAAGTTACACATCGGCATTAATTGAAATGCCAGAGTAGATCAGCAAGCCCTTTTCCCTGATGTTTTGGACTAGGATTACGTTGGAAGAATAGCAATACAAAATGAA
>JAFWRA010000019.1 GCA_017508895.1 Bacteroidales bacterium
GATGCCACCGACGCGGCCAAAGTGTTCGGCCTTGGCGCGGCCATTGCAAGCCAGCAGCACGTCTTCGATCATCTGACCACAGCTCAATTCCACTGAGAGGAATCCCTTGACACCCTTGTCGATGAGGTTGCGGATGGCTTGAGTGGGGTAGGGCCACAGGGTGATGGGACGGAGCAGACCAACTTTCAGGCCTTCAGCACGACCGAGTTGCACCGACTTCTGGGCGATACGGGCGCTGGAGCCATAGGCGACGAACACGTAGTCGGCATCGTCGCAGTCGATCATTTCGTAGCGGACTTCATTCTTGGTCACTTCGTCGTATTTGCGTTGGAGGTGACGGTTGTGCTCTTCCATGCGGGCTGAGTCGAGGTCCAAGGAAGTGATCACGCGGTGTTGCGTGCCACGCTTGCGGCCTGTAAGTGCCCAAGGATACTTGGCTTTGATTTCCTCTTCGGTGAGGCGGGCTTTCGGCTCGGGCAGGACAACCTTTTCCATCATCTGGCCGATGGCACCGTCGGAGAGGATGCACACTGCCATTCTGTACTTGAAGGCCAGTTCGAAGCCCAGCGGCACGAAGTCAGCCATTTCCTGAACGGAAGCGGGGGCGAGGACGATGTTACGATAGTCACCGTTGCCACCGCCTTTGGTGTTCTGGAAATAGTCAGCTTGTGAGGGCTGGATGGTACCGAGGCCCGGGCCGCCACGCACCACGTCGGCGAAGACGCAAGGCACTTCGGCGCCAGCGATGTAAGCCAAACCTTCTTGCTTCAGGCACACGCCTGGGCTTGACGAGGAGGTCATGACGCGCTTGCCAGCAGCACCAGCGGCGTACACCATGTTGATGGCTGCCAATTCACTTTCAGCTTGAAGAACGACCATACCGGTGCGTTCGTAAGGGTTCTGTTCCGACAGATACTCGATCACTTCCGACTGGGGGGTGATAGGATATCCGAAATAAGCATCGGCGCCGCAGCGGATGGCGGCTTCGGCCAATGCCTCGTTACCCTTCATCAGTTTTAATTCTCCCATTATGTAAGATTTTTTGATTTGTTAGACAATTGGTTGGATTACAGGGCTTTTTTGTAGACCTTGATGACGCCGTCGGGGCAGGTGATGCCGCAGCTCGCGCAGCCTATGCAGGCTTCGGGATTGGCCATAAATGCGTAGTTGTAACCTTTTCCGTTTACTTCTTTTGCCAGTTCGATGACTTTGCATGGGCAGGCTGTGATGCATACGCCGCAGCCTTTGCAACGCTCGATGTCAACGACGATGGCTCCTCTGAATTTTGCCATATTGATTTGATTTTAGAATTTGTTGTGTTCTGTTTTTAATGAGCCACGAAATTAGGGAATTTTGGGCAAACTATTCACGTCTTTTTGTTTTATTTCAAGGCAAAGGGCTAATTTAGATTTATTTTAAATTAAAAGCCTTTCCATTGTCGCAATTTGCATCCTGCTAATTGAAACTATTCCCGTGACCCAAAAACAAAAAAGCCAGCCGTATCCGACTGGCTTCATTCCATGAGAAATAAGATTCCTATTGGTTTTCTATATTTATCGATTCATTTCCAACACATTCAATCGTTTCTTTCTTTTTGCGGAATACGGGTGAAAAGATGAACACCACAAATATAATAGATGTAACCAACTGAATCGGGATGTCTCCCCAGGTGATGACTTGGTTTTCGAGGACCGAAACATCACCCTCCGATAATACGGCAATCAGATTGTTGTTTAAATAATGCATGATGATGGGAACCCAAATATTCTGTGTCTTTAGGTATGCGTATCCAAAGAATATCGCGTATGCCACGCAGGTAATGATTTGTGATATGACCATTTGAATCTTGCATTCCTTGGTATAGTACATAAGGTCGACATCAAGATGCCATAAAGCCCATACAACACCTAAAAGCAGAATGCCGCCAATGGGTCCATATTTCTTCTGCATAATCGGTTGCAAATAGTGTCTCCATCCATATTCTTCCCCGAAAAAGAAAATGAATGACAAAGGAAAGCTTATTATTATGCCGAATAGCAACAACCATGTCTTTACCTTCTTGAAGGGATCAACCAATTGTGCAAGCTGATCGGTCACGTCTCCGTCTCTAAGCCCTGTTAAATAAGTGGTAATGATTACGTTAATGACATACAATACCAAAAACAGCGCAATCATCAGGATGCTCTTTTTGATGTTCTTTCTTCGGATTCCGGCACGCTCTTGTTTATCACGTCCACATGCCCAGAACACTATGTAGGTGATGAGACCGAAAACACAAGCGACTGCCTCCGCAATAATGTCGGCGTTCTTAAACTCCGAGAATACTGACCATAGCGATAGAATCATTAGTAATACTGTTGATGCAAGGATTAAGACGTAACCAGCAAGAGGAAATGACTTGATATCTTTCCTTGTCAATAGTATCCCTAACACTACTCCACAAGCGGGATACATCATTTTTGCGGTCGGAAAGACACCTATATCTATTCCGTGCTTGTATCCGATGTACATGGGAATGCTCATCAATAGCGAGAGGCCGTATGCCATCGCAATAAATATCCAGAGTCTTTTCTTGTCATCTTTTGTCATTGTGTTAGAGCTGTTCATTTGATTTCCCTTTCTTTAGTTTATTTGTATAATATCTGGTTAGTTCTTCTCGATGTCGTCAATTATTTCTTGGGCGGCATTCTTTGCCTTGCGATAATCTTTGTAGCCAGAGATTCCGCCTTGTATGCCTCCAAACAGTGCTAAGAATATATATACCCATGACCCTGTTTGAAGGTGCTTCCAAATTTCATAGCAAAACCAGATGTACCAAAAAATGAAGAAGAGTAGGGCTATAATTAAGTCTTTTTGGGTGTATTGCTTCCTGTACTCTGCCATCACGTGAGCTATGGTGGCTATGTCGTCTTTCATGAAGTTGAGTTTGTCTATAGGCTTGTGAAGGTAGTATGTTGAAACAATAGCAACCACTACCATTAGGTAAGTTGCAATGATAAATACCAGACTAGTCATGTGGGTAAAATAGAGGATTGGAATAAAAATTAGACCAAGCGAGCACCATAAATAACTAGAAAACTTCACATTTCTTATCCCGTTGCTTTTCGCTTTCATCGTTTCGCGAAGCAGGCGGTCGCTGACGATTTCTTGTTTGTCAAGCTGTTCCTTGAGGATGGCAAACTGGTTACGCATTTCCTCGAAATTCATTTCTTCCATGGCTTACATTTTTTTAAGTTGTTCTTTGATTCTGAAAAGCTTTACACCAACGTTCTGCGGAGTGATCCCCACGATGGCACCGATTTCATCGTAGCTCAAGTCTTCCAACCACAGCATCACAATGGCCCTGTCGACTAAGCCAAGTTTCCTGATGCGCTCGTGGAGTTGACGGACTTGCGCGATGTTGGCATCCTCGTCTTCGAAGAAGTTCACGTCCATCGACAGAGGCACTTTCTTCACCTCTTTCTTTTTCTTGCGCTCTTGCAGGAGGCATGTGTTCAAGGCAACGCGATAGATCCACGTGCTGATCTTACTGTCTTCGTGAAAACTATCGATGCCTTTCCACATGTTGACCAGCGTCTCCTGAAAGAGGTCGTTAACCTCATCTTCGTCTTGGGAAAACATGTAGCATACCGTGTAAATGGTGCTTTTGTGTTTTTGAACCAATTGTTCAAATAGGTCTTCTTGGCTTTTCATTTTTGAGATTTGTTCTTTTGACCCTTAGATGCAGAAAGCAACTTAAAATTACAGAAAACTCCGATTTTTTTTCATTGTCACAATTTGCGTCTCGCAAATGAAAATATCACTACCCCGACTGCGGGACGCAGCCATTGACAATGTTGTTAGCCACCCATGCCAGATTTTTGTTGTTCGTAATGATATAGCGTACAACATTATCAAAGTGCTTTTGGCTTCTTATCAGGCGGTCGTATGATTCTGATTGCCAAACAGGACCAGTGCTGTTCTCGTTTTCATTGATTTTCTTTGCCGTAAAACTCTTTATCGACCGCATGATTTCGGTCAGTTCGCATCCTTCCCTGAGTTTCATGAGAATATGAATGTGGTTGGGCATCACAACAAAGGCCACCAAGTCATAGCGTTTCCCATCAAAGAAGAATAATGCATCTTCTACAATCTTTCTGTTGCTTTGCTTTTTGAGCAGGCAGTTCCCATAATTGTTGTCCAACCACTTATCTACAGCCTTTCCAAACTTGTTAATGTATTCTTTTGTCACCTTCTCATTCCATGGTTGGGGGTGTTGTTTCAACCAACTTTCTTTTTCTTCGCGAAGCCATTGCAGTTTTTCTTGGGGTAGGGAATCATGCAGACGAAAGGTAACGAATACATACTTGTCGTTTTGATGCCAGTGAGGTAGGAAAGTGCCCCAGTCAAAATGCTCAAAATCATTTTCATCGAAAAAAGACTCGTTGTCCCAATCTGCATAACCGCAAATTGTTTTTTCATTGTCACCATTTGTGTCCTCGCCAATGAAGCCCTGTTCACTTTTTTGGTCTTGTTGCATTGTATGAAGTTTGAGATTGCAAACATACAAAAAACAAATGAGGATGCCAAAAATGACACCATCATTGTCTCATCATTGTCGCAATCTGCGTCTCGCAGATTGAAAGAGGTATTAGCTCGTTTTCCAACTGCGGGACGCAGTTGGCGACAGTGTTATTTCACAGGATGGTCCATGGCAAACGCCTTCAGTCTTTCCGCCAGAATCGGAATTTCTTCCCTTTGGATGAGCGAAGTACAGGCTCGGACGCCTTGCTTGGTGCTGCCGCAGGTGTCGAGCGAAATGCCCGAGACGCCGTAATACATCATCTCTTCAACGAGGTCGGCACCTGTGAAGCCGGGATAGCAATAGGTGAAGTAGAAGCCGTCGGCGATGGGTTCACCGCAGTCCTCGTCGTAGGTGATGTAGAAACCGTTGTCAAGGAAGGCTTTCTTCATCAGCTCGGCCTTGCGACCATATTCTAACACATCCTCACGATAGTTGTAGGTACCATCGTTCACAGCTTTCAGCACAGCGGCCAAAGCGTGTTGAGCCGAGTGTGAAGTGCCTGAACTCAGCGGGTGCAAGGCACCGAAGAGGATGGCGCGAAGGAAGACCTCTTGTCCGCAGAAGGCTTTCAGGTCGGGATAGTGGCGCTGGGCCAACTTGTCGCTGATGCCGAGGAGGGCGCAGCGTTCACCGGCATAGCTGAAGGCCTTCGAGCTGGAGATCATCAGGATGTAGTTGTCGGTGTATTTGCCCACGGTGGGTTGGTAAGGAGCCACGCCGGGATGGCTGTAGTCCTTGCGGAAGTCCATGCCGAAATAGGCGAGGTCTTCCATGACGATGACGTCGTATTTGTTGGCCAGTTCGCCGATGATGCGCAGCTCCTCGTCGGTGAGGCACACCCAGGTCGGGTTGTTGGGGTTGGAGTAGAGCATGCTGTGGATGTTGCCCTTGCTCAGCACCTCTTCGAGCTTGGCGCGCAGCTTCTCGCCACGGTACTCGTAGATGTCGAAATGTTCCATCGGGATGCCGAGCACCTTGTTTTGGAACTTGTGGACGGGGAAGCCAGGGTCGATGAAGAGGATGGTGTCCTTCTTCGTGTTGGTGTGACCGCAGATCATGAACGAGGCGAAAGCGCCTTGCATGGAGCCGACGGTGGGCACGCAGTTGGCGGCGCTCACATCGAGGTCAAGGAAGTTCTTGATGAAGCGAGAGGCCTCTTTTTTTAATATAGGTGCGCCGTCGATAGGCGGGTAGTTGGCGGCCACGCCATCCTGCAAGGCCTTGATTTGGGCTTCCACGCCAGCGCGAGCGGCGGGCAGGCCAGGGTTGCCTAACTCCATGTGGATGAATTTCTTGCCACTGGCGGCTTCGAGGTCAAAAGCCAATTTGTTGATTTCGCGGATGCCGGCTCTGCCGATGCTCGGCAGTCCGCTGTCGGCAAAGACTTTCTTTGCGATTTCTTGGGGTACGATATTGTTTTGCATCATATCTGTTTTGAAAAATAATACTCGTTATTGTTTGGAACGGCAAAGATAGGAAATTATTTGAGACGGGCAAAAATAAAATGATTAAGTTTTACCGTGGTAACTGTAGTTTTCCTATTTTTGCGCTTACAAACCTCACCGCAGATTATCGCGCTGCAATTTTAGATTTGTCCTTATGCATATCATTAAATTCCAAATACTGATGAAAAAGCAATTGTTACTTGCCTTAGCCTTGATGATGGGCTTCA
>JAFWRA010000178.1 GCA_017508895.1 Bacteroidales bacterium
CGGCGAGGCAGGATCTTACCCTGCTCGTTGACGAACTTCAGCAAGAAGTCGGCATCTTTGTAGTCGATGTACTTGATGCGGTTCTTCTTGAAGCGGCAGTATTTCTTTCTCTTGGTATCGACCGCAATGGGAGTCAGATATTTGATGTCGTTGTTATTGTTCACTTGTGCCATTTTCTTCGATTTTTAATTGTTCAACATTAAGCTTGGGTTTCAGCGGCAGCTTCGGCTTTCTTGCGTTTCTTCTCGTTGTAGGCAATAGCGTGCTTGTCGAGCTTCACGGTGAGGAAGCGCAAGATGCGCTCGTCACGCTTCAGTTCGGTTTCGACATCGGCGATTACATTACCCTCGGCCTTGTACTCAATGAGTTGGTAAAAGCCCGTGGACTTCTTTTGGATAGGATAGGCAAGCTTGCGCATGCCCCAGTTCTCTTCATGAACAATCTCTGCACCATTATTGGTCAGATGATCTTCATACTTCTTTACCGCTTCCTTCATCTGTTCGTCAGACAAAACGGGAGTTAAAATGAAAACGGTTTCGTACTGATTCATAACTGAATTGATTGATTATTAAGTGATTAATGTTTAATACTACGATTCTGAAATCGTGGGTGCAAAAGTACTACTTTTTTCTTAATCTACAACACTTTGAAAGAAATAATTTTGTCGAGCACAAACTCGGCAGCATGGCCATCGCCAAAAATCTTCGGAAAATCAATAGGTGGATTGCCTTTAAAATGCTGCCAAGCCTCCATGATGTGGTCCTCATTGGCATCGGCGAGGATGGCGTTGCCTGTTTCCACGATTTCAATCCATTCCGTTTCGGGACGCAGGATGATGCCTGGCTTTTTGAAGAAATAGGCTTCCTTTTGCACGCCGCCCGAGTCGGTCATGATGAGTTGTGCATGGCGCTCCAGGGCAATCATCTCCAAAAACGATACAGGTGGAATGAGCTTGATGTTTTGACAACTGAAGATTTGTTTTTGGAAGTTTTCATCGAGGTTGGTTTTCGAGAGCTTTGCTGTCCTTGGATGTAGCGGCAGCACGACTTGACATTCTTCGGATAGTTTTATGATGCTTCTGAAGATGGCACTGAGCCTTTCGGGATGGTCGGTGTTACTGTCGCGATGGATGGTGGCCAAGATATAAGGCTTGTCGTTTAATGCCAATCGCTTGATGATGTCGGTTTTCTCCTCTGCGATGTCGGCGAAATACAGACTGTTGTCATACATGATGTCTCCACAAAGGTACACCTTCGGATTGTCAATGGTAAAAGGTCCGTTGTTATCCATAGGGAATCCTTCGTGCTTCAGATTATCCAATCCAGCTTTGGTTGGGGTGAAGAGCAGGGTGGAGCAGTGGTCGCAAACGATGCGGTTGATCTCTTCGGGCATGGCTTTGTTGAACGAGCGCAGTCCCGCCTCTATGTGGACGATAGGCACGTGAATCTTGGCAGCGGCCACGGCACCAGCCAAAGTGGAATTGGTGTCGCCATAGAGCACTATGAAATCAGGCTGCTCCTTTATTAATATGGCCTCAATGCCTTCGGTCATGCGGGCGGTCTGTACGCCGTGTGATGCCGAGCCGACGTGAAGGTTGTAGTCAGGACGCGGGATTTGCAGCTCGTCAAAAAACACTTCCGACATGTTGTCGTCATAATGCTGTCCTGTGTGGACGATGACTTCCTGTATCTGATTCGCATAGTGGTTCCTGATGGCGCGGCTCAATGCGGCAGCCTTAATGATTTGGGGTCTTGCCCCGATGATGGTTACGAGTTTCATGGGAGGTTTGCGTTTCAGAGGGTCATTTCTCCGTGGTCGCGGAAGCTGTGATAACGTTCGTTGCCAATGATGATATGGTCGATGACATTGATATCTAAGAGTTTGCCGGCGGCAATCAGTTTTTTCGTCAGTTGTCGATCGTCTTCACTGGGGCGTGGATTGCCTGAAGGGTGGTTGTGGCCCAAAACGATGCATGTGGCATTGAGGTTTAAGGCGTTTTTGAAGATGATTTTTGGGTCGGCAATGACGGTAGTGGTACCCCCATTGCTGATGCATTCCACTTTCAGCACATGATTGCTTTGGTTGAGATACATGACCAAGAAATGCTCTTGCCTCATGTCGTCAATGTAAGGAAGAAACCGCTCAAAGGAGTCTTTCGAGTCTTTTACCTCAGAAGGCAGACTGGCCTCTGCTGCGCGACGGCGTTTACCAAGCTCAAGTGCCGCTAAGATGGTGATGGCCTTGGCTTCGCCGATGCCGTCGTGTTGGGTCAAGTCGTCAATAGTGAGGTTAGATAGCGTGATGAGGTTGTTGCCGACGCTGTCGAGGAGTGCGCGAGCCACATCCACTGCCGACATGCCTTCTTTGCCTACGCGTAAAAGTATGGCCAATAATTCAGCATTGCTGAGTGCAATCTTGCCTTTCGACATCATTTTCTCGCGTGGGCGGTCGTCGGCAGCCCAATCCTTGATGGATTTTTTCTCGGTCATGGCTGAAATGTTTTGTTTCGGGCGGTAAAGATAATCATTTTGGGATTACCTCAACCAAAAAAGCCTCTTCCACTGTGTAGAAGAGGCACCAACATGTATGAATAAAACTTCCAATTATGCCAATTTTGCTGTGAATTTCGACAGCTTCGACTTCAGGTTGGCGGCTTTGTTCTTGTGGATGATACCACGCTTGGCCACCTTGTCGATGATGGAGAACAACTTTGAAAGTTGACCTTCAGCTTCCGACTTGCTGGTTAAAGCCCTGAATTTCTTCACTTCGTTACGCATGTTCTTGGCGTAGTAACGGTTGTGCAAACGTCTCTTTTCAGTCTGACGAATTCTCTTTAATGCATCTTTGTGATTTGCCATATCTTTTATTCCTTTTTTGCTTTAATTCTTCTTAAATCGGGCTGCAAAATTACAACTTTTCTCCGAATTAAGACCCAAAAAGAAGAATTTTTTAATCAAAAATGTTTAATTTGTTGATTTTCCGATAAATGCCATCTTTTCTTCATTGTCTCGGCGTATGATTTCGTCTAACCTAATATTAATAAAGGTGTTTTTCTCCAAATCTTTAGCGTTGAGGGTGATGGGGATGTAGTTTTCGCCATAGCCTCGTGCCACTCCTTTGCTGTCGATGCGTTCGATTAGCATCCTTTGATTTCGGCCTTGCATCGATTCATAATACTTGGTTTTGTTTTCCAAGGAAATCTGCCGCATGACTTCGCTACGTTCGGTTTTCACCTTTTCTGGAATTTGGTCGGGCATTACGGCGGCCTTTGTTCCTGTGCGCACTGAATACTTGAAGGTGTGGATGTGGCTGAAACCGATTTCCTTCGCAAAGTCACAACTTTCCTTGAAAGTGGTTTCGGTTTCGCCTGGAAAACCCACGATGATGTCGGTGGTGAGGTTGAAGTCGGGACGGAAGGCCTTGATGCGTTGGCACATGTCGCGGAACTGGGCGACGGTATAAAAGCGGTGCATCCGTTTCAAGGTGTCGTCGGAACCGCTTTGCAGGCAGATGTGCATGTGGGGTGCAAGTTTCTCGTGCTGGAAGAGCTGCAAAAAACGGTCACTGAACTGGTCGGGCTCGATGGAGGAAACGCGGACACGGAAGTCGCCTTCGATTTCCAGAATGTTTTCCACAAGTTGCTCAAAATTAGTGCCCTCAAATTGGTATCGTCCCATGTTGACCCCCGTCAATACAACTTCCTTGAAACCATGGCTTACGACTTTGCGAACATTGTCATAGATGTCCTCAGCGGGACGACTCGTTGCCCTTCCACGCACCATCGGGATGATGCAATAGGAGCAGAAGTTGTTGCAGCCGTCGTGGATTTTGATGAGGCTGCGGGTGTGGAAGGTATCAAAAGCGGGTCGGTAGCTGAACAGGTCGCGGTCGTAGCCTTCGGGGTCGCTGTGACCCGTGCGGAAATGTTCGTTGATGATGTCGAACAAGGCGGCTTTGCGCTCGTTGTCGATGATATAATCAGCGATGCCCGATTGCAGTAACTCCTCTTTCCTATGGTTGACCATGCACCCGGTAACGGCAATCAAAGCCTCTGGGTGCTTGCGTCTAATCTGTCGGATGGCCTGACGGCACTTTTGGTCGCTCGTATTGGTGACGGTACAGGTGTTCACAACGAAAATGTCAGCTGTGCTATCGTCGTCAGCAATCTCATAACCTTCCGCCTTGAACCGCGACGCCAAAGCATCGGTTTCATAGAGGTTCACTCGGCAACCTAAGGTTTTGAAGGCAATCCTTCTCATCCCATCAACTCTCCTTCAATTGATAACGGCGAAGCCAAAGTCACCTTGACATTCACAATCTGTCCAATAAGACTAGTGTCTTTCGAGGCGAAGCGTATTACAATCTTACCTTCAGTATGGCCGGTGAGGTAGCCGTTCTTGAGGTCCTGGCTCTCTACTAGCATCTTGACAGTCTTCCCGATGAGACCTTGGTTGTAAACAAGGCTGTGTTTCATCAGTTCCTCAGTGAGGCGGTGGTAACGCTCACGCTTCACTTCCTTCGGCACGTCATCGTCCCATTCCGAGGCCACGGCGCCTGGACGTACACTGTACTGCGCGATGAATGCCATGTTGTATTTGAACTCTTCCATAGCCTTGCGCGTGTTTTCAAACTCCTCTTCGGTCTCGTGGGTGAAGCCCACAATGATGTCGGTGAAGATGGTGGCGGTGGGCAGTTTCTCTCGGATGGTTTGAATGATATGGCGGTAGGTGGCCAGGTCGTGGTGACGGTTCATGCGTTGCAGCATGTTCTCATCGCCTGACTGAATGGGGATGTGGATCTGCTTGCCGAGGCAGTCGTATTGCGCCATCACCTCAATGACATCGTCCTTCATGTCGCGGGGATGGGGCGCAGTATAATACACCCAAAACTCCTTGCCCGAGATCTTGCCGAATTCGCCCACGCGGCGTAGCAATTCCGCAAAATCAATTTCTTCGCCTTTCTTGTCGAGGCCGTAGGAATTGACGTTCTGTCCTAACAGCGTGATGCTCTTGTAACCTTTCTCAACCAAATCCTTCAGCTCTGCCAGAATCTCTTCTGAAGGTCTCGACACCTCGCGGCCACGGGTGTAGGGCACGGCACAGTAGGTGCAGAACTTGTTGCAGCCGTTCTGAATAGGTATGAAGGCCTCGAAAGTGGATGTCTGTGTGGGTGTGATGGCCCAGAACTTGTCCATGTTGGCCGACGGATTGATCTTGTCGTCCTTGTGGAACAGCGGCACCAAAGGCTTGACCACAGGTTGGTATTCAATCTCTTCTCCAAAATGCAACGAGGCTGGCGTGACGATTCCGTACTGCCGGATCATGTCGGGGAAGTTGGGCAGCTCGTTCATGGCGAAGACCAAGTCAAAGAGCTTGAGGAAACGCAGGCGGTCGGCGGGCAGGATGCAGCCCGACACGAAAGTGATGACGTTTTGGCGGTTCTTCATGGCGTTCCATTTCTCGATGCGGCCATACACCTTGTCGATGCCTTTTTGCCGCACCGAGCAGGCGATGATGCCGAGAATGGTGGCTTCGTCTTCGTTTTCCGTTTGCACGAAACCCATGCCATTGAGTACTGTGCGCACACGTTCCGTGTCGCTCAAGTTCATCTGGCAGCCTAAGGGGAGAAGATAGTATTTCATTCGGTTATCAGTTGAAAGTTGGTGTTTGTTCAATCAGGCTGCAAAAATACAGTTTTTTATTCAGCCGTAAATTAAGTTAATGATGTCTCGAAGGATTTCGTTATCGGAATCAAGCTCGGGTGTGGTTTTGGTGGACGCACCATGCAATAATTGTTCGGCCAGTTGGATGGTCTCGGGCTCAAGACAATCCGATGCGATTTGAATGTCTTTGATAATAGCATTAGCTTCATCGATTTGCAGCGCGATTTCCACGCCACCCCATGGGAAACGGTTTTTTTTTGAGGTCTTGAATTGTCTCCAACGGCCGAAAAGGAAGTCGTCCGATGCGATGTGTTCTCTGATGGCTTGCACTTCTCTATTATTAATAAAGGTGTCGAAATCTAGCATTTCGGCCTTGCCACTGTAAACTTTCTCAAACGAGGCAATCAGAGGCAGTTTGATGTTCTCTGAAGTCAATTCTGACACGGCTTCGCTGAGGTTGATGACTCGTGAAGCCACACTTTTCACACCGTTTTTCAGAAGTTTGGCTTTGTCGACGATGAGGTAGCGTTGCATCATCGCTCCATCGGTCTTGATGAGGATGGTGCCGTGGTGCAGGTCGTTTTTCTGGCCTTTCGCAAAGGCGTTGCCCGAGAATTTACGCCCATAGTAGGTGAGGTCGTTGCGCCCCGAGATTTCGGTTTGCAAACCGTAGGAGAGGAGCGCATCCTGGATGACGGAGAGTTGCTTCCGAACATCGTACAATGGTTTGTCCACTATAAACGAGAAGTTGATGTTGCCCAAGTCGTGATACACAGCACCGCCTCCTGTGCCTCGCCGCATGAGGTGACCGCCTTCATCGAGGAGCAACTTGACATTGCACTCCGAATAAGGGTTTTGGTTGTAACCAATGACGACGGTCTGCTGGTTTTTCCAGAGATACATAGTGGTAATGTCTTCCTCTTGGTTGTCAGTGAGATACTGTTCGACAGCGCGATTGATGAAAGGGTCGTATTGGTTGCTGACGACGACTTGTAGCTTGTTCATAGCACTATAATTGACAATAAAAAAGCCCGCTGATTTGGCGGGCTTGGTTGGTAGTCTCTCCGGGATTACTTCAACAAACCCGTAATGGATTTCGTTAGAGGTGATTTCGGGGAGGATTTATTCATAATTCATTGAATTTCAGTGTTGTTATTATCCGTGGCCGTTATTTAGAACTAAAACAAATTACTACGAAATAACACATTTTGTGGGTTTGGTTGACACGGCGTTGACACGGATTTTGTATATTTGCAGTGCCTTTTGAGGGGATGGGCTTCCCCTTTAGGGGCATCTAACAGATACAATAACTCAATACTAAAACTTTTATTTTATGGCTACACTTAAATTTTACCTTTCTAGGTACATCAAAAAAGATGATGAAAGAGGCGAAATCCAGATGCGCTTTAGCGGCAACAGGAATTTCGTGAAAAGAATGGCCACGGGAATCTTCATCACAGCGGGAAATTGGGACGCTGAAAAAGGGATGCCCAAGGGCAAGAAAAACAACAAGTATCGCGATGACTGCGAGGGAATCCGTGAACGACTCAATGAACTTACAAGTTATTTGCTGCGTTGCTGGGAGCAACTTGGTAACAGCGAACCTGAACCCGATATGCTGGCCAAATGGATGAACGACATCGAATGGATTGAGCAGGAAGAGGAAGTCGTTATCAATGGGAATCAGCTCGTTCAAACGAGATGGACACTGGAAACCAAGTCGCATAAAGCCGCTATGGAGGCAGCGAAGAAAAGAGAACTAAAGAAGTTGGAGAATCGCTATTTCCTCAGTGCCTTCGAAGAGTATATCGAAGAGCAGTATAATAACGGTGTGATTGGCGATGTCAGAAAGAAGACGTATATGACCGGGTATGGATTGTGGGATAGGATGGAGAAGTATCAAGGTAAGCGGTATAAGCTCAACGAGATTAAGACCGAGGATATCTACACCTTCCGCAATTTTATCATCAATGAGTGCGACTTGTGGAGGAAGGACAGCAATGGGCAGTATAAGCCTAAGAGCCGTTTTGAATCCATTTATGAAGGATATGAATATGTCCGCCAAAGAGGGGTGGAGAAGAGGAGCTTGAACTATGTGATTAACCAAATCAAGTATGTCAAGGCTTTCTGGCATTGGCTTCTACGTGTCAAAAGAGCCAGGTTGGAAGACATCTTTCTTACCTATACGATGGACCAGGCTGTTTATGGAACGCCTTTCTTCTTCTCCAATGAGGATAGAAAGAAACTCTTTGAGGCTGATTTCAGTGAACGTCCAGAGCTGGCGGTGCAAAGGGATATCTTTGTTTTCCAGTCCTTGGTTGGATGCAGAGTGGGTGACTTGCTGCGTATGACGAAATCCAACATCGTGGATGGGAAATACCTTCAATACGTTGCAGGCAAGACGAAGAACCATAGCGGCAGGGTAGTGACGGTTCCGTTGCATCCTACGGCCAAGATCATTCTTGAACGATACAAGGACACGGAAGGCGATAAACTGCTACCCTTCATTTCGAATCAGAACTATAACGATGCCATCAAAGAGATGTTCAAGGCAGTGGAAGACATCGACCACACCGTGACCATCTTGGACCCGGTGACGCGATTGGAAAAGCAAGTGAAGTTGTCGGAGGTGGCCAGCAGCCACATGGGGCGACGGAACTTCTGCGGCAACCTATACGATGCAGGCTTCAGGGATGCGGACATCGCCTCAATGAGCGGCCATGCCGAAGGCAGTAAGGCCATATCGCGATACCGAAAGGTAAGTGAGCAGCAGAAGCAGAAGATGATTGACTCCTTATAAATAATTAATATAGAGACGGGGCTGTTGCCGAAGGTAGCAGCCCCGAATGCTAAAAAATGGAAGCCGATGAAATTGGGCTTTCGGCTTCCATAGTAACAGATAACTCCATTTTATGGCTACGGAGTCGGGTGCAAAGATAGGGATTTTCCAGAAAATGCTGGGCGTGGCATAATGTTTTTTCAGGCAAGGGCAGGACGATGACAGGCCTGATGCCGAACACTGCGCAGCAAGCCCTCCAATCGTTTTTCCCGCTGGAGCCTGACTGGATGGCAAAGGCTGCGGCCATAAAGCTTCCCCACAAGGGACGAGCTACCTCCGCAGCCTTTGACAGCCAGGCAGCACACCGAATCCCTATCATTGCCGGAGCGGAAAGGAGAAACGAGAACGGGAAAACGGAAACCCACTATTAGCCGAGGACGGCCAAAGGTTGCGGCCATTGAGCTTCCTAAAAGATGCGAAACCTACCTCCGCAACCTTTGGCCGGCATCGGATTAACAATTACACTACGACAGAGCCGCTATATCCACCATCGCGCGACGGGCAAAAAAAAGAGAAGGCCTCCATCAGGAAGCCTTCACCATCTTAATAATGACCACCATCACGAATGCGAGGATGCCAGCCAAGACGATAACCATGCCCAACAGGACCCAAAGGAAGTTGGGCGGTTTCTTGGACGGTGGTGGCTCCTCGATGATGACTTGCGAATACCGCAAGGTGTCCTCGTAATGGATGGGCTCTTGCTCGGCCTCGTAGGTGACTGTGAGGCTGTCGTTGGTGGCCGTTGCCGTGAAAGTGCCCTGCTCCGTCTGGATCTTGACGGCTTGGCCGTCAAGCAGCGGAGCCAAGGGCATCACGGCACTATCGACCACAGGAGGAAGCGGGATGAAGGTGTCGATGGGCTGTGCTTGAACGCTCAGCAGCTCGGGGCATCGCTCAGCGATGCGACGGATGCGACGCTGGGCGCGGCGCTTTGCGTCGCAGGCACATAGCACCATCGACACCGACAAAAGGAAGAGGATGAAATGTCGCGTCTTCATGGCCTTACAGGTTTTCGATCAATTGCTTCAGCTCAGCGTTTTCAAGGGTGAGTTGTGCGACCTGAGCGGACAGCCCGACGATTTCCTTTCGGGCCTCGGTCAGCTC
>JAFWRA010000179.1 GCA_017508895.1 Bacteroidales bacterium
AATTTCGGGAATTATTTTTCAATGTTTATGGCGGCGTTTTGGTTTTTGTTGTAATTTTGCAGGCAGAAAAAGCCGTGGCAGTTCTGCGAACAAACAAGTCGGTTTAACTGCTTTCGGTACTTACAAAAGCATCCTGTACAAGCGATTGCGAAAGCAATGACGACTTTATTACAGGATGCTTTTTTTCAGATTAATTCAATCTTATTGACACTGTATTGGACATGCCTGCCGTCGCTCTTAATGCCCATCACCAATTTTATGGTGAAATTGAGATGTTCATACTCAGTGGAATGAAAGGTGTAATACAATGTCGCCATATTGACATACTTGAATTCCATTTGTTTTCCTGTGGGTTTTGGAAGTGTATAAAAATTCAGGTGTTTCCATAACGATAATACTTTTAGTTTTTCTACCGCAAAGAAAAACCATCTGTCAAGACTAAGCCGTTGATTAAACGTTTGTTGTCGACAGTAGTCGTTTGCTGTCGGATATGTGTTTGGTTTACAGGTAAATTTGTTGTTTGGTAAAAAGAAAGATAATCTGATCAACCATTTGGAGATTGTGGTAAACTTATAGTGAAAATAGCAGTTTGCCAAATGGCTTTTCCTAATTTCGGGAATTATTTTTCAATGTTTATGGCGGCGTTTTGGTTTTTGTTGTAACTTTGCAGCGTGAAACGCAGATCGGCTTCGGCATGGATTAACTGCGTTTTTCGTTTAAAAACGTGTAGATCGGCTTCGGCATGGATTAACTACACGCTTTTTTTATGTGCTCAAGGCTGTATTGGACATGTTTGTCCGCTGAGCCGGATTTCGTCAGGAAGTTCCGTAAGGAATTCGGAAAATAAAAGATGGAGGCCGTTGCAAGTCTCCATCCTTTAATTTTGGAGCAGGGGCGGTGTAGTCTTACTCCCACGCGGAAATTACCAGATTAGTCATTTCTGACGCTGCAAAGATAAACAACTTTTTCCATTCCTTGCAACTATTTTGCTGGTTTTTCTAAATTTTCACTTCTTGAACTCACAAACACCAAGATAAAACTCCGCCATTTTCCTCCTGAACTCCGTATCTGCTGAGTGGGCATAGCTGCTGTCTTTCTCCTTCACCCATTCGGGGCCTTCGAAGAAACGGCGCATTTTCTTGTAGTCGCCACGGTCGCAGAGGTAACGGATGAGGTAGATAAGCTCGTAAGACTTGCCGTTTCTTCCGTTCCAGACGATGGGCGGCAGGTCGCCTTCGGGTCTGTAATACCCCGTCAGTCGGTAGGCGAAAAGGTTTTTCACGGCGGGGCTGTCTTCGATATAGCCCTTCTCGGCCACATAGTTGATGAACTCGGTGAAAAGCTCCGTGCCCTTGTCCTCAACGGACAGTTTGATGTGCAGGTGCTCCGTGTCATCGGCGGCGCATTTCGAGTGGAAGAAGTCGTCGGGAAGGGAGAAGGAACCGCCTAAAAGATTGGCCTCATAATCTTTCCAAATCCGGTTCACCAAGTCCACAGCCAAAGGATGGTCAAGGATGGGCTCGATGAGGTTGCGTTCCTTCAACAGGAAATCGTCATACCAATCCCAATAGTAATGGAGGGTAACGCCCAGTTCGGTCTCCATGAAACGACGATAGTCGGACATGTATTGGTCAAGGGTCTCGTCGCTGTCGTCGGAATCAATCAACTCGGAGGAAGGCTGCCATTGCTCCACGGCTTCAAGCATCGTTTTGTCATCGGCTTCACTACTGTTTTTCAACTTGCTTGCCATGTAATCAAGCAGGTATGAAAGGTCAGAATCCTCGATGTTTTCAGCTGTGAAAGAGTCGTCCCAACAGCAGGTGCAAAGTTGGGCCAATGCCGTGGTGTCGCATCGGCTCCGCTCCAACAGCGACCTGAAACCGTCCTTATCGTCATGCTCTACCCTGTCAAGCAGTTCCTCCTTTTCGCCCGAACTGATTTGCAGCACGAAAAGAAACTCCATGACCGTCGCTTTGAGCAAGGTTTTCAGCGTCTTGAAGATTTCATCGGAGGACATGAAAGGTGTGTCGGCATCCTCATTGAGGATGGTTTCTTTTTCGTCCAACAGGAAACGGTTGTTGTGAACGAACACAATGGCATTGCACACTGGGGCAACCACCTCTTTCCACATCCGCAAGGTTTTTGTCTCTTCCGTATCGGCATCGTCTTCCTGAAGCAAATCATCTATTTCCTTGGCATAGTTTTTAGGAATAGGATGCTCGATGACCTGTTTCAGACCGTCATAATACAATTTCCGTTTGATAATCTCATCATCACAACTCATGGTTGCAAAATTAGTCAATTTTCGGACCAATGCTCGGTTTGTCTGTGTTTTTTCTTCGGTTTGTCTTTCCCTCAAATTTTGGAGGCAAAGATAGGCAAGCTGCACATGCTGGCGGAGATTATAGTAAACTAACAGTGGAAATAGAGGTCTGCAGAAAACTCAAAAACTCCCTAACACGAATTCCTCGAAGTTATCAGGGCTTTTCCTTCTTGTAATGCTCAATCAGCTCACCCATGGTCTTGAAGGGCGTTTCATCCAGATCCACCCATGCGCCGTTTTCGCAGCACTGCATTTTCCAGCCCGACACCTTGCCGTCAGCCATCACGGGCACAATGCGCCTGCCCACTCCAGGACTGAAACCGTCGCCAATCAGGCCATTATAGGTCTTGTTCATCTTGTCGACAATTTCACACAAGCTCCCTTTGATTCTCTTCTCTTGCATAGGATTGGATTTGCCGTTGAAACTGCAAAGATAGCATAATTTCTTTACGCCACAAAAAAGCAGGGAATCCTTGGCATCGATGACACCGAGGATTCCCTGCTTTCACTCGCATTGGGCTTAATGCGTAGCCTTCAAGAAGCTGTATTCCTTACCGTATTTCAAATGTTGCGCCACGAAATCGGAAGAATATTCAACCTTGTAGTCGACCACATTGCCGTTTTCCACGACGGGAACGATTTCAGGATTGATGAAGCCACCGTAAGGCTTCAGACCCAAGGCGTTGTAACGGTTCTTGACTTCCTTGTGCAGTTCGGGGTCGACCTTCACAGCGTATTTCTCCACGATGGCCTTGCCTGCGGCATAGTCGCCTTCGCTCTTGATGCGCTGGATTTCGGCCAACAACTCACCGAACAGGCCGCGTAAAGCCTCGAAGTCGTTGATGATGTAGTAAGTCTTGCCATTCTCCACCTTTTTCTCGATGACGTTGGCATCCTTGCCGTGCTCGTAGCACCACTCCGAGACGAGTTTGCGGTTCTGCATGTGCGATTCGGTGACATCCTTGCCCAGCTCCACGCGAGCCAACTGTGACATCATGCCGTTGCGGATGTAGGAGCAATACTCGGCCTTATAAGCCTCTGCGTCAGGCATTACGCCCAATTCCACCATCCTTGGTTCGGCCAGATAATACAGGCCAAAGAGGTCGGCACGGGCTTCTTCCAAAGTTGAGCTGAACTCCTTCAAGGCACCAGGCTGTGTGCCAGGCAGCAGCTTGCCCGAACCGTGACCCAAGCACTCGTGCAAGTTGGTGTGAACCACATCGGCATCGGAACCGTATTTCTTGCAGAGGTCGATTTCCTCCTGCGAGTAGGCGAACTCGGCCAAAACGCTTCTCGGACATTCGTCAGCTGCCTTGTCGTAAGCTTCCATCAAGTTGGTGATGGTCACCGACTTGGAGCCATAGTCCTTGCGAATCCAGTCGGCATTGGGCAGGTTGATGCCAATCGGGGGCGAAGGGAAGCAATCGCCGCCCAAAGTGGTGACGATAATGCTCTTCGCCGAAACGCCTTTACATTCCTCTTTCTTGAAACGCGGGTCGACGGGAGAATGATCCTCAAACCATTGTGCGTTCTCGCTAATCGTGTTGGAGCGTTTGGTGGCCTCAAGGTCCTTATAATCGACGATGGCTTCCCAAGTGGCTTTCAAGCCCATCGGGTCGTTATAGTCCTCGATGAAACCGTTCACGAAATCGATATGGGAAACGGAATCCTGCACCCAAGCAATGTTATATTCGTCCCAAGTCTTCAGGTCGCCCGTGGTGTAATAGTCGATGAGTTTCTGGGTGTAGTTGCGCTGGATGTCGTTCTCCGCCACTTCGTTGGCCTTCTGAAGCCAGCCGATGATGGCCGTGATGGCTTCACCGTACAAGCCGTCGGCCTTGTAAACATCCTCGTAGATGCGACCGTTTTCCTTCACCAACTTGGAGTTCAAGCCGTAGGAAATCGGAGTGGCATCGTTAGGCTTGCGCATCTTAGCATAGAAATCTTCCACTTCGGGCTTTTTGATTCCGCCTTCGTAGAAGTTCACCGCAGAATTGGCGATGATGTCGTCCTCGCTACTGCGGCGCATCTTGTACAGGTTACGGTCGAAGATGACGGGGGTTAGGAAGGCGATGAATTCGTCCAAGGTCTCGCCCTCGTTGAGGGGAAGCAGTTTAGCGTCACTGCCCTTCACCAAGTCGGCGAAATAGGCCTCGCTAATCTCAGGGAAGAACTTGTCCTCGGCATAATGGTGATGGATGCCATTGCTGAAGAACACACGTTTGGCATAGACCACAAAGTTTTGGAAATCAGCATTCTCACGGTCGCCCTTGTAGGAATTCAGCACGGCCTCGATG
>JAFWRA010000020.1 GCA_017508895.1 Bacteroidales bacterium
AAGATGAGCGAGTGGAAAGACGCCCTCATCCGCGTGGCCGACAAGGTGGGCATCCCCATCTTCAAGCCGTTCTACGAACTCACCGACGAACAGGTAAGCCTCCTTTGGACGGGCAACCAATATTTCGAAGGCATCGTGGACTTCTTCAACTATGTTGAGACACAGTCGTATAAGATACAATACCGCGTGATGCTGTCGCGCTACCGTGGCAAGACGGTCTGCCCCGAATGCCACGGCACGCGCCTGCGCCGACAAGCGCAATATGTGAAGGTGGGCGGCAAGAGCATCACCGACCTCGTGCTGATGCCCTTGGACGAGCTGAAGGCCTTCTTCGACCACCTCAAACTCGACGAGACCGACAGCAAAATCGCCTCTCGCCTACTCGTGGAGATCAACAACCGCCTGGATTTCATCATAGAGGTGGGCTTGGGCTATCTGACCCTGAACCGTCTCTCCAACACCCTTTCGGGCGGCGAATCGCAGCGCATCAACCTTGCGACATCGTTGGGCAGCAGTCTGGTCGGCTCCACCTACATCTTGGACGAGCCCAGCATCGGCTTGCACTCTCGCGACACCGAGCAACTCATCAAAGTGCTGAAACGCCTGCGCGACATCGGCAACACCGTCATCGTGGTGGAACATGACGAGGAGATCATCCGTGCCGCCGACTACATCATCGACATCGGGCCGATGGCAGGTGCCTTTGGCGGCGAAGTCGTGTTTGAAGGCGACATCAAGCATCTGATCAACTGCGAGAAGAGCCTCACCACGCAATACCTCACGGGCAAGATGAGCATCCCCGTGCCCACCCGCCGACGCAAGAGCGCCAACGCCATCGTCATCAAGGGCGCGACGCAGAACAACCTCAAGAACCTCACCGTGCGCTTTCCGCTCAACATGATGACCGTCATCACGGGCGTGAGCGGCTCGGGCAAGTCGACTTTGGTGAAAGACGTGCTCTACCCCGCCATGAAACGGCAGCTGGGCGAGAACGCTGAGAAATGTGGCAGCTATGGCGCTTTAGAAGGCGACCTGCGCCTCATCCAAGCCGTCGAGTTCATCGACCAGAACCCTATCGGCAAGTCAACGCGCTCCAACCCAGCGACTTATTTGAAGGCCTACGATGAAATCAGACAGCTGTTCTCGGAACAGAAATTAGCCAAGCTGCGTGGCATCAAACCAGCGTTTTTCTCGTTCAACGTGCCAGGCGGTCGCTGCGAGGAATGTGAGGGCGAGGGTGTGCAAAAGATCGAGATGCAGTTCATGGCCGATGTCTACCTGCCTTGCGAGGCCTGTCACGGCACGCGCTTCAAGGAAGAGGTGCTGGAGATCAAATACGACGGCAAGCACATCGCCGACATCCTCAACATGAGCATCAACGAGGCCATCGACTTCTTCGAGCACTCGTCGGAACGGCAGAATCCCATCGTCGGGCGCATCGTCAACCGCCTGAAGCCCTTGCAGGAGGTCGGTTTGGGCTACCTGAAGCTCGGGCAGTCGTCGAGTTCACTCTCGGGCGGCGAGGCACAACGCGTCAAGTTGGCCTATTTCCTCATCAAGGGCCAGGTGGAGAAGCCCACGCTCTTCATCTTCGACGAGCCGACCACGGGCCTTCACTTCCACGATGTGAACAAGCTGCTGGAGTCGTTCAACGCCTTGATTGCCAACGGCCACAGCGTCATCATCATCGAGCACAACATGGATGTCATCAAGTCGGCGGATTGGGTCATCGACCTGGGTCCCGAGAGTGGCAACAAGGGCGGCGAGATCGTCTTTGAAGGCACGCCCGAGGACTTGGTGAATTGCAAGGCATCATATACGGGTAAAGCGTTGAAAAGCAAGTTGTAATATGTCACAAAACCGACAAAACATACAAAACCATCATATGGCGTGGGCGGCTGCGCAACCGCGTCGCCGCCGGAAAGCCGCCGGTTGGCAGCTTTCTACAACCAAGCTCAAAGGTTTTGTCGGGTTTTGCATGTTTTGTGATAAAAAACAAGAGCAATGAAACCATCAGAAATAAACCAACCCCTGAGTGAAAGGCAGCAGAAGGTAGTGGATACCCTGCTTGGCCTCGGCATCGACTTCGACATCAAGTTCCACCCACCATTGGGTTCCATCGAGGAGTCGTTGGCCTACTGGGGCAAGTTTGAGGCCACGCACTGCAAGAACCTGTTTTTCAGGAACCACAAGGGCAACAAGCACTACCTCGTCATCTTCGAGTGCATGCACCAGATGGACATCCACGACCTCGAGCAGCGACTGCATCAAGGCAAGCTCACCTTCGCCTCGGAGGCCCGCATGGAGAAATACCTCGGCTTGAAGCCCGGCAGCGTCTCCCCCTTCGGCCTCATCAACGACGAAAACCACGAGGTGCACCTCTTCATCGACAAGAACCTCTTGAACGCCCCTCGCCTGAGCTTCCACCCCAATGACAACACGGGTACGATTATCATTAGCCAAGAGGACTTTATCAAGTTTTTGGAGGCTATGGGGAATAGTTATGAGTTTGTGGAGTTGTATGATTAGTGATTATCTTGAAAACATGCTTTAAACCCATGAGTAAACCATATGGATATTGGAATTACGAGACTTGTTTTGATGAAGCCAAGAAGTATAAATCTAGGTCTGCATTTGCAAGCAATAGTTCAAGTGCATACAAAGTGGCAAGAAAAAATGGTTGGCTTGACAACTATACTTGGTTTGAAGAAATACACAAGCCAAATAGATATTGGAATCGTGAGACTTGTCAAGAAGAAGCATTAAAATATAAATCAAGGGTTGAGTTTCAAGAAAAATGTGGAAGTGCTTATGTTGTTGCAAATAAAAACGGATGGCTTAATGATTACACTTGGTTTGAAAGACCAGTTATTCACAACAAAAAATGGAATTCTGAAACTTGTTTAGAGGAAGCAAGGAAATACAATTCTAAGGCAGAATTCAGGAGAAACTGCAGTGGAGCATACAATGTAGCATACAAATATGGCTGGTTATATGATTATTCATGGCTTGAAGATGGAAATAGAATTGCCGTAGAAAAAAGAAGAAAATGGAATCGTGAAACCTGCCGTGAAGAAGCCAAAAAATATAACTCGAAAGCAGAATTTAGAAAAAACAGCAGTTGGGCATATAATGTAGCATATAAAAACGGATGGATAGAAGATTACACATGGTTTGAAAATGGGGTTATTAGCAAAAGGAACATATATGTCGTTTATTATTACATTGATGACGAAACAAACGCAGTGTACGTTGGATTGACAAATAATTTGAGGAGAAGAAGAAGGCAACATATTAAAGATGAAAACGACACAGTATATAAGTACTATAGTAAAATAGGAAAGCAAGTTCCTGAACCAATAGTGTTGGAAAAAGGTCTTTTAGCAGAAGAAGCACAAAACCTTGAAGACTATTATGTTGAGTTATATAATAGAGAAGGAAAGATCGTGCTAAATATCGCTAAAACTGGCTCTCTCGGCGCATATGGTAAATGGACAAAAGAAATGACTTATGAAGAAGCAAAGAAGTACAAGTCAAGATTAGAGTTTGAAAAGGGCAACAATAGCGCATATAATGCCGCAAAGAGAAATGGATGGCTTAATGATTACACTTGGTTCTCACCGTCTGCATTAATTTCTAAATGGAACTATGACACTTGTTATGAAGAAGCCCAAAAGCACAAATCCAGAGGCGAGTTTCGAAAAAGAAGTGTAAGAGCATACAATGTCGCTCTTAAAAACGGATGGCTTGATGATTACAAATGGTTTTCACCATCAGCATCTGCAAAAAAGTGGAACCATGATACTTGCTATGAGGAAGCAAAGAAATACAAATCAAAGGCTGAATTTGAGAAAAAAGCGAGTGGGGCCTACAATGTAGCCAGGAGAGAAGGGTGGCTTGTTGATTACATTTGGTTTAAAAAGCCAACACATTGGAACAAAAAATGGAACCGTGATACTTGTCGTAGAGAAGCAGCAAAATACAAGTCAAGAGGCGATTTTTGTGAAAACGCAAGCGGAGCATACAATGTGGCAAGGAAAAATGGGTGGCTTGATGATTATTCATGGTTTGTTAATGGAAAAGAAATAGCGTCTGAGAAAAGAAGAAAATGGAATTATGATACTTGTCGTGAAGAAGCAATAAATTACAAATCAAGAAGTGAATTTGCTAAAGGTAGCAAAACAGCATATCAAGTTGCCAGAAAAAACGGATGGCTCAAAGATTATACTTGGTTTATCAATAAAAGGACAACTTAACAAAAAGCAACTACTCGCCCTCCAATAGCAATTCCTCTTCTCCCTGTGCAATCTGTTTGGCGTTCATGGTTGAGACCACTGGCTGGCCTGTTTCCTTCTCTACAGCCTTGCGGGCGTCGTTGGCCACGGCACCGCCGCGTCGGGCGATGCCGGCACTTTCAGCCATGCC
>JAFWRA010000180.1 GCA_017508895.1 Bacteroidales bacterium
AGTTCGCCAAGAGGCGATATGGACAACGACGGTGTTGTATCCGTCTCTGACGTAATGGAATTGGTTGGAATCATACTGAATGGGGATGCCCCACAATCCTACCTTACCTGCCCCGACAACCACCACCCGCACCTCATCGACCTCGGCCTGCCCTCCGGCACGAAGTGGGCGTGCTGCAATGTGGGAGCCGACACGCCTGAGGCATACGGCGGCTACTATGCCTGGGGAGAGACGGAGGAGAAATCCACTTACAATTGGAGCACCTACATCTATTACGATGGCTCTCCGGTAACCTACCGTGACCTCGGCAGCGACATCGCCGGCACGGATTATGACGTGGCACATGTGAAATGGGGCGGTTCGTGGGTGATGCCGTCAAAGGCGCAGCAAGATGAATTGATAAGCAACTGCACTTTCGAATGGACGACGGTGAACGGTGTGAACGGTGGCAAGTACACCAGTAAAACCAACGGCGGTAGCATCTTCTTGCCGGCAGCGGGCTACCGCTACGACTCCAGCCTCGGCAATGCCGGTTCGTACGGCTACTACTGGTCGTCCACGCAGGACCCTTCGAACAGGTCCGCCTACGGCCTGTATATCAATTCGAGTGAAACGGACACGTACGACGACGCTATCTTCTTCGGTCAAAGTGTCCGCCCCATTTATGTGGGCGACACGTATAAAGCTTTGGCACTTTCGAAAAGCAACGTGGAGATTATTGCTGGCAGGAGATCAACAGTCGAAATCACCTCTGGCAGTGGATATTATAAGGTTAGCAGTTCTGCTCCCAATGTGGCAGAGGCTTCGTTGTCGGGTTCCACCATCACAATCAAAGGCGTCGCTGTTGGCCTTGCCGTGATAGTTGTGACAGATACGAAGTCGGGCAGCTCTCAATATATCATGGCAACCGTTAAGCAATCCTATCTCACCTGTCCCGACAATCATCATCCTCACGCTATCGACCTCGGTCTGCCCTCCGGCACCCTTTGGGCGTGCTGCAATGTGGAAGCCGACACGCCTGAGGGTTATGGCGGCTACTATGCATGGGGCGAGACGGAGACGAAGTCCACTTACACTTGGAGCACCTATACCCATTGCGACGGATATCCCAGTAACTGCCACGATCTCGGTAGCGACATCGCCGGCACTGAATACGATGTGGCGCATGTGAAATGGGGCGGCTCTTGGGTGATGCCGTCAAAGGCGCAGTTTGACGAATTGATAAACAACTGCACTTACGAATGGACGACGGTGAACGGTGTCAATGGAAGCAAATTCACCAGCAAGACCAACGGTGGCAGCATCTTCTTGCCTGCAGCGGGCTACCGCAACGACTCCGACATCAAGGGTGCATCGTCCGGCTACTACTGGTCGTCCACGCAGCACCCGTCGAACTCGTACCTCGCCTACCTCCTGAATGTCTTTTCGAGTGGTACGTACACGTCCTCAAGCTTCCGCAACTACGGTCAAAGTGTGCGCCCGGTGGTCAGTAATTAGTGCATCCTTTCCCTGCTTGAAGGACGCAACTTGAAAGACGCGAACCCAAACCCTTTTATGCGCAAGGGCAGGCGGTGGGGCGCATGCCTCCCAAGGCGAGGTCCTTATGTCATACATAATTCTAAAGGTGGGCATTGGCCCCACCTTTAGTGTTTTAGATGGAGCCATATTATCTTCAAATCCCAACCATCGGATTAGCAAGCAATACGTTGCTTGTCCCTAATGGAAGTAGCTCCTATTTGGAAACAGGGCGCATTTTTTCCTTTCGCCCTTTGGGTGCCACTCTTTTACTCCCTACCTCCTTAGAATTATTATATGGAATAGTAATAGTTCTGGTCTGATTTTTTCAAAAAAAGTCCAATATAGATTATTATTCCCTAAAAAGTTGTTGGTATCGAAAATAATTCCTATATTTGCATCTGTAAATAAAGCGAAATAAAGATATGCCAGAAGTTTTTAGATTTTTTGGTTTTTCTTTCTTCTTTTATAGCAAGGAGCATGAGCCTGTCCACATTCACGTTGAAGGCAATGGTGGCATGGCAAAGTTTGTTTGGAATGGAAGCGAGTTCACGTTGCTTGTTAAGGAGAAGGTAAAGGCCAACGACCTGAAGAAGATTAAGGCGGTCATAGATGAGAATGCCGACCTGATCATCAAGCGTTGGGAAGAGCATTTTAATAGTTAAGGGAGGATAGTGTGTATGAAGATTATTAAGATTTGGTTTTCTGCTGATCATATATTCGGCATGGACGTAGAGGGAAAGGAGTACAGCCAGTCGTTGCTATGGTATCCCAACTTAATGACTGCATCCGATGATGAACGTAGCCAATACACCTTTGGCTATGATGGCATCCATTGGCGCAATCTCGATGAGGACATCAGTTTCGAGAGTTTTACCTATGATGATGCAGAGCCATCAGCCCTTCAGCGTTTCTTCCTGACCCATAAGGAAATCAACGTAGCAGAGTTCGCCCGTTCCATTGGAATGAACGCCACGCTGCTGCGCAACTATATAAACGGTTTTAAGAAGCCTTCAGCCAAAAGGGAAAGTGAAATCCTCGCCCATATCCATAAGTTGGGAAAAGAAATGTTGGCTGCACGCTTCTAAATAATAGTGACTTTGCTCATTTTGTTCACTTTTTCATTGGAAAAGAGGACCAACTTAGAATTTTTTTAATTGTCTAAGGAGTTTAGTATCTATTCAGCGAATAATTTCAAGGAGTGCCCTAACGGGCAGAAATCATACAAATCAATTCAAATCTGACAAATCTTTATATTTTTCACCATAGCAATTTGTTTGATTTGTTAAGATTTGAAAGATTTACTTTCCCTCGCTTTGCGAACAGTGACCGTTGGTTCTCGCCGTAGGCGACTCAAATAAATGATTCGCAGAACTGTTACGGAGTTTAGGAGTGAAGGAGTTTTTCCTTTCACTCTTTGCTTGCTACTCTTTTTACTCTTTCCTCCTTGGAATTTTATTGCTTTGCGACTGATTTTGAGGCCATCATGCCGCTTTGTCTCAATATTGCTGGGGTGTCGCAACGAGATACTAAGAAAAAACCACAAATATTTCCGTGCCGGGAAATCTCGCCTTACCTTTGTAGTGTCAAAAGCAAGTAATTAGTTTCATAGATATATTTTAGGTTTTGGTTTATTAGGTTGATAGTTAGATAGATTTGTTTTGGTTAGTTAGGTTATTAAAATAGAATCATGGTGATGATCGACAAGGCAGCCTCCACGCGATGAGCATGGAGGCTGCCTTGGTGTTAGGATGGTGGGTGATGAATCCCACATTCCTTGATTTTGTTACTTTTTTGGTGTTTCTGTTTCGTTTTTCATTATAATTGTTTATCTTTGCGATAAATCTAATATTTACCATCTAAAGCAAAAAACTATGAAGAAACTACTTTTAATCCTTGCGTTGACACTCGTTGCAATCACGGGCAATGCACAAAGTTCGCCAAGAGGCGATATGGACAACGACGGTGTTGTATCCGTCTCTGACGTAATGGAATTGGTTGGAATCATACTGAATGGGGATGCCCC
>JAFWRA010000181.1 GCA_017508895.1 Bacteroidales bacterium
AGGTCTTGGCAATCCACACGCGCTCGCCCACAGCACCAAGCATCTGCTGCAGGTGACGGTACTGCGCCATGTAGTCGCGCCCGTCGATGGCGTTGAAGATCTCGCATTGCCTGATGGCCTCGGTCTTGAGGGCGATCAATTCCTCATCGGCATACGAATACTCTATTCCTGCGTTACATTTTTCCAAGTTGGTCATATAGTTGTCGTTTTATTCCGTTCACAAAACGTCACATGCACCGTGTCGCCGAAAGTCTTGCCCATCTGTTTTCGGATGTCCTTCCTCACACCGATGATGAAGCATGGCGTTCCCATCTTGACAATCTGCCCGTCGTATGGCACGCCGTCGAAGGTGGCATGCACCGCCAACCGACCTTTGCCGAAGAGCGCCTTGATGTCGAAAGGAACCTCAACGTATGCGGCATCCATTCCCTCGTTTTGAAGGATGACGGCGTCGAATTCGAAAGGTTCATTGGATGTATTGGGCATGGTTAATTGTTTTATATTGTAAACTCCACAATAGCACTCGCCTCGTTTCCAATGGTAAGCGCGATGATGAAGCCGTTCTCTATCTCAAAAAGGGTAGGAGTGAGGCTGTCACCCAATTTGGCAGCCACGCGGTATTCCACGCGAAGCCCTTTCACCAAGAAGTCCTTGGGCAGCAGTTCCATCGCCATACGGATATAGTTGGCGTTGTTGACGTGGCGGTTGTAGTCGATGTCGGCACGCATCACCGGGATGGGCGCAAAGGTCTTGCCTCCTTCCTTTGGCAGGATGATGCGACGGTCTTTGTAGTTCATCTCCAGCTGGGGCTCGATGAGCAGCGAGTTGGCCACGGCATCGTCCACGCGCTTCAACTTTCCGTTAGCCTTATCGACGAAAGCCCCCATGCTCCAAGTGCGGTAGCAGGGCTTGCCTTCGGCATCATAGATAAAGGTGTTGCGGAAGCCGAACATGGGCTTCATTCCGTAGACCGAGGTGGTCACGGTCAGTTCTTCCTTGAAATCGGGCACGCGCATGATCTCCACCTGCCTTGAGGCAAGCAGCTGCGCCATGTTCTCACGGGCAAAGTATTCCTTTACTTGTGGCTCGCTGTCGATCCACATCTCGGAGCAGTCCTGCATCATCTGTAGGGCCGAGAACAGCTTGAGTTTGCCCTCGCTGTCGCAGGTGCTGGTGGTTACTTTATAGTTTAGGCTGTACATAAATTCTAATTTTCGGCAAAGGTACGTTTTTTTTTGCCCACAAGGACAATAATTCCAGAACTAATCAGTTATTATAAGCACATAGCCATGATTGACTTTTTCCGAAAATATGTTTCTGTCGTCGCCCTAATCCTGATGGGCTTGTTCCTCCTTGACCTTACCAACACGGCCCAAGAGGATTTGTACATCATGGAACAAACTGAAATCCTGTCTAATATGTCGTTTGACGGTGATGAGTTTGACGAAGACGAGGATTCGGAGTTTTTGCTCAACAGTCCATCGGGTGGTTTGCAATGCCAATGTGACTTTGGCCCAGTTGCATCCCTAGGCGAAGAACAGAATGAAAATCTATGCTCGGCGGCTTTGCGTCTTGGACAGGTAAGGCGTTATGCCCCAAGGAAAAACTTGGCTGACAGCCATAACTATATCATCACGAAAAACATAAAAGATGGTGCGAACTACGGTTCGGACCATCTTTTTTTATCCCATAATTCAATTATTTATCAACTAAAATCTAACTAAAATGAAGAAATTAGCATTGTTTGTAGCATTCATTGCATTGTCTTTCGCAGTGGCATCGTGCACAAAAGAAACGCCCACAGGAGGCAACAGCAGCAGTAGCAACAACCAATGGGAAGCTGAAGGTGTTGGCGCAGCAGTCAACGCGACCGACATTGCCCCTGAAATTGTCGCTTTTGTCAACACACATTTCCCCGAAACGAACATCCTCAGCTGTAACCAAACTGAGCATTACTATCGAGTGATTCTAAGCGACAATACGAAGGTGTATTTCAACCAGGCATTTGAATGGGTCGAAGTGAACTGCGAGCATTCATCCGTCTATGATGCTGTGCCAGAGACCATTGTTCCTGAGCAAATTACAACATACGTCACCGCCAACTATCCCAATCAGCACATCGATGAAATCGAAAGGGAAAGCAATGGCTGGGAGATTGAACTCAACAATGATGTTGAACTCAAGTTTGATGCCAACTTCAATGTTGTCAATAACGGTGGAAATGGCAACGGAAGTGGTAACAGCACCGATTATGCTGAAATCAACACTTTTGTAAACACCTATTTCCCTCAAACTGAAATTCTTAGAGTCAAAGCGGAAGACGATGAATACGAAGTGGAACTTGCGGATGGTACGGAGATTTCTTTCAATCTCAGCTTTGAATGGACCCACATCGACTGTGAAGAGTCCTCCATTTATAGTGCCGTACCTGCAGAACTCGTTCCCGAACAGATTACAGCATACGTCACCGCCAACTTCCCCGACCAACAGATTGAACAAATCGAGAAAGAGCATTATGGCTGGGAAATTGAACTGAAAAACGGACAGGAAATCAAGTTCGACACCAATTTCAATGTCATCGGAAACGGTGGCGGAAATGGCGGCGGAAACGGTGGCGGTAATAACACCGACTACACCGAAATCAACACTTTTGTCGGGACTTATTTCCCACAAGTGGGCATTCTCAAGGTCGAGGCGGATGAGGATGAATATGATGTGAAACTGACCGACGGTACTGAAATCACTTTCAACCTCGCCTTCGAATGGAAGAGCATCGACTGCGATGAATCTAATGTTTATGGCGTCGTTCCCGCCGAACTGGTTCCCGAACAGATTGCTGCCTACGTTACCACGAATTACCCTAATCAGCACATCGACAAAATCGAGAAAAGGGCAAACGGTTGGGAAATCGAGTTAAGCAATGGAGTCGAAATTGAATTCGACAGCAACTTCAACGTGACCCATATCGACAATAAATAAGAGGTCAAATTATTTCTTCATAACGAAAGCGGTCAATAATACATCATTGGCCGCTTTCACAAATCTACATCCATGCTCATTGTTATCGCAATTTTAACCCTAATCGCAGGTATCGGGGTGTTTTTAGTAGCCTGCAAGATGTTGAGTTCCAGTCTTGAAAGTGCCAGCAGTGCGGGCTTGAAACGACTGTTCGCCAAGATGGGGAATAACAAGTGGCTCGGCGTGGGCATCGGCACGGTGGGCACGGCGGCCATA
>JAFWRA010000182.1 GCA_017508895.1 Bacteroidales bacterium
ACATCGCCTTGGCCAAGAAGATTGGCGAGGAGATTAAGAACGGCATCGACGGCATCGTCATCGGCCATGGCACCGACACCTTGGCCCACACCGCCGCCGCCCTGACCTTCATGTGCCAGAACCTGCCTGTTCCGATCGTCTTGGTCGGCTCGCAACGTTCATCTGACCGTCCTTCTTCGGATGCCGCCTTGAACTTGATGCATGCCATGACCGCTGCTGGTCACGGCGACATTGCCGAGGTGATGGTCTGTATGTTTGGTCCCACCTCCGATGAATACGGCTTCCTGCACCGTGGCACCCGTGTGCGTAAGATGCACTCCTCATATCGTTCCACCTTCCGCACTATCGGCGACACACCCGTCGCCACTGTCGACCGCAAGCGTGGCGTGGTGCCGATCAAGGAGGTCTACAACCACCGCCGCAACGACCGCGACGTGAAGATCATCCCGACCTTCGACGACCGCGTGGCCATCCTCTACTACTATCCCGGCATGAAGCCCGACGTGCTTGATGCCTTGGTCGACAACGGCTATCAGGGCATCGTTTGGGACGGCACCGGCTTGGGCCACGTCAACCGTGGCATGTTCGACGCCATCCAGCGCGCCACCGACAAGGGTGTGCACCAGTACATGACCGTGCAAACCATCTGGGGCTATGCCCACATGTTCGTCTACGACACCGGTCGTGACTTGATGGACCGTGGCATTATCCCGGCACAGAACATGCTCGCCGAGACCGCCTACATCAAGTTGGGCTGGGCCCTAGGCCAGACGCACGACCGCGAGGAGGTGAAGAACATCATGCTCACCCCTGTCAACAGCGAGATCACCCCGAGAGAGCCTTACAACGGCTACTTGGTCTACCAAGGCGGTGTGCCCGAGGTGGAGGAGTTTATCCGCAAGGTGCATAAGTAAGAGCGAATCGCATGCGATTGAAAGAAATTGGAGACTCAGCTCAAGTTGAGTCTCCAATTTTTGTCTTGTCAACGAAAAAATATGTATTTTTGCAGCAATTCAAGTGAATTATGACCACTGCATCAATAATAATTGGTATCCTTTTCATCCTATGTCTGACCTCCAGCGTGGTCTCGCGTTCGGTGGGTTTGGTGAACTCTGACGACAAACCATCGCAGAAGATATGGATTCCTGTAACTTTTGGCCTCAGTCAAGGCGTCATGGCCTTGTTGGGTAGCGGATTGGGTCGTCTGATAGCGCATCTTTTTACCTATATCGCTGAGTATATGGTCTTTGCCATGATGCTTGTGGTTGCGGTAAAGATGTTTGTTGACTCTATGCGAGTGTTGAAAGGCAAGATGATGTATACGGTCAGCAAAGAGAGTGAAATGTTTCTGCTTACCATCCTTGCGGCGTTCAATACCTTTCTCTATTCGATTGTGAGCGTGTTCTATGCGCCATTTGGGAAATGGTTTTTCGTTGCAGTCACGGTGGCGGGCTTTTTGTGGGCTCTCTTCACTGTCCGCGTTGACTTTACTCCTGGCATCATCAAAAAGGTGAGTTTTGTGGAGTTCTCTGCTTCGGTGTTTATGGTCGTCATAGCCATTCTTTATTTGTTTACGGATTTGATTTAAGATTTAAAGATTTAAGATTCAATGAAAAAGTTGTTTTCGCTTATAATAGCTTTGACTTTTGCGTTGTTTGCTGCAGCGCAACCTGCCAATTATTACAATTCGACCAACGGATTGACAGGAAATCAGTTGAAGGTTGCCTTGCACAATATCATTAAGGGGCACTCTTCCATATCGTATGCTCAGCTTTGGAATGCCTTCTGGAGCACCGACAATAAAGGCAATGGTGTAGTGTGGGACATGTATTCTGACCGCCCCAATGGGACATCTCCTTATGTTTATTACCTTGGTGAGGACCAATGCGGTAACTACAGTGGTGAGGGTGACTGCTACAACCGTGAGCATTCATGGCCCTCGAGCTGGTTTAATGATCAGAACACTCCGCGTACAGACTTACATCACATTTTTCCAACTGATGGGTACGTCAATAACCGTCGCGGTAATTACGCTTTTGGTGAGGTTGGCTCTGCTTCTTGGACTTCTCGAAATGGCTCAAAACTAGGTGCTTGCAAAACACTAGGCTTTTCAGGGACGGTGTTTGAGCCCATTGATGAGTACAAAGGTGACTTTGCTCGTGCCATCATGTACATGAGTGTACGTTACTTCAGCGAGGATGCTAGCTGGAGCAGTAGCGACATGACCAGCAAGTCGGAAATCAAGCCATGGGCTATTGAAATGTTGCTGCGTTGGAATGAGTTGGACCCTGTGAGCGAAAAGGAAAAAGAACGTAATGAGACAATTTACAATGATTACCAGCACAATAGAAATCCTTTTGTCGACCATCCGGAGTATGCCCGCATGATTTGGGATCCTAACTGGAGTGTTGTGGAGGAGAACTCGATGGAGGTTTATCTATTCCCCAATCCCATAGAGTGTGGACAAACCCTGCATTTGAGCAGCGACCGTAATGCTTTTGATGCTGTCGCCATTTGTGACTTGTGTGGCCGAACCCTGTTTAAGATTTCTGGACATCTTGTCGGCGATTATGCTGTGACTTTGCCTGATGGTTTTGCCAAAGGTTGCTACATTGTCAAATTGATGTGCAATGGCAATGTGCTGAAATACGAGAAACTTCTTGTGAAATAGTCATTCAGTTTTGTTGAGCTACAAACTGAACAACTGCAAACTGTAAACTGACAACTGATTACATCATTTTCTTGTGCCTGAAATAGATATAGAACGTTACTGCGACTACGGTCATAAATCCCATGATGCCCCAAAATGCCCATGCGGCTTCCTGGAAGGGTAGCTTGACGTTCATACCGTAAAGACCTGTGATGAAGGTCAAAGGAAGGATGATGGTCGACACGAGGGTCAGGATTTTCATCGTCTCGTTGGTCTTGTTGGTCTGCATCGAGTCGAAGGTCATCGAGAGACCTTCAATCAGTTCCTCGTAGTCCTCGGTCATGTCCCATACCTTCTGCAGGTAGTCAAGGATGTTGCCCCAGTAGTCTTCCATGTACTCCACATCGTCGGTGAAACCTGTGACTTTACCTGTCTCGAAGAGGTGGAAGAGCCTTAGCTGTGGCTTGAAGATGGTGTTGATAAGGATGAGGTTCTTGCGGGTCACGCTGATGCGCTCGATGATCTTCACTTGTTTCTCTTGCAACAGTTCCCGGTTGATTAATTCCACATCCAAGCCGACCTTGCGTAACAGATACACCGACTCGGTCATCAGCTTTTCGAGGATGCGGTAGAGCAGGATATCGGAGTTGCGGAAGTTCATCTCCTCGCCGTTCTGGATGCGTTCCTCGTATTCCTCGAAAAGTTGCGACACGCCCCAAGGGTTCTTCTCGATGGAGATAATATATTCCTTGCCCCAGAAAATCTTCACTTCCTTGATTTTCACGAATTTGTTTTGGCGGTCGAAGTTGGGGAAATGAAGGATAAGGAAATAATAATCGTCGTAGATGTCGATTTTAGGACGCTGGTTGACGGATTTGCAGTCTTCGATGTCTAAAGGGTGGAAGTGAAATCGGTCTTTCAGGAATTCAAAGTCTTCTTCCGTTGGGTTGTTGAGATGACGCCAAGTCAAGTTCCCGATTTTCAGGCTGTTAATCATAGGCCTTTTCCCCTTTCTTTTAAGTGAATACTCAGTTTACATCGGCGCAAAATTTGTTTCGCGCCGCGAAAATAGTGTTTTTTGTTGAAAAGTTGGGAAAAAACCGCAATTTATTTCCACTCGAAGGTGTTAAACAAGTGGTCAATGTCCTGTCGGATGAAATTGATGACGGGTTGCATCGAGTCGTTGTTGGGTTGGAAATTGAAGTATAAGGCGCCTCGGACAAAGTTGCGGGTGCTGTCGGTAAGATAGAACTGCATCGGGGTGGCCACACCTTTGCCGTCCATCTCGATGAATAAGCCATAGACTTGGTGCTCCTCGTTGATTATTAGGCTGTCACGTACGCCATTCGCCTTTTGCAAGTGCTTCACTACCATGGTATGAACATCTTCCAAATAATCACCCAGATTGCCATTGACGGGCTTGTGTGTCAGGTGAATGGACCCTTTGAATTGTGGAAACTCGATATTGATCCAGTTTTTTTCGTCAGGTGAGTAGCGGTCATAAGTCAACAGGGCATAGTCTGGACATTCGAAACTGTATCTTTCGATGGTGTCAACCTTGGTGTAGGTCTTCTCAGGCAAGTCGATGCGGAAATAGCCTCGTGGCTTTGGCAGGTAGTTGGGCTCACGGTTACAGGAGATGGCGATGATGGCGATAGCAAGGGCCACAAGTAATGTAGATAGTCTATTCTTCATCAAAAACAACTTTTACTTCTTTGATACGCTTGGTGTCAGCATCGGTGATTTCCATGTGGAACTTCTCGAAATTATACTTGAACCCAATTTCAGGGATACGACCTTCGATTTCGAGGATGAGTCCAGCCAAGGTGTCGGCTTCGCCTTGCATGGGCTCAAAATAGCCTTCATCGACGCCAAAAACTTTGCAGAAGTCAACGATGCTGGTCTGAGCTTTAAAGAGATAAGAACCATCATCAAGTTTTTTGTAATGGTCTTCTATGTTGGTTTCGTCAAACTCATCATTGATTTCGCCCACAATTTCCTCAATGACATCTTCCATGGTAATCAAGCCCGAAGTGCCGCCATATTCGTCGACGACGATAGCGATGTGTATTTTCTTCTCGCGGAAGTCTTGAAACAAGTCGTTGATTTTGCGATTCTCGGGCACATAGAAGGCGGGACGGATGAGCTTCTGCCATTCATACGACTCGGCGTCAAGATAGGGGAGAAGGTCTTTCACATAAAGGATGCCTTCCACCTTGTCCAAAGTCTCGTCATAGACGGGAATCCTCGAAAAGCCGCTTTTGATGACGATGGCCAACATGGTGGCGAAATCCATGTCTTTTTCCACCCCGATGATGTCAACGCGAGGAATCATCACGCTACTAACTTCCTTTTCACTGAATGAAGCGATGCCTTTCAGCATCTGTTTTTCATCAATCGGAGTGGATTCTTCAGTGGCAATGTCGACGGCAGTTGAAAGGTCTTCCAATGAGATTTCACTTTTTTTCTTCTCCAAATGCTTGTCCATGAACGAGGTGGAGTTGACCAGCAACTTGCTCAAAGGTTTGAAGAGTCCGATGAGAAAACGTAGAGGTCGAGCCATGAAACGAGCCATTTTGACAGGACGTTTACTGGCATATATCTTTGGTGTGATTTCGCCTACGATAAGGATTAATGAGGTGACGATCACCACTTCCAACAGAAAAGCCGCCACGGGATAGTTCACCATATCGAACATCTGGGACATGATATAGGTCGACAGCAGTGTGATGGTGACATTGACGAAATTGTTGCCTATCAAGATGGAGGCGAGCAAGGTCTTTGGCGTTTCTCGGAGTTTGAGAACCAAACGGCTTTTGGCATCGTTGCGCGATTCCAAGTCGTCGATGTCGGCAGGTTGCAATGAAAAATATGCTGTTTCGCTACTCGAAATCAAAGCCGAAGCTATGAGGAGAAGACACAAAACAATCAATCCAATGACGGCGTCGACGGTAAATCCAGTGAAAAAGTTGTTTGAAACAACAGAGAGGAGTCCTATGAGAGGGTCAGGGTCAGGTGTTTCCAAAATCTTATCATTTAATATTGAGACTGCAAAAATAGAAAAAACTCTTAAATTCGCGGCAATATTCTTTGGCCTAAAATGTTTACGTAAATTCTCGCTATTTATAAAACACGAATTATCAATAATTTGTCACAAATTATTCCCTAAAATATATTTTTTGTAATTCGTGTATAATTTATGATAATTCGTGTTGAAATATAAAGACTCTATATGAATAATTCAAAGTCAGAAAGGTAGGTCGTTGCCTTCGTCAGGAGTGTCGAAGTTGTTCTGCGGCACATAACCTGGTGTAGGTTCAGGTGCGGCTGTATAAGGTTGACCGTATGACGACTGAGAGACGGGGCGTGCAGGCGCCAGTTGCATCATCTTGTCGGCGTTCACCTCGGTGACATAGCGGACGATGCCCTGTTGGTCAGTATATTGGCGGGTGCGGAGTTTGCCTTCAATGTACATCAGATCTCCTTTCGAATAGTTGCGGCGGCCGTCGGCGATGTCGTTGGCGAGGTTGCCCCACACTACGATGTTGTGCCAGTCGGTTTGCTCCACCCAGTTGTTGTCGCGGTCGCGGTAACGTTCCGAAGTGGCCATGGTGACCGATATCTTCTTGTTGCCGTTTTCAAAAGTGGTGATTTCTGGGGTCTTCCCAAGTCGTCCTATAAGGATGACTTTGTTTAAACTTGCCATAGTGTAGTTTTTTAATTGTTTAAGTATAAGTCGATTAAGCGTGGAATGGGAAAACTGCCCAAATCCGTTTCGGGCGTCAAAAATAAATCTTTTGTTTCAATCCGCAACAATTTTTTTTCAAGTTTTATTTCGATGAATTGTGCGATGATGGTTCTATGGGTCAGTTTGTGGGTTAAGAGTGGGGAAACTTTAGTAACGGTAAACGGTTTGTTATCAATAAGTTGTTGGAATTCATTTGAGGCAATGACTTCATCGACATTCATTGGTTTTGGAGTTTCAATACACGGAAAGTCATAGAGGTTTTTCCAAATGTCGTTGTCGCTGCGTTTATGGAAATAAACACTGCCATTGATTTTGAGAACCAAATAGTTGAAATACCTTGTCGTGACCTTTACTTTGGGCAATTTCACGGGTCGTTGCATTACGGTCTGATGTGAGAAGGCTAGGCATTGGGGTTGTAGTGGGCATAACAAGCAGTTGGGGTTCTTGGGCGTGCAATGCAGGGCGCCGAATTCCATCATAGCTTGGTTGTGGAGACCAGGTTGCTTGCGGTTGAGTAGCTCGTCGGCAAGCAAGGCAAATTGTTTTTGGCCTTCTTTATTATTAATAGGTGTGTCGATGTCGAAGAGGCGAGCCAGAACGCGGTAGACATTACCGTCAACTACAGCATGTGGCAGATTGAAAGCGATGGATGCAATGGCGGCGGCAGTGTAGTCGCCTATGCCTTGAAGTTGCTTAAGCTGTTCAAAATCAGCGGGGAATAGACCTCCATATTGTTCCACAACTTGCTTGGCACATTTGTGCAGGTTACGAGCGCGCGAGTAGTAACCGAGTCCTTGCCACATCTTTAGTACTTCTTCCTCTGAGGCTTTTGCAAGGTCGTTCACCGTGGGCCACTTTTCGGCGAAACGGAGGTAATACTCCCAGCCTTGGTTGACGCGAGTCTGTTGCAAGATGATTTCTGAAAGCCAGACTTGGTAAGGCGTGGGGTTATTCCGCCATGGCAGGTCGCGGTGGTTTTCAGCATACCAATTAATTAAGGTGTCTTGTATGATGTTCATCGTGTTCCCTTTTGCGAAATTCTTTATTTATAACTCATTAGAATAAAAAAATTGCATTAATTAGGTCTTTGTATTAAAATTGTTCGTACCTTTGCCGCAAATTTACGACAAACATAATAACTAACCATTAAAATAAGAGAAAAAATGACTAAAGCAGAAATCGTTGCTGAAATTGCAAGCAAGACCGGCATTGAAAAAGGTGCTGTCCAGAATGTTGTTGAAAATTTCATGGAAGTTGTGAAGAACGCTATGGCTAAGGGTGAAAACGTTTATCTGAGAGGCTTCGGTAGCTTCATCATCAAGACTAGAGCTGAAAAGACTGGCCGTAACATTGGCAAGAACATCGCCATCACTATTCCTGCTCATAAGATTCCGGCCTTCAAGCCTGCTAAGACCTTCATGAATGCTGTCAAGTAAGATAAACAACAAGATAAAATTTTTATATTATGCCAAACGGTAAAAAACACAAAAGACACAAAATGTCGACGCACAAGCGCAAAAAACGCTTGAGAAAGGACAGACACAAGAAGAAATAAGCTCTTCTTGAGCCTAAACACAACAATAACACAGCATTGGCTCACACCATTGTTGTGTTATTGTTTTATCAAACAATTCGTTAACCCCAAAGTTAAAACACTATGTCTGAAGAACAACAGCAAGAGGTTGCAGTGGAAAATAAGACAGTGACGCGCGACTTGATTATCAATTCGCACGCTTCGGAGGTTGACATCGCTCTTCTGGAAGACAACACGCTTGTCGAACTTCACAGAGAGAAGACCAATAACCAATTTGCGGTTGGTGACGTTTATTTGGGCAGGGTGAAGAAGATATTGCCTGGCCTAAATGCAGCTTTCGTTGATGTGGGCTACCCCAAGGAGGCTTTCCTGCATTATCTGGACCTTGGCCTTCAAGCCAATTCGCTGATCAAGTACAAGAAGATGGTCCTTGCCAACGATGATGTGGCCATGGATAAGTTCAAACTTGAAGGCGACTTGCCCAAGAATGGCAAAATCAGCGATTGGCTTGCTGTAGGCGATTTGTTGCCAGTGCAGATTGCCAAGGAGCCCATTCATACCAAAGGGCCGAGAATCACTGCCGAGATTTCTTTCGCTGGCCGTTATCTCGTCCTTGTCCCCTTCTCTAACCGTATTTCGGTATCACAAAAAATCCGCAGCAGCGAAGAACGTAACCGTCTCCGTCGCCTGATGCAGAGCATTAAGCCGGCCAACTATGGCGTCATCATCCGCACCGTCGCTGAAGGCAAGAAAGTAGCCGAACTTGATGCCGATCTCCGTTCATTGATTTCCAAGTGGGAACAGTGTATCATCGAGATGAAAAAGATGACGACCTTCGGAAGGATGGTCAGCGAGATGGATCAAACCAGCGTCATGCTGCGTGATTTGCTTAACGAGTCGTTCAACAATATCCATGTGAACGATGAGAAACTCTATGAAGAGATCCAGAAAAACATTCAGACATTCGCTCCGCAAAAAGTTGATATTGTGCAACTTTACAAAGGCAAAGAGCCTATCTTTGACTTTTTCAACGTAACCAAGCAAATCAAAGGCTTTTTCGGTAAGATTGTCACTATCAGAAACGGTGTCTACCTTGTCATCGAGCACACCGAAGCCATGCACGTCATCGACGTGAACAGCGGCCATCGGGTGAACAAGGAGAATTCGCAGGAAGACAACGCTTTTCAAGTCAACATCGAAGCTGCCAAGGAAATCGCGCGCCAGTTGCGTTTGCGCGACATGGGCGGCATCATTATTGTCGACTTCATCGACATGCACGAAGCCAAACACCGTAAGGATTTGTTTGACGCCTTGGTCGAAGCCATGTCGCACGACCGTGCCAAGCACACCATCCTTCCTCCGACGAAGTTCGGCCTCATCCAAATCACACGCCAACGCGTGCGCCCCGAAACAGAAGTACAGGTGCAGGAAAAATGTCCTGTCTGTGCAGGCGAAGGCAAAATACGCCCCGCCATTCTCTTCATCGACGAAATCGAAAACCACCTCAAGTACCTCATGGTCGACCAGAACGAGAACCACTTGACCCTGCAGGTGCATCCCTTCATCTATTCCTACCTCTGCATAGATGGCCTGTTTTCGATTCGCCGCAAATGGATGAAAAAATACGGCAAGAAATTCAAAGTGCAGTCGATGCCTGAATTCCACACGCTGCAGTACAACTTCCAGAACGCCAATGGCGACGATATCAAGCTCTGATCGGAAGCCACTGCCACAAAAAAACCTCAAAAAGCCTGCTCTGAGAGCGGGCTTTTTCTTATTTTTGCACCCAATTAATGCTGACGCGTTACTGGGGGCTTACAACTATTCCCATGTTACCGTCATGGCGGAGGAACATCCGCCATCTCCTACCAGCGAAGACGACATCCTTTCGCGAGGGAGATTGCGGGTAAAGCCCGCAATGATGGTTAGGGTTGAATCTCGCGTCCCGCAGTTCCGCCTCAAACAACAATTAAACATTTCAACAGTCAACACTTCAACATGAATAAAGACATCGTTTTAAGCGGCATCCGCCCCACTGGAAACCTTCACCTCGGTAATTATTATGGCGCTGTGCGTAGTTTCGTGAAGATGCAGGAAGACTACAACTGCTATTTCTTCATCGCCGACTGGCATTCGTTGACCACACACCCCACGCCTGAGAACATACAGAAATCAGCCCGCACGATTTTGGCAGAATACCTCGCCTGCGGCATTGATCCCGAAAAGGCCACCATCTATATTCAAAGTGACGTGCCGGAGACCATTGAGCTATATCTCTACTTTAACATGAACGCTTACATTGGCGAACTGGGTCGTGTGACGACTTTCAAGGAGAAAGCGCGTCAACAACCCGACAACGTGAACGCCGGCCTGTTCACCTATCCCACACTGATGGCTGCTGACATCCTGCAACATCGCGCCAAATGGGTGCCCGTGGGCAAGGACCAGGAGCAAAACATGGAGATGGCTCGCAAGTGCGCTCGCCGTTTCAACAACATCTATAAAGTGGAGTTCTTCCCTGAGCCGCAAAACTACTATTTCGGTGGCGATGCCATCAAGGTGCCAGGATTGGACGGTAGCGGCAAGATGGGCAAGAGCGACGGCAATTGTATCTATCTCTTTGAGGACGAGAAGACCATGCGAAAGAAGGTGATGCGCGCCGTCACCGACAGCGGCCCGACCGTGCCCAACAGCCCCAAGCCTGAGGTTATCCAGAACCTTTTCACGATGATGAACATCGTCAGCGAGCCTGAGACGGTGAAGTATTTCGACGAGAAATGGAACGACTGCTCTATCCGTTACGGCGACATGAAAAAACAGATAGCTGAAGACCTTGAAAAGACAGTCGCCCCTATCCGAGAGCGCATCATCGAGTTCTCGTCTGATACGGAACGCCTCGACCGCATCGCCCGTATGGGTGCTGAAAAGGCTCGTGAGAGTGCGGCGAAGACGCTGAATGAGGTTCGTAAAATCATCGGATTTAGGCAATATTAATGCTGAATGCTGAATGCAAAATGATGAATGAGGGCGAAGCCCTGCGTCGCATTGCGATCATTCAGCATCCCACATTCCACATTCATAATTCAATAAAATGGGTGACTTCATCACATACGAAAAAATACCGGAACGTGCCGTTTTGATTGCCGTTGCCAGCAAACAACAAGGTCGTGAGCGTACTGAGGAATACCTTGACGAACTGGCTTTCTTGTTGGAAACTGCCGGTGGTGTGCCCGTGGCACGTTTCATTCAGCCATTGGACCATCCGAGCAGCGTAACCTATCTCGGTTCAGGCAAACTTGAGGAGATTCACCAATATATTAAGGCGGAGAACATCGAGATTGCCGTTATCGATGACGAACTCAGCGCAACCCAAGCCCGAAACATGGAACAGGCTTTGGAATGTCGTGTCCTTGACCGCACTAGCCTCATTTTGGACATTTTTGCCTCCAATGCCCATACAGCACATGCCAAGGCGCAAGTTGAACTAGCACAGTATCAATACCTTCTGCCTCGTCTGACCCGTATGTGGACACACTTGGAACGCCAACGTGGTGGTATCGGTATGCGTGGTCCTGGTGAAACCCAGATAGAGACTGACCGCCGCTTGATTTTGGAACGCATTGCCTTGCTGAAAGAGAAGCTGAAGGATATCGACAAGCAGAAGACCGTGCAGCGCAAGAACCGTGGCAAGTTAGTTCGAGTTGCCCTAGTGGGCTATACCAACGTGGGCAAGTCGACCATTATGAACCTGTTGAGCAAATCTGAGGTTTATACCGAAAACAAGCTCTTTGCCACTTTGGACACCACTGTGCGTAAGGTGGTGGTGGATAATCTACCATTCCTTTTGTCTGATACTGTGGGGTTTATTCGTAAGTTGCCGCACCATCTTGTGGAGTCGTTCAAGTCTACCTTGGATGAGGTGCGTGAATCTGACATCCTGCTGCACGTGGTCGACATCTCGCATCCTGATTTCGAAGCGCAGATGGAGGTTGTGAACCAGACCCTAGCCGAGTTGGGTTGTGCCGATAAGAAGACCATTGTCGTCTTCAACAAGACCGATGCCTATACTTGGGAGGAGAAGGATCCTGATGATCTGACGCCGCCCACCAAGCGCAATGTTTCTTACGAGGATCTGAAAAAGACCTGGATGGCCAAGATGAATGAAAACTGCATCTTTATCTCCGCCAAAAATCGCGACAATTACCAGGAATTCAGAGATTTGCTCTATAAGGAAATCCGTGACATGCACGCGATTCGCTATCCATACGATAATTTCTTGTATTGACCATGTATCTCGTCGACACCCATACACATATCTACGACCATCAATTCAGCTTAGACCGAATAGAGACTGTCCAACGTGCGTTGGATGCAGGCGTAAAGATGATGCTTCTACCTAATGTGGACGCCTCAACTATCACTCCGATGCTTGAATTACACGAACACAATCCTGATTGTACCCGAGTGATGATGGGCCTGCAGCCCGAGGAAGTCAAGGAAGACTACAAAGAGGTGCTGGCCACGATGGAAAAGGAGCTGGAACGCGGCATTTATATCGGAGTGGGGGAGGTCGGCCTCGATTTCTACTGGGACGCAACCTATGAGCATCAGCAACTTGACGCCTTTGAGACCCAACTGGATTGGGCAAAACAACTGGGCTTGCCGTTATCCATTCACTGCCGCAATGCCTTCGACAAGATGGTGAAAATCCTGGAAAAGAAGCAAGACGGCGGCCTGTGCGGCATCATGCATTGCTTCACGGGAACGGAAGAAGAAGCTAAAGTTTACCTTGAATTGGGCTTCTATCTTGGTTTGGGTGGTGTGACGACTTACAAAAATTGTGGTGTGAAAGAATTTCTTCCCAGTCTGCCTTTGGATAGAATCGTTTTGGAGACGGATGCGCCTTATTTGGCTCCTGTTCCCTGTCGAGGCAAGCGCAATGAGCCTGCATTTCTTGTCCATACGGCGCAAAAGATTGCCGAAATCTTGCAGAATTCTCTCGAAGGCATTGCAGAGGCTACTTCTGAGAATGCAAGGATGCTTTTTGGATTGTCTTAAAGAAAACAAAAAAAACGAAAAAAGCCTGACTGTTGTCGGGCTTTTTTCGTTTTTTTCATTTCATGTTGCCAATAGAACCACGGCTCATTGCACAAGGTCAACCACAACACGACGGTCGTATTCTGTCGGGTTAAGTTCCTTGATCCCGCCAATGGGGATGATGATGATTTTTTCTTCGGGGAAGCCCATCTTCAGCAATTCTTGCATGATCCTTCTACAACGGTTTTCTGACAAGGTTTGGTTGTAGGAAGCGGTAGCTGTTGCACTGTCGCAAGAACCTCTCAAACGAATTCTATAACCCTTGTCTGTAGCCACATTGACAATCTCACGCAAGTTGACCAAATCTCTGTTTGACATCAGTTGATATGAGTCGCGATGGAAGAAGATAGAGAATGGGTAGCAGGCCATTTCACCAGAGTTGATGAAGATAGTAACCGTATCAGGCTCGCAAGGAGGTTCTATCACACATGTGGTGGTGTCGGGTTCATACAACTCGTATATCCTGCTGAAGTAATAAGTTAGACCGAGAGAAACCGAGTAAAGGTTGTCGAATCTTTTTGGCCTAATACCTTCCATGCCATCAACAAAGTCTTTGCCACCCAATTCATGCTCCCATGAGTCGATGGTCCATCTGTGAAACATCCAATCTATATCCAAGAAAAGGTCAAAATGTTCACCAAGTTTGAAATTGTTGAGTAAGCCTGCACCAAGGGCTAGTTCAAAGTTTGTGCCATCATACTTTGCCAAATCTCTATCTTTCTTATAATTTAGATAATGAACAAGAGACTGGCAGACAAACAAATCGTTCGAGTTTAATGCACCACCAGCACTTAGATAAAGTACAGGAGTCCAAACTCTATCAGGATTGTAGTAACCTTGGAAAAAATCGATGGGACTTATCATATACTGAGCAACCAGATTATGATAACGCATGGAGGTCTTATAAATCGAGTTTCCACCTACAGTTTCCGCCACTTCAGGATTCTCACCATAAAGGAACTGGATGTGAGGCAGACTTGGATGTCTACCAAAGATATAGCTGTCAATTCTAGTATTGCTGTAGGAAATCCTCACACCCTTATTATGATTGACCCACTTACCAAAATTGACGGTGAAGCCAAACCTAGGGTGTGCAAAATCCACCTTGGTATAACTATTCACAAAGCTTTCGGGAACATTCATGCTTCCCTGCCACCAATTTACTGTGCCGCCTGCTGAAACGAACCAGTTTCTGCGCCATCTTGTTGTCAGATACCGAACAGAATCAACATGTCCCTCTGCTATCACCGATGAAGAAAAGGCAAGTAATGTGATAAGCGTGATAAATACTTTTTTCATTGATATTGTTTAGTTTGCTTCTATGATATTGTTTAGTTTGCTTCTATTTATCTGTTTTATTGATACTTAAATCCTTTATGGGAATCTAAATGCGCGGCAAAAATATATATTTTTTCTTTATCAGTAATGGAATTTTGAAAAAAAGTCATTTTTTTGCTGAAAATTAGCATTTTATTATGACGAAAGGCGCTCCAAAGTGTTCAAAACAAGTTTCTTGACAAAGGGATGGTAGTCTTTTGAAAACTTTTCGGTGACGCGGTTGGCGACCACGACACAGATGGTCATACAATTGTGACCCATCATCTTGCCGAGGCCATAGAGCGCGGACGATTCCATCTCGAAGTTGCACACGCGCCATCCTTGGTAGTTGAACGCTTCAATCTTTCTGTTGTTCTCGGGATAGGCGAGATGCATCCTCAAAGTGCGGCCTTGCGGACCGTAGAAACCAGGTGCTGTGGCGGTCACTCCATGGTAGTAGCCTTGTGCTAGACGATCTAACAACTCTTTTGATCCTTCCACGGCATAGGGCAGAGGCAGGTCTTTTGGGTAGTTCATTTGCTCGATGAAGGCATCGCGTAAGGCAATCTCGTTCACTTCCTTATGTTTTTCATAAAAATACAGCAAGCCGTCCAAGCCGATGGCATAACGTGTAGCTATATAACTTTCATCGATTTCAATGTCGGGCTGCAAGGCTCCGCATGTGCCAAGGCGAATAAGGTTCAGAGCGCGATGCTCTTCCTTGGGCATTCTCGTTTTCAGGTCGATATTGGCCAACGCATCGAGCTCGTTCATTACGATGTCGAGGTTGTCGGTGCCCATGCCCGTGCTGAGTACGGTGATACGTTTGCCGTTGAAATAGCCCGTACGTGTGACGAGTTCGCGGTTTTGTCGAGCCACCTCAATTTTGTCGAAAAAAGAAGCGATCATGTCGACACGGCCGGGGTCTCCAACCAGGATGACATCATCGGCTATTTGGTCTGGATGGAGATTCAAGTGATATATGGCGCCTTCATTGTTGAGGACAAGCTGTGATGCAGGAATGGGTTGATTCATGTCTTTTTCTTTATAATAGGTTGAAATACCCCGCTTTGATCTCATCGATTTTTAGGTTTTGGCGGAGCCAATCTCAAATTTGAGGGCGCAAAGATACGAAATAATTTGAAATAACGTTTTTTTTCCAACGATAGTCGAAAATGGCCTATCTTTGCACAAATTTGAATCAATATGAAAGAATTGGTCATAAAAAATATCTCAATTGGTGATGAATTACTTATCGGTCAAGTGATTAATACGAATGCAGCTTGGCTTGGCGAACATCTTTCAGAAGCGGGTTTTCAGCTGGATTCCGTATTAACCATCGGTGATTCCGAAAGAGCCATCCTTGATGCATTTGATGCTTGTATGGATGCTGAATTGGTTTTGGTGACGGGTGGTTTGGGCCCCACTGCCGATGATATCACGAAACCGACAGTTTGCAAGTTTTTTGATACCGAGCTGGAGTTTTGTCAGGCTGCATACGACAATGTGCTCTCTCTATTTAAGCGTCGTGGCTTTCAGATGAGTGAGCGCAACCGCAGTCAGGCTATGCTGCCAAAATCTTGCGTATATATTCCGAATACTTATGGTACTGCACCCTGCATGTGGCTGGAAAAGAAGGGCGTAGTATTTGTGTTCATGCCAGGTGTCCCATTCGAGATGAAGGGGATTTTCACGGATGAATTGTTGCCTCGTATCAAGGCAAGATTTCACTCGGTACCCTATGAGAAGCGTGTTATCATGACTACTGGCATCGGCGAGTCGTTTTTGGCCGACCGTATCAAGGAATGGGAAGAAGCCTTGCCCGGTTTTCTTTCCTTGGCCTACCTTCCTCAGTATGGCATGGTGCGTTTGCGTTTAAGTGGTAGTCATGAGGATGCCGACTTGCTTCATGTGACCTTGGACGACCAAGTCAAGAAGTTGACACAATTGATTCCTGAGTACATCTTTTCCATGCAGGACCAACCCATCGAACGAACGGTTTTCGATTTATTAATTAATAATGAAATGACGTTCGCTTCGGCTGAGAGTTGTACGGGAGGAAACATCGCTCATGTCATCACGTTGATACCTGGAAGCTCAGATGTGTTTAAGGGGACGGCGGTGACTTACGCCACTCCGATGAAGACGAAAGTGTTGGGAGTGCCCGCCGAGTTGATAGAAAAGCATGGTGTCGTAAGTCAGAAAGTTGTTGAAAGCATGGCAGAAAGCGTTCGCAACTTGATGGAGGCTGATTTTGGTGTTGCAACGACGGGTGTTGCTGGTCCGAGTGGCGGCACAGAGGAAAATCCAATTGGCACGGTATGGATTGGTTTGGCTTCGCCTTCTGGTGTCGTTTCCAAACGCTTCAACTTCGGCAAAGACCGCGAGAATGTCATTAATCGTGCGACAATTGCGGCGTATGAGATGCTTCGGGAGTGCATCTTGACCTATGCCCCTCGAGGGCAATAATCAGGAAGCAGGTGACTCAAGTCTTGTTTCATAATAGAGTAACAATTCAAGCCCCTTAGGGGCGATAGATCATATAATATGAAAACCTTAACATCCACCCTAATCCTACTCAGTCTCTTCTTAATCCTGTCATCTTGTCAGGAAGAAAAGCCAGCCTATAAGTTGAAATTGAACGTAAAGACAGAGCCTTATGACTTAGAGTTCGACCGATATGAAGAGGTGCTCTTCAACCTTGATACAGCCAATTTCCAAATGGAATTGATGAAGATACAAGATCGTTATCGTGTGTTTCTTAATGGCAATCTCAACGATCCTGATGCGGTGCAATACCTGAAAGATTTTGCCACCGACCCATTCAGCATCGCTTTGTATCAAAAGGTGGAAGTGGCTTTCCCTGACTTGAAAGAAGTGGAGCCAATAGTGGAAGAGGTTTTTGCCCATTTTCACTACTATTATCCCGAAATTGAACTTCCTAAAAAGGTGTTTACCTGCATCACAGGTATTCATCCTGACGAGCCGCCGGTACTGATTATTGACAATCAGTTGGTGATCTCTTTGGACTGGTATCTTGATGACGAGGAGGTTTATGACCAGATTGGGATGCCCAGATATATGTCGTTGCGTAGGAATGTCGCGACTTTGTCCAAAGAAGTGGCAGAGCAGCTATATATGTATTATCTATACGAATGGCGTAAACAGGGACAAATTGTGGGTGAAATGGTGTTTTATGGACGCCGTAATTTTTTCGTAGAGGCGATGTGCCCTGAGATTCCCGACAGTATTTTGCTGGGTTATTCACAAAACCAGTGGCGTTGGGCTGTGGAGAACGAAGGTCAGGTTTGGGCTGACATTGTAGGCAACCGCCGCTTATATGATACGAGTTTGGATGCTTATAGGATGTTTTTCGGTGACGGCCCTTTCACCCAAGTCTATAGCAACGATGCCCCTTCACGTTTGGGTGAGTTTTTTGGATTGAATATAGTTCGCTCTTATGTGTCAAATCATGAGTGTAGCCTCACACAACTGATGGATAGGAAAGATTTACAGAATATTTTCCAAGATTCGGGTTATAAGCCAAAGAAGTAATAATCAGAAATATATCCGACAGCAAACGACAACAAACGACTACTGTCGACAACAAACGTTTATTCAACGGCTTAGTCTTGACAGACTTTGCATCTTTGCGGCATAAAACTTTAAATACTAAGAATTATGCTAGTAAAGACATTTGGATGTGCCCTTTTCGGCATCGACGCGATTCAAGTCACCATCGAGGTGAACATCGGCAGAGGCATCAATTTCTTTCTTGTCGGGCTGCCCGACAATGCGGTGAAGGAAAGCCATCAACGTATCGTTTCTGCCATCATCAATTTGGGGTATTATTACCCTCACAAAAAGATTGTCATCAATATGGCTCCTGCCGACATCCGCAAGGAAGGCTCGGCCTATGACCTGCCGATTGCCATCGGAATTATGGCAGCTTCCGAGCAGGTCAATTCCGACTTGTTGGAGCAATTCGTTATTATGGGCGAGTTGTCTCTAGACGGTACGCTCAATCCTATAAAAGGTGCGTTGCCTATAGCCATCAAAGCAAAGCAAGACGGCTTTAGAGGACTTATCATTCCTAAGGAAAACGCCCGCGAAGCAGCTGTGGTGGAAGGCCTGGAGGTGTATGGCGTGGGAGACATCCACGATGTGGTTTCAATTCTCAATGGCGAGGATAAGATAAAACCAGTGAAAATCGATGGGCTTGATGGTGATCAGGTGGGTGACTATCAATTCGATTTCAGCGATGTAAAGGGCCAAGAGAACATCAAGCGAGCCTTGGAGATTGCGGCTGCTGGCGGACACAATGTCATCCTTATCGGGCCTCCTGGTAGCGGCAAGACCATGTTAGCCAAGCGCATGCCCACCATCCTGCCACCTTTGACTATGGCTGAAGCCCTTGAAACCACAAAAATCCATTCTGTTGCGGGATTGATTGGCCGTAATGCCGCGTTAGTGCGTACGAGACCATTCCGGAGCCCGCACCACACCATTAGCGATGCTGGTTTAGTGGGCGGTGGCACATATCCACAACCTGGTGAGATATCACTTGCACATAACGGTGTGCTCTTTCTTGACGAGCTCCCTGAATTCAAACGTACTGTCCTCGAAGTGATGCGTCAACCGATGGAGGATAGGATAGTAACGATTTCACGAGCCAAGATGACCGTTGACTTCCCTGCCAATTTCATGATGGTGGCGGCTATGAATCCCTGCCCCTGTGGCTATTACAACCATCCTGATAAGGAGTGCACCTGCAAGCCAGGTATGGTGCAACAGTACCTTAATCGCATCAGTGGGCCTTTGATGGATCGCATCGATCTGCATGTCGAAGTCGTGCCAGTCGCCTATAAGGATTTATCATCGAAGAGCAGCGGTGAGCCAAGTGCAGTGGTGCGCGAGCGTGTCATCAAGGCAAGGAAGATACAGGAGGAACGCTATGCCGAATATCCCACCATCCATGCCAATGCACAAATGACCTCGCAACTCATCCAGAAATACTGCGAGTTAGACGAGGGTTGTCGCACTATCTTGAAAAATGCCATGAATCGCCTTGGACTCTCGGCTCGTGCATACGATAGAATCCTAAAAGTATCCCGTACCATCGCCGACCTTGATGGCAGCGAGAACATCCAAACAGGACATCTCGCCGAGGCAATTAACTATAGGAGTTTGGATAGGGACAATTGGGGGAGTTGATATGGACTATTATCAGGGAAGTCTTAGACAATATGCTGAGGAATTGTTGGCAAAGGGAAGGGGCAATGGGCAAATGGTCATAGTTGCACAACTTGATGATGCAATTATAAAAGATATGAACAAAAAAGGTGTTGCCTTGCAATCTGATTCAATCGTGGTGACACAGCAAGCCGTGTTCAAATATGCGCATCATCCTAAGTCAAAAAAAGGAGCGGTAATCCCGATAGAGCAATATGATTTGATAGAAAATGCATTAAAAACTCCATTGCACATCTATGAAGATACTGCTCAGAAAGAGCTTGTTTATGTGTTCACTCATCCTTTCGAACAAAGTAAACTAGTGAAAGTCGTTGTGCATCCAAACTTTAGGTTGAATGGGAAAACCATCATTAATGCAGCAAAATCTTGGGGATTTGTTAGTATAGAGTCTCTTGAGAACCCTCAATTTGTGCTTATAAAATAAGAGAGCGATTGAAATCGCTCTCTTTGAACTGGCGGTCGGAGTTGAACCGACAATAATCTCACCTTAATGGCGTGAAGCTACCCGTTGCGGTCATCGACCAGTATTTCATTGCTGCAAAAGTACACATTTTTCGTGAAAGAGCAAGTGTTGAATATAAATAAACTCAAAATATTTGTTTTTACTTGAATTAGTGTCAAAATGTGTAACTTTGCACACACGAACAATACATACAAACTATGCTACAAAAAGGAACGAAAGCCCCTTACTTTGAAGGGCAAGACGAAAACGGCAACTTTGTCAAACTGACGGATTTCGCCGGAAAGAAACTGGTGCTTTATTTCTATCCCAAGGACAGCACTCCAGGCTGCACCGCCGAGGCCTGCGACCTTCGTGACAACTATGAGCGTTTTTTAGCATTGGGCTATAATGTGCTGGGCGTCAGCCGTGATAGTGCCAAGTCGCATCAGAACTTCATCGCCAAATATAACCTGCCTTTCCATCTCATCGCCGACACTGATTTGACTATCCTGAAAGCCTACGAGGCTTGGGGTGAGAAGAAGATGTACGGCAAGGTGACCGAAGGAACGCTGCGCACTACCTACGTCATTGATGAACAAGGTGTTATCGTTGATGCCATAGGCAAGGTGGACACGAAGAACCATACGGCACAAATACTTTAAGTCATGAGATATTACGTTGTTGATGCCTTTACCGACCAACCCTTCGGCGGCAATCCCGCAGGTGTGGTGCTGCTCGAAACAGAACAGTTCCCCGAAGAGAAACTGATGCTGCAAATCGCTGCCGAGTTGCGCTATTCGGAGACAGCTTTCATTAGGCGACACTCCGATAAGGAGTTTACTATCCGGTATTTCACCCCAAAAGCCGAGGTTGAGCTATGTGGTCACGCCACCATAGCCTCATTCTATTTGTTGCACCATGAAGGTTTGGCTTCGGGGACTTGCCTTTGCCATACGCTTGCTGGCGATTTACGCGTCGAAGCAGGGGAGAGGGTGATGATGCAGATGGCTATGCCGCGTATTGTGGCTACTGTCGAAGAAACGGAAGAAATCTATAAGGCATTGGGCGTCAATGATTATCATCCCGTTATGCCTATACAAATTGCCTACTCGGGCCTTCCCGATTTGATGATTCCCTTGCCCGATGTGGACACCTTGCAGGCCTTGAATCCCGACATGGAAGCTATCACTGCCATTACCAAGAAATATGATGCGGTCAGTTTCCATGTCTTTGCCTTCGCCAACGACAGCTACACAGCCCATGTCCGCGACTTCGGGCCTTTGTACGGTGTGCCTGAGGAATCGGCCACTGGCACCGCCAACGCTGCCTTGACCTTCTATCTGCAACATAACGGATGCCTTGGCGCAGAAGCAGAATGTGCCTTCATGCAAGGTGAGGCAATGGGTCGGCCCTCCGTTGTTGCGACGCGTATCGACAAAGATGGTGCTATCTATGTGGGCGGCACGGCCGCGATTGTGGCGAAAGGAGAATTGTGTGTTTAGTTTATGTCGGAGCTGAAAACCATATTGTCAGGCAGAATTAGTGGAGGCGATGCTCGAGCCTTGGCTGGAGGCAGCTTTAAGGAGGAACTGTTTCAGCTGCTTTTCGATGAAGACAAGCGTACTTCCGACAATGCCGCTTGGGTGTTGACGCACCTTCCCAAAACCGCAGATGCCTGGTTGGCCGAGCATCAAAACACCCTCATTGATGAAGCCATGCGCACCACCAGCACCACGAAACGCCGCCTTATCATGAACCTGTTGGAAAGAACTCCCTTTGAGGCCGACAGCATCCGCACTGACTTCCTCGATTTCTGCTTCAACGCCATGCTCTCCGATGAACCCATCGGCGTGAAGTCATTGGCCATCAAGTTGACTTATGCGCAAAGCAAATACTACCCTGAACTGCTCGAAGAGTTCAACACGGCACTCCAGATGATGGAACCCGAGGTGCTGCCGGCCGCGTTGAAACATATTAGGGGAAAGATGCTGAAAAAATGATCCATTGTAGGGTTCCTGAGCTTGTCGAAGGACCCGTAACTCAAAATGAACAAACAATCAAACCATGAACAATCAATTCACTATCCGTCCTGGGAAGCCCGAAGAGGCAGGCCTGGTTCTTGAATTCATCAAGAAACTCGCCGTTTACGAGAAATGCGCCGATGAAGTTGTGGCCGACGAGGCCATCATCTATCATTCCCTTTTTGTGGAGCATTCCGCCGAGGTGGTCTTTGCCGAGGAAGACGGCGCGGTCATCGGATTCGCTTTGTTTTTCCACAACTTCTCCACTTTTGTCGGGCGCAAGGGCCTGTATCTCGAAGACCTGTTCATCCTTCCCGAGAAACGCGGTCGTGGCTATGGTAAGGCCTTGTTGAAATATTTGGCAAAGATTGCTGTGGAGCGCAATTGCGGCCGTATGGAGTGGATCTGCCTCGATTGGAACAAACCCGCCTTGACCGTTTACCGCAGCATCGGTGCCGTGCCCATGGACGAATGGACCGTGCAGCGCTTGGACGAAACGGCATTGAGAAAGTTTGCATTGGAGGATTGACGATGGACGTGTTCCGCTATCCGACCCCAGAAGGTTTCGATGACTTGTTGATGAGTACCGACGGCATAGTGCTGACTGGCCTATGGTTTGCAGGTTCGCGTGACGAAAACAAACATCCATTGGGCGTTGTAGAGACGCGCCATGGCACGTCTCTACCGCCCGTAATCCATGACACCTATCGTTGGTTGGACCTCTATTTCACAGGCCGTCAGCCCGATTTCACACCTGCCTATCGCATGGAAGACCTTACACCATTCCGCAAGGCGGCGTTGGATATCGTGTGCGAGATACCATTTGGGCAAACCCTAACTTATGGAGAAATCGCAAAACGATTGAAAATCAATTCTGCACAGGCGGTTGGTGGCGCAGTGGGATGGAACCCCATTTGCCTCATCGTGCCCTGCCATCGCGTGATGGGCGCTAATGGAAACCTCACAGGCTATGGAGGAGGCATGCACAACAAAATCGCGTTGCTGAAACTGGAAGGATGGTGGAAATAGCGTGTTGTGTCTTATTCGAAACCAAAGAATTCTTTCAGTCCTTGTTTTTCTTTTAGTTCATCGGGTGTGAATCCATAATGCGCTGCCGCCGAAAGCGTTACCACGTTTTCAAGGAATTCGTCGTAGGGCAATTCGAACCATTCTTCGGGGATGTCGGTGTGGATGGTGCCGCCGTCGTTGTGACCGCCGCCCCACCACCAGGATTCGTCGAGTGCCGCCTCGTAGGTGCCATCGTCCATCTTGACGAAGGCATACCAGGTGGTCCATTCTCTCATCCCTTCCGGCGTTTTTTCACCCTCATAATGCGGAGCGGAATGGTCTTTGTCCGAGTAGCCTGGCTGCCCTTTATTGGCATCGTGTCGATACACCTAAAAACGCTCGTTGGTCTCATTAGGAATCCTTTCCAAAGTAAGGCCGTCACAATGATATATGGATCTCTTCCTGCCCTTTACCCTATTTTCAGCTGTCATCATCTTCGTTATGGAAGCGATAGGTCTCTTTGTGTTTTTGTCTTTCAACAGACCTTTTTTTTCAAGGAGGTCCTTGATGGGCTCGAGTTCTTTTTTCCAACTGTTGACATAATACCTGCAAGTGTTGTCTTCGTAAACGTAATAACTGCCCACAAATAGGTCGTTGTAGGTGATTTTGTAATGATCAACAATCCAACCCATAGTTTTATGCTGTTTTAATAATAATCCTATTTCCTTTTCGTATGTTGATGATGTTTGGCAACATACAGGAGGCAAAAATAGGAAAAAGTTGTGTGTTTTCCGAAATAATATTAGTTTTGCACCCAATACATTGAAGTTTAATCCAATAACCCCTATCGCCATGAAAAAACTCTTTGCTCTCGCTGTTCTGCTGACGGCTTTGACTGGGGCATTTGCCCAACCTGCCCATTACATCACTTTCAACGGTACTGACCAATACATGCGTATCCCGCATCACGAAGACTTCAACATCGCTGCCGACCAAAGCTTCACGGTCACGGGATGGGTGCGCAATGAGACCTATACCAGTTACCCGCGTTATGTGTGCAAGCGCGATATGTCGGTGCAAGGTGCGGGCAGCGAACGCACCGGTTATGAGTTCTTTGGAACAGGTAGTGCGGGACAGTCCTTGGGCCTCAACACGCCCACTGCGACTTCGGGTCATGCCCTTTCGGTATATACGGGCGTCACCGTGCCGGCAGGGGAGTGGATGCATTTTGCCCTTGTGGTAGACCGCACCAACAACGAAATCCGCATTTACCACAACGGTCAGACCAACAGCAGTTGGGCGGCGGCGGTGAACGACTGGGCCGTGACCAACACCCATGATGTGTTCATCGGGGCGGGTAACAGCGGCGGTCAGCCTGCCAACTTCTGCAACGGCTCGTTCGGCAATGTGAGGTTCTATGATATGGCGTTAGATGCCGATTACATCGAATTTGATTTGAACAGTAATGATTTGTATGAGATAACTCCACTCATGGCGGAGCACTTGATTGCCGCCTACGACTTTTCAACAGATTATATCGAAGGAAACCAACTCGCTGACCTCTCGGGCCTCGGACATGATGGTCAGATGGTGAACTTCAACTTCGGTGGTGCAGAGATATTGAATGTTGCTTTGATCCAAGACACCCGCAAGTCGGGTCGTGGCAATGCTAACGATGTGCTGCTTAAGGCTGCAGTTTCGTTTGGTGGCAATAATGCTGTTGTCGGCCTACAGTCGATGGCGCTGAACCTTGAAGGGACGACCGATTTGGATGATATCAAAGAGATTAAGGTGTATTCCACAGGTTCGGTAAACGCTTTTGACGAACGCCATCCTAATAATGC
>JAFWRA010000183.1 GCA_017508895.1 Bacteroidales bacterium
GCGGCAGGACGCAGATTGTCAGGTATTTCCTCGTCACCGTAGGCAACATTCTCATCAACTACCTCGGCCTGAAACTCTTCGTCGAAGTGTTCCAATGGTGGCCGACCGTTTCCTACGTCATCATCTCCATCATCTGCGTGACGTTCAGCTATTTGACGAATAAGTTCTATTCGTTTAGGAAAGAGAAATAGTTTCACGCAGAACTCGCAGAACTATATGAAGCGCGAAGCGAGGCTTTTTCTTGGCACGCAGAAAGCGCAGAAATCGCAGATTCGACGAAGTCAATTATATGAAACGCGAAGCGATGCCTCTGTTATGGCACGCAGAAAGCGCAGAAATCGCAGATTCGACGAAGTCAATTATATGAATCGTAAAGCGACGCCAAGTTTGCGTCCGGTAGGCTTCTGCGTTTTCTGCGGATTCTGCGTGAGGTTCTATCCTATCTGACTCCAGTCAAACGTCTGGGCAAACAATTCCTTGTAATGCTCACGGAGCATCCTATTCTCGGGCTTGATAAGCTTCGGGTCGTCAGCCAATAGCTTGATGGCGGCCTCGCGAACTTGAGGAATTAAAGCATCGTCTTTTTGCAAATCTCCAATAAGCATTTCGATTTGTCCAGACTGACGTGTCCCGCCCGTTTCACCTGGGCCTCGAAGTTCTAGGTCGACCTCGGCGATTTCGAAGCCGTCATTGGTGCTGCACATGGTCTTCATGCGGGTCTTGCCGTCGGTGGTCAGTTTATGGTCGGTGACGAGGATGCAATACGATTGGTCGGCGCCACGACCCACGCGACCGCGCAACTGGTGCAACTGCGACAAGCCGAAGCGGTTGGCATTTTCGATGATCATCACCGTGGCATTGGGGATGTTCACGCCCACCTCGATGACCGTCGTGGCCACCATGATCTGTGCGTTTTTAGTAATAAAGCGTTGCATCTCGAAGTCCTTGTCCTCGGCAGTCAACCGGCCATGGCAGACGCAGAGTTTATATTGTGGCTCGGGAAAGTCGTGCAGCAAAGCCTCATAGCCCTCCTGAAGCGCAATCATATCCGTGTTCTCCGACTCCTTGATGCAGGGATAGACTACATAAATCTGTCGTCCAAGTGCAATCTGCTGCTTCATGAACATCATGATGCGGTAGCGGTCGTCACTATAGACATGATAAGTCTGCACAGGCTTTCTTCCTGGTGGCAGCTCATCGATTTTCGACACGTCGAGGTCACCGTATTGTGTCATGGCTAGAGTGCGTGGGATGGGTGTGGCGGTCATCACCAAAGTGTGCGGCGGTATCTCGGTTTTCTCGTAGAATTTTGACCTTTGCTCCACGCCAAAACGGTGCTGCTCGTCGATGATGGCCAAGCCTAAATTCTTGAACACTACCTTGCTTTCAATCAGCGCGTGGGTGCCCACCACGATTTGCATGGTGCCGTCGGCAAGACCAGCGTAAATCTTCTTTCGCTCCGCGATTTTGGTGGAGCCAGTCAGCAGGGCGAAGTTGACATCCATATCCTTCAGTTGTTCCTGAAGCGTGGCAAAATGCTGTGTGGCCAAGATTTCCGTGGGTGCCATGAAGCAGGCTTGGAAGCCGTTGTCCAAAGCCAAGAGCATCACCATAAGGGCGACGATGGTCTTGCCGCTACCCACATCGCCTTGCAGCAGGCGGTTCATTTGGTGACCCGAGCCCAAATCTTTCCTGATTTCCTTGATGACACGCTTTTGGGCGTTGGTCAGTGGGAAAGGCAGATGGTCTTTGTAGAAACTGTTGAAATAGTCGCCCACCACACCGAAAACATGACCTTTGATGGCCTGCTCGCGGTGCATTTTGTTGCGAAGCATTTTCAGTTGGAAAAAGAAATGCTCTTCATATTTCAGTCGGCGCGTGGCCTGCTGGATTTCGATGTTGCTAGAAGGCAAGTGGATTTGATAGTAGGCGTAACGGCGCGGAATCAGTTGCTCTTGCTCAATGAGGGCTTTCGGCAGCGTCTCGGGGATATATTCATAGACCTGTTGCAGGATGAGTTTCTGCATCTTGGCAATGGCCCGTGTGCCGAGGCCATGGTCTTTCATTTTCTCGGTGGTGTTGTAAACACCTTGCAAACCTTCACCGATGAGCGGGTCCTTGGGGTCGTATTGCTCTATCTCAGGGTGGACGAAGTTGAAGTTGTGGTTGAACTCGCTGGCTTTGCCGAAAAGGACATATTTCACACCGGGTTTGAAGCGATCCTTGATCCATTTCAGCCCACGAAACCACACCACCTCGATGCTGCCTGTCTCGTCGCTGAAGAGACCCGTGGCTCGTGTGGCCCTCGGTGCCCCGATGAGCTTGATGTTGGAAATGGTGCCAACGAGTTGGTAATACACCGTATCGTCGTTGATATAGGCCACCTTTTGGATCTGGCTGCGGTCGATGTAACGGAACGGAAACTGGTTGAGCATGTCCTGATAGGTGGACACGCCCAGCTCCTTCTTCAGGACTTCGGCCTTCTTCGGTCCGACACCCTTCAGATAGGCGATATTCGTTTGCAGGAGGTTCGTTTCCATGGCACAAAAGTAATAAATCTTTTCGCTTCCAGTTTGCAATTCAAGAAAAGTATCTAAATTTGCCAATGAAACTAATTAGGTACTTTAAATGAGGACTTTTTTCAATTATTGTTTCTATCGCTATGCGAAATTTTACAAGGAATGGGGCGACAATGGACCTTATATCATGGCATTTGGACTTTTGTTCCTCACAATAGCATTATATTTAGGATCAATAATTAACTTCTTGTGTTACCAAATCGGAATAGAGTATTCAAACAAAGTCAATATAGGAGTAGTTGTGTTTTGCTGTGTTTTTGACTTTGTTTTTAGCATATTGCTGGATAGTGAGGGTAGATACAAAAAGTTGGAAAAAAAGTACAAAAATGAAAACAAGGTGAAACTGAAAGGTTGGGGTGTTGGATTGTTTATAGTATTTGGTTTGATTTGTTACATCGTATCTTTAGTGGTTTTCAAAACAGCATGAGAACGGCATTTATTGACACCTTGGTTCTATCGGATTTGCCATCCGAAAGTTATCAATATCAGCATTTTTAATGCAAAATATTGATGTCGCTCAATGCCCAATTCACAATAAACACCCAGCTTTGCCGTTGAAACAAAAACACCTATTACTCTGATGAATACCGTGCATAAAAAAGCCATATTATTGTTTTCTTGCATTTTTGTTATGTGTTGTTCGTTCGCCCAAAATGCGGCAAAGATTAGTTTCAACACATCGACGCTTCGAGAGGGGGTTATTGTCGGCTATTCGAGAACGTTCCATCAAAACCATGAGATTGAGGTCGGGTTGCGATTCCATATCAATAGGCTGACTATGCCTGACGACCAACAGAGCATATATTATAGACGATTGTATGCCTCAAGTTTTGCCCAACACTTTGGGCTGCAATTGGGCTACAACTGGTGTTTTCTTCCCCGTCTCGACCATTTGAAACCGTTTGTGTTTTATGAGC
>JAFWRA010000184.1 GCA_017508895.1 Bacteroidales bacterium
GGAGTTGTCGCCCAAGGCCTTGAAAAGGTTCTCGGGAACCATGTCGACCACAAACTGCAAAGGCGACTCATCCTTCACATGCTGCATCTGCGCCTCGCGCTCCACGACGGTCTGCTGGTAACGTTCCATGAACTCCGTCTGTCGGTCTTTCGGGAAGACCTTTCCCGGTTTGATAACGCTGACCATGCACAAGCCTATGCTCACAGCCAATATGGTAGTGCAGACATAGATCAGGATGGTTTTCAAGCCGATGCGCGACAGGTTGCGGATGTCCTTCAGGTTGACGACGCCCAAAATGAGCGACACCAACACCAAAGGCACGGCGATGAGTTTGAGCAGGCGCATGAAAATGTCGCCCCAAGGGGCAACCCAGTCGTGCACAAAACCTTCCCAATGCAAGGCCATGGCCAGGAAGCCGAAGCCCAGACCCAAGCCCATGCCCAGCAAAATCTTGGCATAGAGCGGAACACGTTTTCTATGTGCTTCTCCCCTATTCAATCAAGTTGATTTTTTGTGTCGCCACGCCGTCTTCGGTCACGATGCGGACGACATAAATGCCTTTGGAATAGCCATCCAGGTTCAGTTCCACCTTATTCGCATTGGTCTTTCTGCCCTCAAGCATCTCTCCCTTGATGCCCATCAGTGTCACCTGTTGAATGTTGCTTTGCGCCTCGACGACGACCTTGTCCTTCGCCGGGTTGGGATAGACATTAAACTTCATGGCAGCCAATTCATTCACATTAACATCAGTGGTATCGGTCGGAACGACCTTCACATCGTCGACAAACCAGTCGTAGGCCAGCCACTCGCCAAAGGTGTTGTAACCTCTGAAGCCAATCTTGATGTTACGGCCGATATACTCGTCTAAATTGATGGAAATCGGCTCGTCGTAAGCGTTGATTTGTCCGTAAGGCATGTCGGCGGCATCCCATTTGTCGTCCCAAGTGCCGTCGTAAGTGTCATACACCCTGACCACAAAACGATCGTAGCCATCGGTGCCGTACTGCGCCCAAGTCCAGAACTGCAAAACGGTGGGTCTCGTGATGGTCAAAACGGGTGTAATCAAAGTCTGGTCTTGTGCTGCGGGACTCTCACTGCTGTCCCACTCCAACACGGCCTGCTTGTTGCCGCGATGGGGATTCACAACAAAGCTTTCTTCGTAGTAGTCCGTATAGTACACTGTGCCTTGTACCGTCCAATCCCACCAAGTCGGGTTACCATCGGTGGTCCAGCCTTCGGGCATGGTGAACATGCTGCTGCATTCCTCAAAGGTCTCATAGAGTAGCGGGTGTTGGTAGTCCCAACGAATCGGAATCTCCTCCGACGTTGCGCTGTTGCCCAAGGCATCAACAAGTTGCATGGTCAAAGTGCCATGGGTATGGTTGTCGTAGGCAGGAATAGTGGCGGTGTAATCGTAGTTGCCCTTGCCCGCCCTAGTGAATGTCAAATCGTGGCTCACGCCCCAAATGGTATAGGTGGCCGCCAACGTAGCAGGCATGTCAGATGCATCGTGGACGCGCAAAGTGAGGTTCATCTCGGTGTCGGCATAGGTTTGGTTACCGCTGACGGCAATCACCGTGGGGGCCTCATGGTCTTCCGAAGAACTATTGATGAAGATATCGTCGAGATACAGGTTCCAGCCGTAGTCGCTGACACCCTCGAAGATGATGAAACCATAGCCGTCGGGGCAGTCGAAAGTGAAGGCGTATTCGTACCAGTCGTCCACATCGGCGACAACGGGTTCCTTATAGGTGCAACGGTGAATGGTGCCGAGCAGCTGTCCACCTTCCGAACGCGGCAACGCGTTGTAATACACATTGATACGGTCATCTTTGTTGATATTAGGGTTGCTGTTGCGGAACATCCAAAAGCTGACGATGTTGTCATGGTCATTCAGGTTCATCTTAGGCGAGACCAGCTCAGCCGAACCACCTGAAGGATTGGTGTAGGTGTAGAATCGCGCCATATACTGGCTGCCTTCATGTGGCGTCGCGCTCGGCGTGGAGCCTTCCGTGATGCGGTCGAAGGCATAGTTGCCATTAGTGATGTTGTTCTGCCAGCCGAAGGGCACAAAGTCGTTCTCGAAGCCTTCCTCAAGCGGGAAATCGGCGTATGGTGCCAAAGCCGTGATGGCAAAGTCAGCGCTTTGTGTAGGAGCGGAATGGCTGGAAACCACATCAAACGTGGCATGGACGACTTCGTTATTGTTCAGATTTATCGGCATGGTCGTCTTGGCAACCAATTCCAATGAACTGTTGTAGGACACATTGACTTGGGTCACCGGGGTGCCATTTTGGTAGAACTCAACAGGAAGATTGCCTGTGCTGTTGAGCTGATAGGTATCCGACTGTTCACCCGTGTTATTGAGGCGGAAACGCAGATAGGCAGGCTCACCGAAATAGACGGAAGTGTCGGCGGTGAGTTGCTCCACGTTGAAGTTGTACTGCGCGGTCTGCTCAATAATAATGTCATCAATGGACAAATACCATGGCCCGTTGTCGGCCACACTGTGGAAGCCCACATAGTAAGCGCCCGAACTCGTTGCCTGAAACACGCCTGAGGTCTGTTCAAAGTCTTCATTGGCGACCACCATCATCGGCACAGCCGTTTCCGTCATTGCCGAAGGATTAGCGGATGCACCGGCTTTCACTTCCAAATTGAAGTGGTCGACATGCCAAGTGGCGTACCAGAACGAAACGCGGTAATAATTCCCTGCCGTTACATCAATTTCCTTGTAGATCCACACGTCGGTATTATAGGTGGCGTACATGTACCAGTCGCCAGTATGCGGCTTTCTGCCACGGGCCGTATTGTCGTCTGGAATGGTGATGCCAGCCTTCCAGCCGCCATCGCCAATCCAGCCCACAGGGGTTTGGTCTACCGTATTACCATTTTCAAAAGTCTCGTTGACAAGCACTTGGGCGAAGGCGCATCCTGCAAGAAGCCACATCGCAAGTAAAGCGTACAGTTTTTTCATCTTGATTCCTTTTAATTTGCTACAAAAATAGGGATTGTTTTGTTATGACAAGGTGTTTTTTGAAATAAAGCCCATAGATTCGCTTCGGTTTTTATTGGCATGTCATACCGAACCTGAAAGGTGAGAGTATCTATGCCAATAAAAAA
>JAFWRA010000185.1 GCA_017508895.1 Bacteroidales bacterium
GGAGTTGTCGCCCAAGGCCTTGAAAAGGTTCTCGGGAACCATGTCGACCACAAACTGCAAAGGCGACTCATCCTTCACATGCTGCATCTGCGCCTCGCGCTCCACGACGGTCTGCTGGTAACGTTCCATGAACTCCGTCTGCCGGTCTTTCGGGAAGACCTTTCCCGGCTTGATGACGCTGACCATACCCAAGCCTATGCTCACCGCAAGGATGGTAGTACAGACATAAATCAAAATGGTTTTCAAGCCGATGCGCGACAGGTTGCGAATGTCCTTTAAGTTGACGACACCCAAGATAAGCGACACTAAGACCAAGGGTACGGCAATCAGCTTGAGCAGACGCATGAAGATGTCGCCCCAAGGCGCCACCCAGTCGTTCACAAAGCCTTCCCAATGCAAGGCCAAGGCAAGGAAGCCGAAGCCCAGACCCAAGCCCATGCCCAGAAAAATTTTAGCATAGAGCGGCACGCGTTTTCTATGTGCTTCTCCCCTATTCAATCAAGTTGATTTTTTGTGTGGCCACGCCGTCTTCGGTCACAATGCGGACGACATAAATGCCTTTGGAATAGCCTTCCAAATTCAGTTCCACTTTGTTCGAATTGGTCTTTCTGTCCTCCAGCAGCTCACCCTTGATGCCCATCAGTGTCACCTGTTGGATGTCGCTTTGCGCCTCGATGACGACCTTGTCCTTCGTCGGGTTGGGATAGACATCAAACTTCATGGCAGCCAATTCATTCACATTCACATCAGTGGTATCGGTCGGAACGACCTTCACATCGTCGACAAACCAGTCGTAGGCCAGCCACTCGCCAAAGGTGTTGTAACCTCTAAAGCCAATCTTGATGTTACGGCCGATATACTCGTCTAAATTGATGGAAATCGGCTCGTCGTAAGCGTTGATTTGTCCATAAGGCATGTCGGCGGCATCCCATTTGTCGTCCCAAGTGCCGTCGTAGGTGTCGTACACCCTAACCACAAAGCGGTCGTAGCCATCGGTGCCGTACTGCACCCAGGTCCAGAACTGCAAAACGGTGGGTCTCGTGATGGTCAGTACAGGAGTAATCAGTGTTTGGTCTTGTGCCATAGGGCTCTCACTGCTGTCCCATTCCAACACGGCATGTTTGTTGCCACGATGAGGATTCACGATGAAATCTTCTTCGTAGTAGTCCGTGTAGTACACCGTACCTTGGACGGTCCAATCCCACCATGTCGGGTTGCCATCGGTGGTCCAGCCTTCGGGCATGGTGAACATGCTACTACATTCTTCGAAGGTCTCATAGAGCAGCGGGCGTTGGTAATCCCAACGAATCGGGATTTCCTCCGATGTGGCACTGTTTCCCAACGCATCAACGAGTTGCACGATCATCGTGCCAGAGGTATGATTGTCGTAAGCAGGAATAGTGGCGGTGTAGTCGTAGTTACCCTTGCCTGCCCTAGTGAATGTCAAATCGTGGCTCACACCCCAAATGGTATAGGTGGCCGCCAGCGTAGCAGGCATGTCGGATGCATCGTGAACACGCAAAGTGAGGTTCATCTCGGTGTCGGCGTAGGTCTGGTTACCATTGACATCTATCACAGTGGGAGCCTCATGATCTTCCGAGGAACTATTAATAAAAATGTCGTCAAGATACAAGTTCCAGCCATAGTCGCTGACACCCTCGAAGATGATGAAGCCATAGTCGTCAGGGCAGTCGAACGTGAAGGCATATTCGTACCAGTCGTCCACATCAGCGACAACGGGTTCCTTATAGGTGCAACGGTGGATGGTACCAAGCAATTGCCCGCCTTCCGAACGCGGCACCGAGTTGTAATACACATTGATACGGTCGTCCTTGTTGATGTTCGGGTTGCTATTGCGGAACATCCAGAAGCTGACGATATTATCATGTTCATTCAAATTCATCTTGGGCGAAACCAATTCAGCCGAGCCTCCCGAAGGATTGGTATAAGTGTAGAAACGAGCCATATATTGGCTACCTTCATGCGGCATTGCGCTCGGCGTGGAGCCATCCGTGATGCGGTCGAAGGCGTAGTTGCCATTGGTAATGTTGTTCTGCCAGCCGAAAGGCACGAAGTCGTTCTCAAAGCCTTCCTCGAGCGGGAAGTCGGCATATGGAGCCAAAGCTGTAATCATGAAATCAACATTTTGTGAGGGTGCCATAGCAGAAGGATAGACATCGAAAGTGGCGTGAATCACTTCGTTGTTGTTCAGATTCATTGGCAAAGAGGCCTTGGCGACCAGTTCCACTGAACCGTTGTAAGGCACCGTGACTTCGGTCACCGCAACACCGTCTTTGAAAAACTCGATGGGTAGTGTACTAACATTGTCGAAAAGATAGGTGTCGGACTCCATACCCGTGTTGTTCAGGCGGAAACGCAAATAGGCAGGCTCGCCGAAATAGACGGAGGTGTCGGCAGTGAGTTGCTCCACGTTGAAGTTGTATTGCGCGGTCTGCTCAATGATGATATCATCAATGGACAAATACCAAGGTCCATTATCGGCCACGCTGTGGAAACCTACATAATAAGAACCCGAACTGGTAGCCTGAAACACACCCGATGTCTGTTCAAATTCCTCGTTGTCCACCACCATCATCGGCACAGCCGTCTCCGTCATCGCCGAAGGATTGGAGTTTGCGCCGGCTTTCACTTCCAAGTTGAAGTGATCGACATGCCAGGTGGCGTACCAGAAGGAAACGCGATAGTAGTTTCCTGCGGTCACATCGATTTCCTTGTAAACCCACACATCGGTATTATAGGTGGCGTACATGTACCAGTCGCCAGTATGCGGCTTTCTGCCACGGGCTTCGTTGTCGTCGGGGATGGTGATGCCTGCTTTCCAGCCGCCATCGCCAATCCAGCCCACGGGGGTCTGGCCAACCGTGTTACCATTTTCAAAAGTCTCGTTGACAAGCACTTGGGCGAAGGCGCTTCCCACAAGAAGCCACATCGCAA
>JAFWRA010000186.1 GCA_017508895.1 Bacteroidales bacterium
GATGCCATCCTCTCCTGCCGCCGACTTGATGATGTCATACAATTCCTTCAATGAAGGGTCGGACAGCAGACGGTTGGAGAAGTCGAAATCACCAAGAACGATGCATTCCTGATCCGTCCCCTGCCCTCCAAACACTTTTTTCAAACCGGTGGCATCCACATGATGCACTTCTATGCGAAGGGTGTTGGTGCGAATGAGCTGAAGCAACATCGCATTGATGAGATTGTCTCTGGAGATGGGGTTGGTCATATAGAATGCACCCATCAAATTCTTGGCACGACGTAAGTTACCATTTGCGGGAACCTGCCGATACCACTCCAAGTTGTTCAACAACTTTTTGCGCTCACGTTTCAGATTTATGGACTCGTAAACCACAAATGCTGCAATAAGCAAGCAAAACAGACCACCAAAGATTAACTCAATGTTTTCCCTGATGAAATTCCAAGCCTTTTTCAACCCAGACTCTTCCTTATAATCACTTCCCTCAAAAGCAGTCTTGCGCACCTCCTTGAACGAGCGGCTGTCACTCTTCGAGGGATGGAGCATCCCTTTCTGAAGTTCCATCATCACGATGACCGACTCATCTGACTTCATATTCAACACCGAGGCCACCACCGTGTTGTCCATCTTGTTGATTTTGCCGTCCCTGTTGCCAAAGAGCCACACGCCAACGGAATCTTCGGGTAGTCCGGTTTCCCGATATGACGCTTCGATTTCAATGTTGACACGCTGCGGAGAGGGTTTCATGTCACGGGTGACAAACATCCAGTTGAAGCCGTCGCTCTCCTCATAGCTAAGCACCATATTGGTGACGACATAATGGGCGACATACATTCTCTCGCCACTCTTGCCCAAACCCCAGCAGAGTTCACATCCATTGCTTTTGCGCACGATGCCACATTTCCCCGTCTTCCAGTCACGAGACTGTTTCACCTTCCAGTCACCAACATTGGTGTACTTCTGTCCTGTCTCATCGGTCACATAGAAGTCGGTGATGGTTCGCCCATTGAGATTGTCTATGACGATATATACTTCCGTCCCCTCGCTGTCGATGGACATCTGTCGCGTTTCGACAATTTCTGCATCACCATTGTCACGCAAGTCCACATGGATGTCGAGGTTGCGCAAAGAGGGGCTTGCCGACACCATCATGGTGACGGCAAGCAATATTGCCAAGAGCGATATTCGCTTGATTAACAATTGTTTCATAAAGATTGGGGTAATGTTGTTTCTTATTATCTTACCTAAAATTGTAATATATCATCCTTGAGATCTTGATGATTGTTTTTCCTCTTATCATGGTCTACAAGAATTGACAAACTCTTACGTTATCAAAAATTACTCCTCGTAGTCACTTCCCTCAAACGCATTCTTACGCACCTCATTGAACGTGCGGCTGTCACTCTTTGTGGGATGCAGCAAGCCTTTCTGAAGTTCCATCATCAGTATGACTCCCTCATCAGTAGTCATATTCTTCGTAATGGCCACCACCGAGTTGCCCAACTTGCAGATATTACCATGCTTGCAACCGAAAAGCCACGCGCCAACTAAGTCTTCGGGCAGTCCGGTCTCTCGGTTCGATGCTTCGATGTCGATGATGACACGCTGGGGAGAAGGGTACATATCACGGGTGACAAACATCCAGTTGAAGCCATCGCTCTCCTCATAGCTGAGCACCAGGTTGGTGACGACATAATGGACGATGTAGGTACGCTCGCCACTTTGTCCAAGCCCCCAGCACAGTTCATAGCCATCGCTTTTGCGCACGATGCCACACTTGCCTGCCTTCCATTCACGAGACTGTTTCACATCCCAATCATCAACATTGGTGTAACGCTGTCCAGTCTCGTCGGTCACATAGAAGTCGGTGATGGTTTGCCCATTGAGATTGCCTATGACGATATATACTTCCGTCCCCTCGCTGTCGATGGACATCTGTCGCGTTTCGACGATTTCTGCATCACCATTGTCGCGCAAGTCCACGTGGATGTCGAGGTTGCGCAAAGACGGACCCGCCGACACCATTATGGTGACGGCAAGCAACCAGACCAGAAGCCAAAGTCGCTTACTTGCCAAATGCTTCATCGAGATTGGGATAACTGGATTTCTGTTCTTCGTCCACTTTCAGGTACTCCTTCTCACGGAAGTTGAGCATGGAAGCCACGAAGGATGACGGCCACATACGCACCAGTCTGTTCATCTTGGTGGCAGTGTCGTTGTAAACCATACGGCTCATGCGCACGTTCTCCTCATAGGTGTTGACGCTGTCCATCGCCTTGGCGAAAAGGTCATTGGCCTTCAGGTCTGGGTAGGCCTCACCGATGGCGAGCAGGCGACCCAGCACTTGGGAGAGTTCTCCCTGTTGCTGCTGCACTTCCTCGGCAGTAGTGGCTACCGCCCCGCGACGGGCACTGATGACATTGATGAGTGTTTCCGACTCATGCTTGGAATATTGAGCCGCCAACTTGGCTGCGGCGAGCAAGGCATCCCAACGGGAGTTGAGTTGCACGGCAATCTGGCTCAATGCGTTCTTGCATAGCTCGTCGATGCTGACAAGTTTGCGCTGTGTATTGTAAATATACACCAAAACGACAACGACCAAGAAAATGATCAATCCTAATAATACAGCTAGTACTTTCATAATAAAATTGTTTTTAGTAAAGATTTATCAACTATTGTTATACGGAGCAAATTTAGATAAAAAATCCGATATTTTAAGCCAGTTGAGATAAAAAAGGGAATAAATCCCTCCGAATTGGGGTTGCATAAGTCTTTTAATCGGCCTTTTTGCAATAAATCAAGGCGCATACTCCCAAATATCCTATTTTCACATGCTCTTAGTCACAATTTTTTGATATATTTGAGGTGATATTTTAAATGTTTAATCCTCAACTTTTAGGCTTATGAGAACAGTATGCGGCCTTGACGTGCACAAAGATAGCATTTATCTTTGTATTCTGAACGATTCAGGCGAGATTTTTGAGAGAGTTTTCGGAGTTTTAACAACCCAGCTTCATGAGATGCGCGACTTGATGCTTTCTTGTGGGGTGAAGGAGGTGTCGATGGAGAGCACGAGCATCTACTGGATTCCCATATGGCGTGTGCTCGAAGGACACTTCACCCTCCACCTTGTCAACCCCTACTTCATCAAGCAGCTTCCCGGCCGCAAGAGCGACGTGAAAGATGCGCAATGGATAGCCGAGTGCACGATGAAGGAGCTCATCGGTGGCAGCTTCGTCCCTCCCGAGGACATCCAGCAGCTGCGGCAGTGGGACCGCCGCATCTTCGACCTCGACGAGGAGATCGTGCGCAAGCTTTCCAAGCTCGACGCCGTGCTTCAGCGGTGCAACATCCGGCTGAGCAACTACGTGTCCAACGTCGATTGCAAGAGCTACAAGAAGGTGGTGGCCTTGCTTGCGTCGGGTGTCACGGACCCCGAGGTGCTCGTGGCGCAAGTCCACGGGCGCATCATCAACCGCCATGGCCGTGACACCATCAAGGCCTCGCTCACGGGCATCGTCTCCGAGGCGGAGAAGGACGCCATGAGGCAGCTCGCCGAGGAGATAGAGATGGCGGAGAGACACAAGCGCGAGTGTCAGGAGAGGATGACTGCCAAGTGCGAGGAGCTCTTCCCCGACGAATTGCGCAGGCTTCAGACCATACCGGGAATCAAGGAGAGGGCGGCCACATCATTGATCGCAGAAATCGGAACGGACATGGACAAGTTCCCCACCGCCAACCACCTTGCATCCTGGAGCGGTCTCAAACCGCGCAACGACGAGTCGAACAGGAAGGTCAAGTCGCGCCGCATCACGCATGGCAACAGGTACCTCCGCAAGACCATCATAGAGTGCGCGTGGGCGGCGAGCAGGACGAAGGGGTGCTTCTTCAGTAGGTTCTCCTACCACCTGACACAAGTGAGGAGGAAGAACAAGATGAAGACGCTCGTGGCCGTGGCAAGGAAGCTGCTAATAGCCGTGTGGCACGTGCTGAACGACAAGGTGGAATACAAGGACTTCCAAAAAGATCCCGACACACCCGATGGCAACAAAGGGTGATTAGGATATACCGCCCATGGCAAGGCTATTATCTTTGTGGTGGTCGGAGGCTCTTGCACTCCCAACCCCGTCTTGCAAATTAACCGATGACATGGGCGGCAATGGAACCCAGTTTGAGGTAAACTCGTAGAGGAAAGTATTACCGCGTATAAACCCGAGTTAGGGTAGCATGAAAAAATGTTGCCCCAACTCGGTGTATGCATCAC
>JAFWRA010000187.1 GCA_017508895.1 Bacteroidales bacterium
GCGAACTAATGGCACTGATAAAGGTATCATAGAAGGAATTCCAAACGATATTGTTGGTTTTGTTAGAAAAAATCCGACCATAACAAAGATAGCCATAAATGGTTATGGAAAATATAAAGAGTTTGGAGAAAAACTACAAAATCAGTTCGGGCAATCCATCAAAGTGTTTCGTTTGCCAGAAACAAGCGGTCTCAACGCTTCTTGGACTTTAGAAAAACTGTGTAAGGAATGGAGCGTTGTGTTTGAACCATGACCTGTTGAAGTTCCGCCTCAGCATTTGCAATGCAAAACTAAGAAAAGACAAAAGAGGGCGCGGCTTTAGTGTCGCGCCCGTTCTTTACACCGCTGCCAATTCCAGCCCAACGGCATGAATCGTGTCGAGGATCATGGCCATTCGGGCTTTGCTGGCGTTTTACATACCGCTAATACGAAAAAAGGACGCTTTGTCGTCCTGTTTTCGTTTTCTGTGTGAAATTTTTGACAAAAATGTCAATTATTTGAAATAGAAGTGTTACTTTTTCTGTGTGAAAATTTCGTCATATATGTCAAAAATTTGAAATAGGCTATGAGAATAGAAAGAGACAGATATATGCCAAATTTGGAAAAAGTTGAACAAGAAAAGAAAGTGTTGACTGAAATCCCCGATTCATTTAAGAAAATCATAGTGGTCAAGGATAGAATCAAACTAAAAAGAGATGAGAAGGGAATCGTTACAATGAGCATCTTTGATTTCCTTCTCTCCCCTAGTGCTATCAATTTGTAAATTGTAAAAATGTAGAGACGTGCCATGGCGCGTCTCTACAAATGCAATTCAATTAGAACAGTCCTTCAAGGATATTGTCCTCCACCAAGTTCGGCATCGTGACCTTCAGTTTAGGCTCGGCCTCCATGGCACGCTTGATGGCGAAGGTGGCGCCTTCGTTGCGGGCCCAGTTGCGGCGGGCGATGCCGTTGTTCACGTCCCAATGCAGCATGCAGTGGAGGCGTCTGTCAGCGTCTGCGGTGCCGTCTAAGACCATGCCGAAGCCACCGTTGATGACTTCACCCCAGCCCACGCCGCCACCATTGTGGATGCTCACCCAGGTGGCGCCACGGAAACCATCGCCGATGACGTTCTGCACGGCCATGTCGGCGGTGAAGCTTGAACCATCGTAGATGTTGGAGGTCTCACGGAACGGGCTGTCGGTGCCACTCACGTCGTGGTGGTCGCGACCAAGGACGACGGGACCGCTCAGGCGACCGTCAGCAATGGCCTTGTTGAACTCGGCAGCGATCTTGGTGCGGCCTTCGCAGTCGGCGTAGAGGATGCGGGCTTGTGAGCCGACCACGAGGTGGTTCTCTTGTGCGCCACGGATCCACTGGATGTTGTCGCGCATCTGTTGCTGGATTTCGGCAGGAGCCGTGCGGGCAATCTCCTCAAGCACATGGCAGGCGATGTCGTCGGTGACGGCCAAATCCTCGGGCTTGCCAGAGGCACACACCCAACGGAAGGGGCCGAAGCCATAGTCGAAGCACATCGGACCCATGATGTCCTGGACGTATGAAGGATAGCGGAACGTGCCGTCGGCCTTGAGGATGTCGGCGCCGGCGCGGCTGCTTTGCAGCAGGAAGGCGTTGCCGTAGTCGAAGAAGTACATGCCCTTGGCAGTCAGCTTGTTGATGGCGGCCACATGGCGGCGCAACGAAGCCTGCACCTTCTCCTTGAAGAGTTCAGGATTCTCGGCCATCATGGTCTTTGATTCCTCAAACGACTGGCCTACAGGATAGTAACCGCCAGCCCACGGGTTGTGGAGCGAGGTCTGGTCGGAGCCGAGGTCGACGTGGATGTCATGTTCGGCGGCATATTCCCAAAGGTCCACCACATTGCCTTGGTAGGCATAGCTGCGGGCTTCCTTCTTAGCAAGGCTTGCGTTGACATGCTTGAACAGTTCCTCGATGTTGTCGTACACCTCATCGACCCAGCCTTGCTGATAGCGTTTCTGCGTGGCAGCCGGGTTGATTTCGGCGGTGATGCTCACCACGCCGGCGATGTTGCCAGCCTTGGGTTGGGCACCGCTCATACCACCGAGGCCAGCGGTGACAAACAACTTGCCAGCGGTGCTGCCGCCGTGTTTGCGGGCTGCATTGAGCACGGTGATAGTGGTGCCATGGACGATGCCTTGAGGCCCTATATACATATAGGAGCCGGCGGTCATCTGGCCGTATTGTGTCACGCCAAGGGCGTTGTAGCGCTCCCAGTCGTCGGGTTTGCTGTAGTTCGGGATCATCATTCCGTTTGTGACTACCACACGCGGGGCGTCCTTATGCGAGGGGAAGAGACCCATCGGGTGACCGCTGTACATGGCCAGGGTCTGGTCTTCGTCCATGTTGGCGAGGTACTGCATCACGAGGCGGTATTGTGCCCAGTTCTGGAAGATGGCGCCGTTGCCGCCGTAGATGATGAGCTCGTGCGGATGCTGTGCCACGGCAGGGTCGAGGTTGTTCTGGATCATCAGCATGATGGCTGCGGCCTGCTTGCATTTGGCTGGGTATTCCTCAATCGGGCGGGCATACATCTTATAGGACGGACGGAATCGGTACATGTAGATGCGGCCGTATTTCTCCAGTTCCTCGGCAAATTCAGGGGCCAAGGTGGCGTGGAACTTGGCAGGGAAATAACGCAAAGCGTTGCGGATGGCCAGCTTCTTCTCGGCCTTGGTCAAGATGTCCTTGCGCTTGGGCGCATGGTTGATGGTCGTGTCGTATGGTTTCACTTCCGGCAGTTCATCGGGGATGCCGGCAAGAATCTCTTTTTGGAAATCGTTGAGTGCGTTCATTTTATGATATTTTTATGTGATATTTCTCAAAACGGCAAAGATAGAAAAAAAACTCATTCCCATAAAAAGAATAATGTGTATTTTTGTCCTCAAATCTTTTGCAATGAAACGTCTAAAAACACTATTTGTCCTACTGTTTCTTTTGCCGTTCTTTGGGAAGGCGCAAACCAAAGAATTACAAAACTATAACTCGGTCTTCGATGCCGCCTACCAAGACTATCCTGACATTCCTCAAGGCATGCTCGAAGCTATTTCCTTCACCAACACGCATTGCCATCATTTGACAGACGCGAACTATTTCCACGACGGTCCTGATGCCATGCCGCGAGCTTACGGCTTGATGGGCTTGGTGAAAGATGGCAAGGACTATTTTCGTGAGAACCTTCATTTGGTTTCGGAATTGTCTGGCATTTCGGAAATGGAAATACTAGAAAGCCCAGCTGCAAACGTTTTGGCCTACGCCAAGGCTTTTGAGCGACTATCCAAAGAGCGTAATGCAAAAGAAATAAAAGGCTATCTTTCTGTCATCCAGCAACTTTCGGAACTTCCGATAGGGGAGGAGAAGGACATCTATCCCATGCAGAGCATGTTGTATTCGGTGTGCCTATTCCTCAATGATGAGAAAAAAGCTGAACAGTTTGGTTTTCAGAAATATGACATCAACTTAAAAGCCGTTTTTGCCGAGCATTATGATATGCTCACCGCTTCCGAATTGGGCATTTCGCGCAGTCCTGACTATCCGCCAGCCATTTGGGACCCGGCACCAGAATGCAATTGGGAACCGCGTACCAAAGAGGTGAGTGCAGTCGTAATCCATTATACTGAAGGCTCCTACGCTGGCTGCATCAGCTGGTTCAAAAACTGCGATGCGCAGGTGTCGGCGCATTATGTTATTCGCTCCGTCGATGGCCAGGTCACCCAAATGGTGCGCGAAAAAGACAAGGCTTGGCACGCCCGCACAGCCAACGGCTATACCATCGGCATCGAGCATGAAGCCTACGGCAATGTCTGGGAGTTTTTCACCGAAGCGATGTACCGGTCGTCGGCTAATCTGGTGCGGAGTATTTGTTCGCGCTACGACACTATCAAAGGCTACCGCACGCATGACCGCGACACTTTGGACAACGGCTTTTGCATCAATAACGGCCTTTATAACCTCGGCGGTGAAGGGGCTTGCATCCAAATTCGCGGGCATCAGCACTATCCTGACCAAAGCCACACCGACCCGGGACCGTATTGGGACTGGAACTACTATTACAAACTCATCAACGAGGGTGCGCCAGTCACCGTCATGGAAGGTGAGGAAGGCCGCCTCGACCATCTGAATTATGGCGACGATGAACGCAAGATTTGGGTGATTCGTGGCCCAGAAGAGTCAACTATTGAACTGAACTTCAGTAGCTTTAGTTTGGAGACGGATTTCGACTTCCTTTGGATTTATGACGGCGACAATGTTTTTGCCCCAAAAATAGGCCGATGGAATACGCAGAGTCCTGGAACAGTGCAGTCATCGGGCAACGTGATGTGTGTGGAGTTCCGCTCCGATTGCGCTACCACGGATACAGGCTGGGAGGCCTCTTGGCAGGCTTTGATGCCCAGTGTGCCGATTCCTGAGGTGGAGGCTCCAAAGGGGCTTTATCCCAACCCGACCAATGGAAAATTTACGATTTATTCTGAAAGTGAGGGCTACACCGATGTGTCGGTTTACGATTTGTATGGCAATCAGATGGTGCCGAACCTCCGTTTTGTAAAATCGGTTGAAATTGATTCAAGCACATGGCCTTCTGGGGTTTATATTGTCAACTATGGTGTCCCTGTTGCCATGGGCAAGGTTGTCAAGTTGGTGAAGCTGTAAACTGTCGGATGATACAATAATCAGCCAGAGATTGCGTTCTCTTATGGAAAATTCCTATCTTTGCACCCTATTTTGTTTTGGAATGAGAAAAACAATCATCTTAAGAAAAGCATGGATACTGCTTTCGACCTTGCTGCTGACGACTTTCGCGATGGCACAGGACCCATGCGAAATCACTTGCAGCGCCGAAATGCCTGTGTGCAGTGAGTCAGCTGTGACTCTTAGCGTACCAAATAATTATCAGCATTCCTTTTCCTGGTCGCCTGGTGGCCAGACCACAAGTAGCATCACTGTGCATCCGTTTGTGACCACGACTTATAGTGTCGAAGTCCGTGACGTTGAAAGTGGTGATGTGATTTGCCAAAACGAAATCACTGTTGAGGTGAAGCCGCGTTTCGAGGTCAATTTCCGGCAAGTGAAACTGACTTGCAGCAACCGTGAGGAAGAGAATGGAAGGAATGCACAAGTGTTGGCTATGGTTGACAGCCTTTCAAGTGTGTATGAACCACCTTTCGTATACGAATGGCAGGTTAGCCCGCTGCATATTGCTCCCAACGACCCTACATGGGCCATTGGTTTGGAGGCCTACAAGTATTATTATATTAAGGTGACGGATGGTCGTGGCTGCACCCAAAAAGACAGCGTCACGCTGAAAGCATACCCCAATCCTGTGGCAGAAATCAGTGCTGACCCAGGCGATACCGTCTATCTGCAAAATTCTCATGTAACCTATTCATTCGAAAATCTTACGGCTGACTCGTTGGATATCAGTAATTTCTATTGGATTTTGAATCAGCAGTACAACCTCACATCAACGGAGCTTGAACCTCGTTTCACCTATGTGGAAACGGGCGATTACTCCGCCGAACTGAAGGTCTACAATCCTCAGGGTTGCGACACTACTTATTTCCATTCCATTAGGGTGGAGCCAGTGAAACTGAAGATACCGAATGTGTTTACTCCCAATGGCGATGGCACTAACGACTATTTCATCATCTCGCTTGATGGTGGTAACGACATGCCATCGGGAGGCGAAACCAGAGACGGAGATGAAAATGGTGGTTCGGCTCTTGAATATGAGAACTATGAGCCACTGAATCGGTATTATGAGTCTTCGGAGTTGACCATTTTCAACCGCTGGGGACGTGTCGTGTATCATTCCACCGACTATCAGAATAATTGGGATGGAGGCGGGCTGCCTGATGCCACCTATTTCTATGTGCTGAAATGCCACGGATTGAAGAATGATGCCACCTACCAAGGCTCAGTAATGATTATCAAATCCCAAAGACAATGAAAAACTTATTGAATATCAGACAACTGTTTCTAGTTTTTGTTTTTGGTTTGTGTTTGCTGCCGGCTTGCAAGGAGAAAAGTGGAGGTAAACTTTCCACTGACTTGGTGACCAGCCCTAAGTCGGCTACAGAAACCTCTAACAAACAAGCGGCCATCAAGTTTGAAAAAGAGGAACATGATTTTGGTTCATTGTTGCAAGGTGAGGTGGTGAGTTATTCCTTCCATTTCACTAATACAGGTAACATGCCGCTGATTATTAGTGAAGTGGGCTCAAGTTGTGGCTGTACTGTAGGGGATTATCCTCGCGAACCAATTGCTCCGGGCAAGAAAGGTGACATCAAAGTGACCTATAATAGCACAGGCCATCATGGTTTCCAAAGCCGCACTTTGACCGTCATGTCGAACACAAACCCTGCCAAGACCACCCTTCGCATTAAAGGTAAAGTTCTTACCCCTGATCAGTATTAAATTCTTTAAATCATACAAAATGAACAGTTTATTTATCTTACTCCAAGATCAAGCCCAACCTCAGGGCGGCTCCATGTATTCGAGCCTTATCTTTATTGTTCTTCTCATCGTCGTGTTTTGGTTGTTCTTCATTCGACCGCAGTCGAAGAAGGCCAAGGAAGAACAGAAATTCCGCGATGGTCTGCAAAAGGGAGACAAGGTGGTTACTATAGGCGGTTTCCACGGCAAGGTGACTGAGGTGAAAGATACCACAGTCATGATTTCACTGGCTCCGAATATTGAAGTCGAGGTTGAGAAGACCGCTCTTGTCCAAAATGGTGCCCGCGTCGGACAGGCTTAATGATGAACCCGTTTGATAACATCAGACAGAAGGCAGAACGCAAAGACAAGCGTTCTGTCCTTACTTTTCTTGTCTTTTTGGCCATTTCCACCGCATTGTGGTTTTTGATTAAGTTGTCGGAGAATTATACGACTCAGACAACTTTCAAGCTTCAATTTGTGGAGGTGCCTACCGACAAATGGGTTTCGTCGGATGACCAATCGGTGAAGATGTCGCTGATGATTGATGGCTTTCACACATTGCGTTGCAAGATGATTCGCGAGCCTAACCGTTTTGTTACCATTCCGTTGGACGAGGTGCCTTACCGCTTTGAGAGCGGCAACACCTATTCCTTCAGCAGCCAATATGTGGCGGAAAAGGTGGCTGAGAGGTTAGGTATTAACGCTTCCGACATCACGATGAATGATGCGAAGATTTATTTCTCTATGGATGCGCTGAAGATGAAGGTCGTTCCTGTCGTCTTGCAATCGGATATCAAAACCCAGCGGCAATACGACCTTTATGGCATTCCTGTGTTGGATCCTTCGTCGGTGACCATTTATGGCCCCCAAGAGGTCGTTGATTCAATAAAAGCGGTAAAGACGGAATTGCTTACCAAAACCAATGTGAACCAAAGCTTTAGCGCAACCTTGCCACTTGACCTACTCGACGGCCAAATCCGTTCGAATATTAAGGAGGTGAAAGCCGATGTGCAGGTGGAGCGGTTCACAGAGATGGATGTCGAAGTGCCTATTCATGTAACCTCCAACCAAAGAGTGCGTTTTTTCCCTGAAACGATGTCGGTGAAATGCCTCGTCGCCATACGTGACTATGCTTCCATCACTCCTGAGAGTTTCACGGTGACCGTCGACAAGCACCAGATGGAAGCCATGCAACCCTTGCTGGACGTGCATCTTGCTTCCTGGCCTCCAACCGTTCAAATCTTGAGCACTCGCCCCGATAAGGTGGAATACTTGATTGTCCAATGAAAAAAATCGCCATCACAGGCAATATCGGCAGCGGTAAGTCGTGGGTGTGTGAACTTTGGTCGCAACGACTTGGTATCCCTGTTTACAATAGTGACACTGCTGCCAAGCAAATGTATTTCGTGCCTGAGGTGCGCAAGAAGTTGGTTGAACATTTCAGTAATGCCATATACCTCTCAGATACTGAAATTGATAGGAAGCATCTGGCTGACTTGGTTTTCCACGATGAAACCGCCCAGCGCGACTTGGAGGGTATACTCTATCCAGCTTTGTTCCTCGATTTTGAACAATGGATGGCAAAACAAAATGCGCCATACGTCTTGTTTGAATCGGCACTGGTTTTCGAGAAGCGTTTGGAGAAACAATTTGACGCCATCATCATGGTTTCGGCATCGGAAGCTACCCGTTTGCGCCGTGCCATGTTGCGCGACCATTGCGACGAGGCGACGATTCGTGCTCGAATGGCTAAACAGTGGCCCGAAGAAGGCAAACGCCTGTTGGCCGATTACATTATCTGGCACGAAAATGACGACGAAGACGAGGCCCTGATGGAGCAAATCATGCGCGTGCATAAGTTTTACGGGCTAAATCCACAATGATGGTAAAGTTTTTTCTTGACTTATTGAATTTTTCCGTATCTTTGTCCCAAATCTGTAAATCTTCGGTTACGAAGAAACATAATCTTTGAATTTTGAATATTAAATTTGAAATTTAGAATATTGATATGGAGAAAGTATTGCTTTTAGGCGATGAGGCCATTGCACAGGGCTTCATCGATGCTGGCGGCTCGGCCATCAACAGTTATCCGGGTACGCCTTCAACCCAAATCACAGAGTATGTCATCAACTCAAAACAGGCCAAGGAACTTGGTGTGATTGCCAACTGGTGCGCCAACGAGAAGACAGCCCTTGAGGCTTCCATCGGCGTGGCATACGCCGGCAAGCGTGCCATGACCTGTATGAAACACGTTGGTCTTAACGTGTGTGGCGACCCCTTTATGAACGCCGCCATCATCGGCACAAAGGGCGTCCTTGTCGTGGTGGCCGATGACCCGAGCATGTTCTCGTCGCAGGACGAGCAGGACAGCCGTTTCTACGGTCACTGGGCCATGATTCCCATGCTGGAGCCTTCCAACCAACAGGAGGCCTACGACATGGTGCACTACGGCTACGACCTGAGTGAGAAACTCGGCACCCCGGTGCTCTATCGTATCCCAACCCGTCTGGCTCACAGCCGTGCTGGCGTGGTGCGCAAGCCCGTCCGCCCGCAGAATGAGCTCACCGAGCCTGCTGATGCCAAATCGTTTGTGTTGCTGCCCGCCAACGCTAAACGTCTCTACCGCAACCTCATCGACAAGCAGCCCGCTTTCACTGAGGCTTCGGAGACCTCGGGCTTCAACAAATACATCGATGGCCCGAAGAAAAACATTGGTATTATCACAACAGGTATCGCCTACAACTACCTCATGGAAAACTTCCCTGATGGCAAGTGCCCGTATCCCGTTGTCAAGGTGACGCAGTATCCGCTGCCTTATGATATGATCAACAAGCTTTACGACGAGTGCGACGAAATCCTCGTCCTCGAAGACGGTCAGCCGTTCGTTGAAGAACTTATCAAGGGCTTCCTCGGCAAGGGCAAGAATGTCATGGGTCGTCTCGATGAGACTATCCGCCGCGATGGTGAGCTGAATGCTGAGAAGGTCGCCAAGGCCCTCGGTATGGATGTGCCTGTAATGTATAAGGTGCCAGAGGTGGTCACCAATCGTCCTCCCGCGCTCTGCCAAGGCTGCCCGCACGTCGATAGTTACAATGCTCTGAACGCTGTTATGGCTAACCATAAAGGTGGCAAAGTGTTTGGCGACATTGGCTGTTACACTTTGGGCTTCAACATGGGCGCCATCAATACCACAGTGTGCATGGGTGCCTCTATCACCATGGCCAAGGGCGCAAGCGAGGTGGGTATGTTCCCGAGCGTGGCTGTCATTGGCGACGGTACCTTCGGCCACAGCGGCATGACTGGCCTCATGGACTGCGTCAACGAGAAGGCCAACGTCGTGGTCATGATTCTCGACAACGATATCACCGCTATGACGGGTGGTCAGCCTTCGTCGGCACATAACAAGATCCGCCGCATCTGCGAAGGCCTCGGTGTTGAACCTGAGCATATCCGCGACATTATCCCGCTGCCCAAGAACCACGAGGAGAATGTGAAGATCATCGAAGAAGAGGTGAATTATAATGGTGTTTCTGTTATTATACCTCACCGCACCTGCATTGTCGAACTCAAAAAGCACATGAAGAAGTAACTATGGCCTATAGCCAATGGCCTATGGCTGCCACAACGTAAAGGCAAGCCATAGGCCATAAGCCATCGGCGAGTTTTGAATTTTAAATATTGAATCTTAAATCCTGAAATCATGAAAAAAGATATAGTATTATGCGGCGTAGGCGGCGACGGCATCGTTTCGGTGGCCAAGATCATCTCTGACGCTGCTCTCAATATGGGCATGAACTTGAAACAGTCCGAAATCCATGGCATGTCGCAGCGCGGCGGCTCGGTGTTCTCGCACCTCCGCATCTCCGACGATGAGATTTTCGCTGATGTCATTCCCGAAGGTCAGGCCGACATCATTTTGTCGTCAGAGCCTATGGAAGCCTTGCGTTATCTGCCTTGGCTGAGCAAGGAGGGCTGGGTCATCACCAACAACGATCCCTTTGTCAACATCAGCAATTACCCCGACATGGAGAAGATCAACGCTGAGTTGGGCAAGCTGGAGCATGTCGTTTCCTTCAATGCTAACGAGATTGCCAAGCAGCTGAAGGCTCGTTCCAACATGGTGTTGTTGGGTGCCACAGTGCCTTATCTTGGCATCTCCATGGAGAAGGTTGAAGAGGCCATTGCTCACATTTTCGGCAAGAAAGGCCAAGAAGTCGTCGACCTCAACATTCAGGCCGTGCGTGCTGGCTATGCTCAGGCGAAATAATAAAATATTATAAATCAAGCTATTATTGCTTTTTATCGAAAATTTTTCAAAAAAAAGTAAAAAAAAGCTTGTCAGTATTGAAAAAGGTTGTACTTTTGCACCCGCAAAGCAAAGCAATAGAGTTCTTTTTCAGGCTGGTCCGGTAGTTCAGCTTGGTTAGAATGCCTGCCTGTCACGCAGGAGGTCGCGAGTTCGAGTCTCGTCCGGACCGCAAAGAGCGCAAGTGAGGAATCACCTGCGCTCTTTTGTTTAAGGTACAATCGCCTGCGATTGTCTTCTCCCATCCCAATGGGTTTCAATGCGGGAGGCATTGGCGGCGAAATCTGAAATTCTCAAATTCTTGATAAAAAGAAAAACAAATGTCTTTTCTTGATGAAATCAACCGTCGGCGGACCTTCGCCATCGTCAGCCATCCCGATGCAGGTAAGACTACTTTGACTGAGAAATTGTTGCTTTACGGCGGCGCCATCCAGGTAGCCGGTGCTGTGAAGTCGAACAAAATCCGCAAGACAGCCACTTCCGACTGGATGGAAATCGAACGGCAACGTGGTATTTCGGTGGCTACTTCTGTTATGGGCTTTGATTATAAAGGGATTAAGATCAATATCTTGGATACGCCTGGCCACAAGGACTTCGCCGAAGACACCTTCCGTACCTTGACTGCCGTCGATAGTGTTATCGTAGTCATCGACGCAGCGAAAGGCGTGGAGTCGCAGACGGAAAAACTAGTTGAGGTGTGCCGAATGAGGAATACACCTATCATCGTTTTCATCAACAAGATGGACCGACCAGGTAAGGATCCGTTTGAGCTGCTGGATGAAATCGAGCAGAAGCTGAACATCCGTCTCACACCGTTGAGTTGGCCTATCAATATGGGACCGAAGTTCAAAGGTGTCTACAGCATTTACGATAAGAGCCTCTATCTCTTCAACTCCGACAAGCAACATATCACTGAAGGTGTCGCTTTCGAAGACCTCAACAGCCCCGAACTCGACAAGATGATTGGTGAAGATGCCGAGACCTTGCGTAACGAGACGGAACTGGTGCAAGGTGTTTACGATGACTTTTCGCGTGACGCATATCTAAATGGTGACATCTGCCCTGTGTTTTTCGGTTCTGCCTTGAACAATTTCGGCGTCAAGGAGTTGCTGGATTGCTTTATCGAGATTGCGCCTACGCCCATCGGTCGTGACACGGTGGAACGCCGCATTGAGCCGACGGAGGAGAAGTTTACGGGCTTCGTCTTCAAGATTCACGCCAACATGGACCCCAACCATCGCGACCGTATTGCTTTTGTGCGTGTGGTGTCGGGTCGCTTCGAGCGCAATAAGAATTACTTTCACGTGCGTCAACGCCGTGAGTTGAAGTTCTCCAATCCCACGGCTTTCATGGCGCAAAAGAAATCTGTCCTCGATGAGGCCTATCCAGGCGACATCGTAGGCTTGTATGATGCAGGCAACTTCAAGATTGGCGACACATTGACTGAGGGCGAAATTCTCAACTATAAGGGTATCCCGAGTTTCTCGCCCGAGCAGTTCCGCTATGTGGAGAATGCCGACCCGATGAAGTCGAAGCAACTTGCCAAGGGCTTGGAACAACTGACTGACGAGGGAGTGGCTCAGCTCTTTACGGGTAAGATGACGGGAAGAAAGATTATAGGCACTGTGGGTGAGTTGCAATTTGAGGTAATTCAATATCGTCTCTTGCACGAATACAATGCTTCTTGCCGTTATGAGCCGATTTCGCTTTACAAGACCGCGTGGATTACGAGCGACAACGATGCTCAATTGGCTGATTTCAAGATGCGTAAAGCCTTGAATCTCGCAGAGGACAAAGACGGCCGTGATGTGTTCCTCGCGGAGTCGCCCTATGCGCTTCAGATGGCGATGGAAAAATACCCCGACATAGAGTTCCATTTCACATCGGAGTTTTGATTGCAGTTTTACTGAAGCCTTTCCGACCATGTCATTCCCTTTGGGAATCTATGGTTGGAAAGGCTTCTTTTTTTTCATCTTTTTTCTTGCATCAATTTGTTTTATCCTTACCTTTGCGCTGAAAAACAGTTAAACATTTCAACAAACAACAATTAAACTTTATCGCTATGGGTAAATTTATGCAAGAATTCAAGGAGTTTGCCATGAAAGGCAACGTCATGGACATGGCTGTCGGTGTGGTCATCGGCGGCGCGTTCGGAAAAATCGTCAGCTCTTTGGTGTCTGACATCATCATGCCGCTCATCGGTGCCATCACTGGTGGCCTCAACTTCACTGACTGGAAGTGGGTCATTCGCGAGGCTGTCATGGAAGGCGAAACTGTCGTGAAGCCCGAACTGTGCATGACTTGGGGTAATTTCCTTCAGGTGATCTTCGACTTCATCATCATTGCACTGTCGATCTTCATGGTCATCAAAGGCATCAACAAGCTGAAGAGACAACCCGAGCCGGAGCCTGAGGCACCTGCCGCTCCCGCCGGCCCGACGCAAGAGGAACTCCTCGCTGAGATTCGCGATTTGCTGAAGAACAAGTAATCTTTGGCTCGTCTTAGAATGAAAAGCATCCGCCTAAACTAAAGGTGGATGCTTTTTTTGCGGTCCCTGAGCCTGTCGAAGGGCTGCTGTCAGAAAAAAACACTACATTTGCAATCTCAAAAAGGTAGTACCACAATGCGTAAACTGCTGCTCATATTTGGACTCTTGTTCTGCTTCGCCTTCACTGCAAAGGCGACCCATCAGCGTGCCGCCGAAATCACCTATACCTGGCTCGGTGGCAATGCCTACGAGTTTACGCTCACCTGCTTCACCTACACCCCCAGTCCTGCCGGCCTGCAACGCGATTCCCTCCTCGTGCAATGGGGCGACGGCACGGAGGAGTACATCCCCCGTGTGGTGCTCCAGAACCTGGGCGATGACTACACACTGAATGTGTACAAGAAAATCCACAACTTCTCTTCCTCAGGAATTTACACCATCAGCATGGAGGACGCCAACCGCAACTATGGAGTGGTCAACGTGCCCAACTCGGTGATGGTGCCCATGCACATTGAGACGGAACTGGTCATCAACCCGTTCTTGGGCTATAACAACTCAGTGCAGCTGCTCAACGCACCAGTCGACAAGGGTTGTGTAGGCAAACTCTACCTCCACAATCCTTCTGCCTACGACCCTGATGGTGATAGTTTGAGTTATAAATTGGTGAACTGCAAAGGCTTGGATGGGTTGGACGTGCCAGGTTATACATTTCCACAGGCATCGCAATCGTTTGAAATTGACCCCATGACGGGTGAGTTGCGATGGGATGTTCCCGTGATGCAAGGCGAGTATAATGTGGCGTTTATGGTGGAGGAATGGCGGCATGGCATCAAAATCGGTTCCGTGATACGTGATATGCAAATCCTGATTTCGGTCTGTGATAACGACCTGCCTGAGATTCAATGTGACGAGCAGTATTGTCTTTTGGCAGGTCAGCAACTTGAATTCCTCATCTCGGCTTCCGACCCCGATGGCGACAACGTTACACTGACGGCATCGGGAGCACCTTTGGAACTGTCCGTCAGTCCAGCTATCCTCAATCCCGAGTCGGCTTTTGGATTAAATCCTCAGATGGAGTTTCTTTGGAACACCAGCTATGTTCATATCCGAAACACGCCTTATCAGCTTGTGATTCATGCTAAAGACGATGCCACCCCTGTGAGCCTGACCAATTTGAAAACCGTCAGCATCAACGTGATGGGACCGAAGGTGCAGAACCTTGTAGCTGAAGTACATGGCCATGATGCCATCCTTTCTTGGACGGCTTATCCTTGTTCCAATGCGGTCGCTTTATTGGTCTACCGTAAAGCGGGATGCGATGGCTATGAACCTGATGCTTGTGAGACGGGCATTCACGCAGGGTATCAACTTTTGGCTACGTTGGATGATGCCTCGGCTACTACTTATACCGACCATGACTTGCCGCAGGGTGTAGCTTACGAATACCGGGTGCTTGCCCAGTTCCCCGATGGTGCCTTGAGCATCGTCAGCGACGCCGCTTGCGTGGAGATGAAAAACGATAGTCCATTGATGACGCATGTCACAAACGACAGCGTCGACCTTGTGTCGGGTCAGGTCGTTACCTGCTGGGCACAACCCAAAGAGATTGACGAGCAATTTGTCGCGCCGTTCAGTTACACGCTTTCCCGTATCCTTGACGGTGAGGCCTCTGTCGTTTATGAAGGCGCCGACACGACTTTCCGCGATGCAAATGTCGATTTGGCAACGGCTAATACTTTATTATATAAGGTTGAGATGCGCGATGCCCAACAGCAGCTGATGGGTACGAGCGTTTCAGCTTCGGCTGTTATGCTTACAGTTAATAGAACCAACAATGAGGCGCTCCTCACATGGACTGAAGCCGTGCCTTGGCTTGTGGACAGCACCCAAGTCTTCAAAGAAGTGGACGACCATTTCGTGAGGATTGCCACTGTGGCGGGTATGGAATATGCCGATGCTGATGTGGAGAGCGACAAGACCTATCGTTATTATGTTCGTACCTTCGGCCATTATACCATTGAAGGTATCCTTCGGCCATTAGTGAACTATTCCGCCATTGTGATTGTGAATATCGGACAGGACGAACCAATAGAGGAGTTCTCCTACCAACTGCCTAATGTCTTTACTCCGAATGGTGATGGCATCAACGATATTTTCGAGCCAAAAGTGACAGGACTATCCCTTATTTCAGGTGCCAAGACCGTGATTTTCAACCGTTGGGGCAATATTCTTCATGACACTGAAGACCCGCTCATCCAATGGGACGGCAAGAGCAAGCTGACCAAAATGGACTGCCCGCCAGGTACCTACTTCTATGTCACCGATATCACGTACATTGGCGCAACTGGGGAGGAGAGCCTGCATTTACAAGGCTCCATCACCGTTGTGCGATAAAAAATGAAGGGCCGTCATATTATGGCAGCCCTATCTTTTTTCATTGCGGTTGCCACGCTGTGACAGTCCCACAATAACTAATTATCAATATTTCATCATCTCGATGAGGTCGACCATGCGGTTGGAATAACCCCATTCGTTGTCGTACCACGACATGATCTTCACCATCTTGCCCATCACCATGGTGCTTTGGGCATCGAAGATGCTGCTGTGCGGGTTGTGGATGACGTCGCAGCTCACGATCGGGTCTTCGGTGTATTCGAGCACACCCTTCATCGGGCCTTCGGCGGCTTCCTTCATGGCGGCGTTGATCTCTTCTTTTGTGGCTTCGGTTTTCAGTGTGCAGACGAGGTCGACGAGTGAACCGGTAGGCGTAGGAACACGGACGGCGATGCCATCGAGCTTGCCATTCAGTTCAGGGATGACGATACCCACGGCCTTGGCGGCGCCGGTGGTCGTCGGGATTTGCGACATGGCGGCGCTAC
>JAFWRA010000188.1 GCA_017508895.1 Bacteroidales bacterium
GCTACGCAACGCACCCAAGTCGGGATGTGGTGAAGCAGCCACGCAAAGCAGCTTATATTTCTGATCGAGCACCTCGACATAGATATGACGCACATTATTGAGCAGTTGTTCCTCCTCGGCGATGCCGCTCACCTCGATGTCGATGGCCATCACGCCTTTCTTGTTGGCATCAAGCATGAAGTCGATTTCCTTGGAGAAGCGGTTGGACGGAATCTCGATGTCACGCTTCTCGATAAGGCGACCGCTCTCCTTGAGAGTCAGTTGGGCCTTGCGGCCAGCCAAGTCGCGGGCAGACACCGTCACGCGGATGGGAAATGTCGCGCCGAGCGACACCACCTTATTATAATGCACATTGCGGATAGCGAGGTCGGGATAGGAAACCGTGTCGCCCAAAACGACGGTGTGGATGGGGAACGGGAAGTTCTCCGCCACCAACTCCGGCTCGAAGCCACGGTTGTAGATACCATCGGAGAAGAGCAGCACCGCGCCCACATTACGCTTGTAATATCTTCTGTCCAAGGTCTTTATGAGTGACGACAAATCCGTCAGTTGGTCAGAGAAATCCAGTTGCTCGAAATCGCGGACTTCCTCTCCGAAAAGGTATTCATCGACTTGGAAATCAGCGTTCAAGTCTTTCCTAAACTGCTCAAATTGGGCCAGATAATCTTTTTTGTAAAACGCCGAATCCTTACAAAGGACGACAGATGAAGAATTGTCATGCGCAAGAATAATCGTAGGCGTTTCCACCGAACTGAACTTCTGCCTTATCAGTGGGTTGAAGAGCAACAAGACCACCAAGCCGACAATCAAAGTCCGAAGCACAAACAATATGACATTCAAGGCTTTGCCATAGTGTTGCTTCTTGTTTCGGAAATACAACAATGTTGCCGCTGCCAGACCAGCCAGCAGCGATAAGGCTAACATCCAAATGGGGATACCGATATTCATCGATTGCTCTTATAAGGGCGCAAAGATAGGGATTTTTCGGGAAAGTCGTGATGCAGATTACTGATTTAGGCAAAACTCGGTTGTTGATTCATCCTTCCGATTCCAAGTGTGTTATTTCTTTCATTGAGCATTTGTTTGCCACAGCAGCCACTTCCATAGCGGCACCACCTGAATAGTCTTGCCGTCCTTTTCCAAGATAGTTTCTTCATCTTTGGTGATAATCATCAAATCGTCTACTTCAAATCGTTTGGAAACCTTGACCAAGGCCTCGGTTTCGCGTTGGAAAGTGCTTTCGTCTTGCAGGGAATAAGAGGCTTGAATAAGTTTTTTTTGCTCGGGCAAGTAGAAATCGACTTCCACGCCGTTATGGTAGAAACAAACCTCGTTCTTGTACTTCCTTATCAAGTTAATGGCCACCATGTTCTCCAAAAGACTGGCCTCTGGATCGGGCAAAAACAGGTTGAGAATGCCATTGTCGATGAAATAATACTTGCGTTGGGTGTTGCGTTCGGTCAATTTGCCGATGATGTTCTCCAACGGCAACAGCAGCCACGATTCGCACATGTAATTCACATAATCAATGACTGTATCAGTGCTGGCCTTTTTGCCAGTCGAACTTACCACATTAGCCAAACGGTTGTAGGATGAAGGCTGCTTTACGCTTTCCGCCAACTTTTTGGCCAAAATGCGCAAACCAAAGTCATTGCGGATATCGTAACGCGCAATCAAATCGCCAAAGAAAACTTTGTTGAACAATCCGCTGAGCCATGAGCGTTTATCGGCCACATTCATCACCTCGGGCAGACCACCGAAACGGAAAAAAGTCTCGAAATGCTTCACAATCTCCTTTCTATGAAGGTGCAAGGCATTCTTTTCCTTCACGTTAATGCCCGAAAAAGACAAATACTCAGCAAATGAAAGTGGAAACACTTCCATAATCATATAACGTCCGCCCAAAGTGGTCGCAATTTCCGAGCTTAACATCTTGGCATTGCTGCCGGTGATGTAAACCCTGTATTTTTGGTCGGCCAACCGTCGCGCGAACTTCTCCCAACCTTCAACAATCTGAATCTCGTCAAAGAAAAAAACAGGTCGAGTATCAAACATTTCCTCATAAGCAGATTTGATAATGTCCAAATCGGCCAAAGTCATTATTCCCAAACGATCATCCTCAAAGTTGAAATAGCAGATTTCCTCCATACGATGGCCTTTTTCCAATAATTGATGGATGCGCTGATACAACAAATATGACTTCCCAGCACGGCGCAAGCCCACAAGCACATAATTCAGTGCGTCTTCAAACGCGTAGTCGCGCTCAAAAAAGTTTACCGACGAAATAAAACGCTGATTTTCAACGATAACATCCTTAATCAAGTCCTTGCTTAACATGGTTTTTCGTTTTTTTACGACTGCAAAGATATAACTTTATCGATTATGTTCGATAAAATTATATACTTTTTATCGTTTATAATAGACAAAAATGCATTATTTTCATCGATTATATTCGATAAGATGCCACAACTTGCACAACAACCCGCAGAAAGCCTTCAACACATGTGCGATTATCTTCTTTCAGGCTGTCAATGGTAAAATCATTAGTCAATCGTGATAATCGCTGTCTTTCCATTCGAACTTCACCGTCGCGGGCACAAGGTATTTGCCTATCTTGTAGTCAATGTTTGCCTTATGGGCCTGACTCAACTGGTAGCACCGTGGCACATAAAACATCTTTCCATCCTTGATGAAATGGGCACCCGTCTGATGAAAGCGAAAGGCGACATTTTTTGCGATACACTGCTCGCGAAGGGAAAGTATCCAGTCGTAGTTGCATGGTCTTGCCTCAACCCCCGACTCACCGCCTACCGACACTTCCTCTATCGTGTCATCGAGATAAGGGGTAAGATCCATGGCTGTAATCAACGGGGATGCAATGATGCTCTTGTGTTTGATGGGGAGCGACAAGAAAATGGGCAAGCGATAATCCGCCATCTCCTGATTTTCCACCGTACAGCCCACGATGACATTGTCATAGCCATCGCACCAGTCGTCGGGTACGCACTCCATGAAACGATCAATGCGCTTGGTGAAAAAGAAAAACCAAAGGTCGCTCCGCTGCTTCATCATCCGCCAGCATTCCGGCCGCCATTCATCCGCATCTTTTAGAAGGAAATCGGAGGTAAAACAGGTAAACACCAGTTTGCCGCTTTCAATCTTCCACGACTTGTCGCGCTTCCTCTTCATGGGAAGGTAGAAATTGCCCGTCTTTCTGCATTCGCTGCTTGATACCTCGCTGCCGTACATCTCATCCTGGCGATACACATAACAATACTTACACCCAGGACTAATCTTGGTGCAACCGTGCCATGGATTCCAGTCAGCATATATTTCCCAATGCTCGGACATAAAGTCTCACGAAAAGTCCACAAAAATAAGAAAAAAAGCCTACTTTTGCGGAAATTTTGAACGCATGAACACCCTTTCGGTCGTCATCATCACCTTCAACGAGGAGCAAAAAATCGCGCAATGCCTTGACTCCGTTCAAGATATTACCGACGAGATCATCGTTGTTGACTCGCATTCCACCGATGCGACCGAGGCTATCTGCGACCGCTATGGCGTGAAGTTCTTCACCCAAGACTGGCTCGGCTACTCCGACCAAAAGAACCTCGCCGACGAACTCGCCACCTGCGACCTCATCTTCAGCATCGACGCCGACGAAGCCCTCTCCGATGAACTGAAACAGTCTATCAAAGCGCTGAAAGACAAGGATATTGCCAAAAACGAGGTCTTTGCCATGAACCGTCTCAACAACTACTGCGGTCAGTGGGTCAAGGGCTGCGGACTTTATCCCGAGACCAAGATCCGCATCTGGCGGCGCGGCTTCGCCGAGTGGGAAGGCATCATTCACGAGTGGCTGAACTACAAAGAAACACCGAAGAAAACCCTGTTGCACGGCGACCTGCTGCACTATTCCTGGGACACGCCCGAGGCCTTCAGAAAGCAACAGTTCCATTTCGCCGAACTGGGTGCACAGTCATACTACGAACGCGGCAAGAAGACGAGCCTCCTACCCTATCTTTTCAGCCCGAGCATCAACTTCATTCGCACATATATTATAAAAGGCGGGTTCCTCTACGGCAAGACGGGATTCAGCATCTGCCGCACGATGACGCAAGCCAACCGACACAAATACAACCTATTACGAAAGAAATTAAAGGAGAAACTATAATGGGATTGCTTCGCAAGAAATCTATCAAAAATCAATTTAAAATCATTCAAAATCAATAAGATAGATTATTATACAGATTTTAAAAGTATTTTGAACGATTTCTTGTCCGCAGGACAATCACAAAAAGAAGAAAACCATGGAAGAAGCATTTGAACAAGAAGTGGAACGCACTGTGGCGGCGCTGAAAGCCGGAAAGACCATCCTCTACCCCACCGACACCATCTGGGGAGTGGGCTGCGATGCCACCAACAACAAGGCCTGCTTGCGGGTTTACGCCGTCAAGCAGAGGCCACTCAATAAGAGCCTCATCATCCTCGTCGATTCTGTGGAAAGGCTTCAGGATTACGTGGTTAACGTGCCCGCCATCGCCTACGACCTCATCAAGGGTGCCAAAAGTCCGCTGAGCATCATCTATCCCGAAAGCAAGAACTTGGCCAAGGCCGTTTCCGACGACAAGAGCATCTGCATCCGCGTGGTTGATAACGACTTCTGCAAGGAAGTCATCCGTCGCCTCGGGAAGCCCATCACTTCCACCTCGGCCAACCTGACCGGGCAACCTTCATCGATAATTTTCAGCGACATCTGCGATGAAATCAAAAACAAGGTCGATTACGTGGTGCAGCTCTATCACGACAGCTTCTGCAAACCCAAAAGCTCAACCATCATCAAGTTGAATGAGGATAATACTTTTGAGATTTTGAGACAATAACATTATATATCAGAAAAAAACACGTTACGTTTTGCAACGTTAACACAAAACACAAAACAAATGAATATAAAATCATTATTCGCATGCTTATTATTGCTCACGGCTTGTCTTTCCTATGCACATGCCCAACACGAAAGTGACTCCGTTGCTTTGACTACCGTAAAAGAGATTGCAGCACCTGGTATTGACACAACCATTTATAACAATGTAGAAAAAATGCCGTCTTTTCCTGGGGGTGAATTTAAGATGTACGAATTCCTCGCCATGAATATACGTTATCCACAACGAGCCAGAGAAGACGGCTACAGCGGCACTGTCTATGTCAGGTTCGTTGTCGAGCCCGATGGTAAGATAACCAATATTGAAGTTGCTAAAGGCGTGGGCGGAGGTTGCAGCGAAGAAGCCGTCCGTGTAGTCAAAATGATGCCGAACTGGATTCCCGGAGAGGCATTCGGAAAGAAAGTCAGGGTGACTTACACCTTACCTGTCAATTTCAGGTTGCAGTAAAACTTATCAAATCAATTACGTCGCAATCAGAGAATGTGATAGAAAAATTGTGTAACTTTGCAGGCCAAAAAACTCGGCCTATGAAATTCCTGAAATCATTCTTATTAGCCACGGCTTGCCTCTTTGCCTTGACAGCAACGGCCCAAAACCAACCACAGAAGCCTCAAACCAAGGGGCAGATGAATTCCCAAAAACTGGCCACGACGCTTTATCTCATTGAGAATTTTTATGTTGACACGGCCAATATAGACAAGGTGACGGAAGACGCCATCATCGCCGCGCTGAAGGAGCTCGACCCCCATTCGGCTTACATCTCCAAAAAAGACGTGGAGAAAGCAAATGAGCCCCTCGTTGGTAGCTTCGAAGGCATCGGCGTGACCTACCAACTCATCCGCGACACCATTACCGTCATTAGTCCAACGGCTGGTGGCCCATCCGAAAAAGTGGGCATTATGGCCGGCGACCAGCTCATCAAAATTGATGGTGAAGATGCCTTTGGCAAAAAGATTGACAACGAATATGTTCAGAAACGTTTGCGCGGCAAGAAAGGCACCAAGGTTACCGTCAGCGTGAAGCGCGGCGATGACCCAGAATTGCTTGATTTTGAAATTATTCGAGACAAAATCCCGTTGAATAGCATCAACGCTGCTTATATGATTGACAAGCATGTCGGTTATATCAAACTCGACCGTTTCGCACAAGAATCGACAGCCGAATTTAAAGAAGCCTTCGCCAAATTGCAAGCCCAAGGCATGGAGTCGCTCATCTTCGACCTGCGCGGCAACACGGGTGGTTATCTCAACACTGCCATTGAACTCGTTGACCAATTCCTCACCGAAAACCAGCTCGTTGTCTTCACAGAAGGCATCCACTCGCCCTACCAAGAATGGCGTTGTACTAAGGAAGGTCTTTACACTACTGGAAAGTTGGTTGTCCTCATTGACGAAGGTTCGGCCTCAGCCAGCGAAATCCTCTCAGGTGCCATCCAAGACCACGACCGTGGCGTGGTCATTGGTCGACGCTCATTCGGCAAAGGCTTAGTTCAAAGGCCATTCAACCTGCCTGATGGTGCGCAAATCCGCCTCACCACATCGCGCTATCATACACCTTCAGGACGTTGCATACAACGTCCGTATGAAAAAGGCATTGAGGACTATGCCAAGGAAATGACAAAACGCTTAGAGCATGGCGAATACTTCCATGCCGACAGCATCCACTTCCCTGATTCCTTGAAATTTAAGACCGATGGTGGCCGTACCGTTTACGGCGGTGGCGGCATCATGCCCGACCTTTTCATTCCCGTTGATACGGCTTACAACAGCAAGCTTTACACCAATCTCGTCCGCAAAGGTGCCCTCAACCGTTTCACTACCGACTACGGCTTGAAACATCACGATGAGATCAAGGCACAATATGGTGATTTCGACAGTTTCAATAAAGACTTCACTGTAGGTCAAGAACACATCAACGGTTTGAAAGCTGCCGCCACAGAAGCCAAGGTGGAATGGGATGACGAGCAATTCAAACGCTCTGAGAAATTCTTGCTTTTGCAGATAAAGGCCCTGATTGCCCGCAATGTATGGGAAACACAACAGTATTATCAAGTGATGTCCGCTGCCGATACAGGCATCCAAAAAGCCTTGGAAGTCCTTAGGAACGAAAGAGAATATAAGCGCATACTAAAAGGCAAATAAGCCTACTCAACTATTTTTACTTCATTGGTAACTTTTTTGCGTTTTTCTGGTATATTTCTTCGGAAATATTCCTATTTTTGCACTTTCATGATTTACATCTTGTAGAAATTATCTAATAAATTCAATATCAACTTATTAAACTCAAAAAATGAAGAAATTTTGTTTACTCAGCACAGCACTCCTGATGATGGGTCTGCTGTTGGGCACGCAAGCGATGGCTCAGCACATCGAACTCGGCGCTGCCAAGTCGGCACAAAACTGTGCCAACGTGACCGACGAAGGCTTCACAGCCTCTTTCTCCTTCAGTAGCATCGATGCCACTGAAGTTTCTACAGAAAAAGGTGCGTTCTCCTACATCACCATGGAAAACACCTATCCTTCAGGTAACGTGGGCGATCCTACTTTGCCCGTCGTTAACAAACTTATCGCTATTCCCTATGGTGTCAGTAACATCTCCGTCGAAGTGAAGAATTACAGCACCACGGTTTATTCTCTCGCTGATTTTGGTATCAAGACGCTTTATCCTCAACAAATGCCCCTCCGCAAAGACCAGAAGCCAGAGGAAGTGCCTTTTGCCTACAATGAGAAGGCCTACAATACCAAAGGCTTTGTTGAACGTCCCATCGCCCAAGCTAAGATTCAAGGCACAATGCGTGGCATCCAAATCGGCGCTTTGACGGTCAACCCTATACAATATGACGCTGCCACCAATAGCATCCGTGTCTACAACGACATTGAGATTGAAGTGCGCTACAGCCAATACGACAAGTCGGCCTCCTACAATGAGTTTGCCAGAACCTTCAGCCCTTATTTCGCTGGTGTTTACAACCAGATGTTCAACTGGCGCGACGATGTGTATGACGAACATCCTGACCTTTGGCAGAACCCTGTCCACATGTTGATCATCGCCGACCGTATGTTTGAGGAATGCTTGCAGCCTTGGTATACTTGGAAGACCACTAAGGGCTTCTACCTGAACATCAACTACACTGATGAAATCGGCACCAGCGCCGCTGCCATCCGCGCTTTCATCCAAGACGAGTATTCAAAAGATGCTCCCACCTTCCTGATGATTATGGGCGACAAGAACCAAGTGGCCGCCAGCGCCACGGGTAGCGAGACCAGCTGCGTCACCGACCTTCAGTATTCGAGCGTCGATGGTGATGAGTATCCCGATATGTACCACAGCCGTTTCCCCGCCGAGACTGTTGCCCAGATGCAAGCCATGATCAACAAGGCTTTGGAGTATGAACAATACACCATGCCCGACCCGAGCTACCTGAACAACGTGCTGCTCATCGCTGGTGAAGACAGCGGTTGGGGTGTCACCGTGGGTCGTCCCACCATCTGGTATGCCACCAACTACTACTACAACGAAGAACACGGCTATGCCAACGTGTACGAATACAGCCACGGCCAATACTCAGGCTGCTACAGCCACTTGAACGAGGGCGTCGGCTTTGCCAACTACACCGCCCACGGCTCCAACACCAGCTGGGCTGGCCCGCAATTCACCGTCAGCGACGTCAACAACCTGACCAACGAGCACAAGTACTTCCTCGCCATGGGTAACTGCTGCGAGGCTGCCGACTGGGGCATCAGCGGTACCTGCTTCGGCGAGGCCATGGTGCGTGCCGAAAACAAGGCTGCCTACGCTTACATCGGTTCCTGCCCGTCGACCTACTGGCTCAACGACTACTACTTCGGTGTGGGCGCCACCAGCCAAGCCAACGGCCAAATGCCTGACATCAGCATCACCACCACGGGCTTCTACGATGCCATGTGGACTGACGACAAATACAACACCGTCACTTCGATGATGTTCATCGGCAACTTGGCTGGCAACGCTGCCCAAGCCCTTGGTTACGAAATCCATGTCAGCACCCTCTACTGCTGGCAAGCCTACCACACCTTAGGTGACGGTTCCATCCTGCC
>JAFWRA010000189.1 GCA_017508895.1 Bacteroidales bacterium
CCAATTGTTGAACACATAGTTAGCATTGGGTGTTGCCGTGAGTGTGATGGTCTGGTTGAAGTAGCAAGATCCTCCTCCACTCACCGTACCGCTGTTTGAAGTATTGGTGGTAGCTGTCACCGTGTAGTCATAGCTCGGAATGCCAAAGATGACCTGATTCTTAACGTTCATAGGTAAACCCGTGTAAATGGATGGATTGTAAGGGTCATAGTTCGTCCCATAACTGGAGATGCGGATGGCTTGGTTTTCATCGGTGGAGAATGTGCGGCAATTTGCGTAACCATCGGTATAACTGCTTGAGTTGTTGTCTATTACCAGAGCAACATTTGAGGAACCATCATAGTAGAATGGTGTGGCGAAATAGATGGTCGTCCAGTTTTTTTCGGTCATGGTAACACTGCCACTGAACACCTGATTCGCCTCTGTGACCGCAATCCAATCGTTGGCATTATTAAAAGCGGTCTTGTCGGTGTTGACCATATAGATGGCCAAGTTAAAGCTTGGGGATGTCCCCGTATTGAAGAACGACACACTGGAGATTTGGCAGGCAGTGCCACCCATCTCATCAGCGGTATAGATTTGTTCCGACAAGGAATAATTATTATAATATGTCGGCAAATAATAACTGGTATTGGTCGAATTACCAATGACGATGCCATTGGGTGCCACTTCGAAATTCGCTACATATTCAGCCGACTCGGTCACGGTCAAGGAATAAGTGGAAAGATAAGATACCACGGTTCCATTCTTTGTCCAATTTTTGAACACATAGCCAGCATTGGGTGTTGCCGTGAGTGTGATGGGCTGGTTGAGGTAGCAAGACCCGCCTCCACTCACCGTACCACTGTTTGCAGGATTGACCGTAGCCGTCACCGTGTAGTCATAGTTCGGGATGCCAAAAACAACATGGTTCTTATATTTTATACGTGTACCTGTGTAAGCGGATGGATTGTAAGGGTCATAGTTTGTATTAAAACTATTTATGCAAATGGCCTGATATTCATTCGTGGAGAATGTGCGGCATAATATGTTACCATAATTATAAGTAATTGCGTTGTTGTCTATTATCAGAGCAACATTTGACGAACCATCATAGGAGAATGGTGTGGGGAAATAGATGGTGGTCCAGCTTTTTGCAGCCATGGTAACACTGCCACTGAACAATTGATTCGCCTCTGTGACCGTAATCCAATCGTTGGTGCTGTTAAAAACAGTCTTGTCGGTATTGACCATATAAATGGCCAAGTTGCAGCTTGTGGATGTTCCCGTGTTGAAAAACGATACGCTGGAAATTTCGCAGGTTTCACCTCCCATCTCTTCGGCTGTGTAGATTTGCTGTGTCAGGGAATGGTGGGAATAGGTAGGAAGATACGCATTGGTAGACATTGCCACCCCAATCTCTATGCCATCCAACGGTTCGAAATAAGCCACATATTCCGCAGCCTCAGTAACATTCATGTTCAATATGGAATAAAATGAAAAATCCACACCGTCTTTGGTCCACTTGTCGAACACATAACCTTCGTTAGGTACGGCTGTAAGCGTGACATGTTGATTATAATAGCATGTGCCACCGCCGGTTACCGTGCCACCTTCTGGGGGATTGGCCGAGGTCGTGATATTGAATGGCAGTCCAAAATGGGCCACTAAATTCCTATCGGTCATTGCTATGAAAGAATAGTGGGCTTCAGTCGAAACCGGTTCACCGTTCTCAGTCCAATACATAAAACCATAGCCTGCATTGGCCGTTGCCGTCACTGTGCAAACATTTCCACAGCTAAAGGTTCCTGAACCACTAACAGTTCCATAAACTGAAGATTCTGTCGCGACCGTTATCTGGTAGATAGTGCCATAATTACAACTGGGATGGATGTTGATGATGGCCTTATTGCTTGAATTGTAGGAATGACCTCCTGGATTCAATGCGCCGATGGAAAAATAGCCATTATGATATCCATTCCAGCCCCAATTAAAGTGCAGAAGGTCACTGGAGTTGTAACCGTCACACACAAAAGCATGACCACTTCCATACGCATTAGAACCACTATAATGAATTGGGCAACCTGAATCAAGACAATTCTTCATTAAGGCCAACCAATCTGCACCGTTATAGTTACTTCTATAAACTATAGACAACTCGTCAGAATAACCGAAGTAATTCTGCAATGCCGTTGCAACATTTGTAGAGACGGCTCCAGATGCATCCGGACCATAGTCCATATTAACAGCCACACCACAATGCCACATCAATGTGGCCACTGCATCGATTTGGGTTGAAGAGGATGAGGAAGACAGACTATTGGGCATGTTTGCCCAATCGTATGTGGTGGCACTAAAGTTGACTGTTTGTTCGGGGTAACCATCAGGGGTATATGAGTGTGACCCCATTCCATTGATAGGATAGCCCCAATAATGCATAATCTGTGCAAAAGAAGTGGCCACACAACCAGTAAGACAGCGGTAGTGGTATGTAGCTCCAGCCAAACTATCTATCGGACACATTGCATTATACGGCCATCCTTGTCCCCACATCGAGGTAATCAGTGGCTCCACCGCGTCGCCATCGCGATTGTCATTCAACCGCCCTGTGGATTTCACCAACTCCCATTGCTGAGCCGTGGTTTCGTCATGTACATGATTCTCAATGCCATACTGAATCTGTTCCACAAAACTCTGCAAATACTCCTGCAATTGTATTGGAATATCTTCCAAATCGAAAGGCCTGCCCTCATCGGAATAACCCAAGATAGGTGTGGAGCAGTCATTGGCTGAGACGATGACGAAGCCGTCCGGCGTGTTGAAGACGTGGAAAGCGGCATCGTCACTTTCGGTTCTGTAAGTTGTCACTAGTTGCAGGTCTTCTGCGCCTCGCAACGGTGTTCTCGTGTTGGCGTTCACGAACTTTACCGCCACTTCGCGGATGGTTTGCATGTCAACGGGATTGGCTTGGGTCATGCCCACCAAACCCATTAGCAGGACGAGCAGGACGTTACGCAATGATTTCTTTGCTTGTTTATCATTTACTATCATAATGTTGATGTTTGGGTTGTTTGAGTTTATTTGTCAATTTCACGGGCATACAATCATGCAGCGTGCAAATCTATAAAAAAAACACGACGCGGCTTTAACCACGTCGCAATATATTTTACAATCCCTTTTGGAAATAATGCAACTATCTCCCCAAACCCTTTACAAACCCAACTATCATCTCCAATACCTCAACCGAAATAGTTTCATCAATGGTGAAGTATTCGTTGGGCGAGCCTGTTTCGCAATGCTGGAACAAGTGGTTCAAGCTGGGCATCTCGCGCAAGGTCATGTTGGTCTTGCCGTGCTCGGTGATGATTTTTTCGTAGGCGGGAAGATTCTGTGAGGCAACTACTTGCACATCCCTCGAGCCATTCAATAGCAAAGCGGGACAATTCGTCTTGACGATGGCCTCAGTGGGGTCATATTTTAGGAAATAGTACATCCACGGCATGGTAAGCTGGCTTACGGTCTGCTCGGTCAGTTCCTCGCCATAACCCCAGCCTTTCACCAACTGGCGCAAAAGGGTGTCGGCCTCTTCCCTGTCGTTTGAGGCTTCGATGATGTCGTACATCTGTCGTGAGGCTGTACTGCTAAAGGCAATCATCTCGTCAGTCATGCCCGATGCACGATTGATGGCTTCGCCCTGCGCGATAAGGAGCTCTACCCCGTTGAC
>JAFWRA010000190.1 GCA_017508895.1 Bacteroidales bacterium
GAAGTTCGCCGAGAAGTTCAAGAACGAGAAGGTGACCACCATCGATGGTGTGAAGATTGACTTTGAGGAGGGTTGGGTGCATCTACGCAAGTCGAACACTGAGCCTATCATTCGTATTTATTCCGAGGGCAAGACCGAAGCAGAGGCCGATCGTTTTGCCAACATGATACTGGAAGAAGCAAAGAAAATGGTATAATTTGACACGAGACTGCGAGACTACGGGACTTCGAGACTTTGGTTTGTCCCATAGTCTCGCAATCTCGTAGTCCCATAGTCAAAATAATTATGAAAAGAGGATTCGGAAGTGATAACCATTCGGGCATTTGCCCAGAGGTTTTGGAAGCCATCGCCCGTGTGAATCAAGACCACGCTTTGGCATACGGCGATGATGAATATTGTGCAGCTACGGAGGCGAAGTTCCGTGAACAGTTCGGCGAGCAGGCGAGGGTTTTCTTTGCCTTCAACGGAACGGGTTGCAACACGCTGTGCATTGATGCCATGACACACTCGCATGAAGCTGTGGTGTGTGCCGAGACCGCCCACATCAACGTGGACGAATGCGGCGCGCCGCAGCGCATCGTGGGCTGCCGACTGCTGACGGTGGACACCTCCGACGGCAAACTGACCCCAGAGTTGATAAAGACCCGTTTGCATGGCTTCGGCTTCGAGCATCACTCGCAGCCTAAGCTGATTAGCATCACGCAGCCTACCGAGTTGGGCACCTTGTACACCTTGGACGAGATCAAGGCCATCGTGGGCTTGGCGAGGGAATACGACATGTACGTTCATATCGACGGTGCCCGTTTGGGCAATGCCGCTGTGGCTTTGGGCTGCACTTTTAAGCAGTTGACCACCGACCTTGGCGTGGATGCCGTTTCTTTTGGTGGCACCAAAAATGGCCTGATGATGGGGGAGGCGGTCGTGCTGTTGAACCCCGATGTCTGCCCCGACTTCAAGTACCGTCGCAAGCAGTCCATGCAGCTCTGCTCGAAGATGCGGTTCATCGCGGCCCAGTTTGATGCCTATTTCGAGAACGACCTTTGGAAGCGCAATGCCGAGCATTCCAATAAGATGGCACAACTGCTATATCAGGCAGTGAAGGACATTCCTGGCGTGAAGGTAGTTTATCCCGTGCAGGCCAACGGCGTTTTCGCACAGTTGCCCCGCAAGGTCTGGAAAGAACTGCAAAACCATTGTTTCTTCTACGATTGGGACGAAGACGCCAATGTAGTCCGTTGGATGTGCGCGTTCGACACCACTGAGGAGGATATTATGGCGTTTGCCGGTAAACTCAAGGAATTGATGGGTAAATAACCTTACTCCACCATAATCTTCAGAATCTCAACATCGGTTTCCTTCATGCCAAGACGGCCGAGGCAGCCGATATGGTCAATGGTTTCTTCGACATTGCGACCAATGATGCCATCGCCGCCGAGGAGGTAGTCGCCTTGCTTGCTCATCTCGTAGCCGAGGATGCCCGCCTCAACGGAGAGGGCGATTTTGCCAGCGCAAGAAGGTTTGGCGCCGTCGCAAACAATACCTGCGGCCATGCCCAAGGCGTTTTCAAGGGTGTGCTCGATGATATTGAGCGGTTCGCCCATGAGGTAGGCAATGCCGCATCCTGAAGCGCAACCTGCACTGACGGCACCGCAATAGGCTGAAAGTCTGCCAATTCCAGTCTTTTGGTGAATGGCGACAAGATTGGAAAGAGCCACAGCACGCAGGGTACGTTCCTCGTCGATGCCATATTCCTCAGCGTATGCCAAAATAGGTAAGCTGACGGTCATGCCTTGGTTGCCGCTGCCCGAATTGATGATGACGGGCATTTCGCAACCGCTCATTCGTGCATCGGAACCCGCTGCCGCCCAAGCTCTTGCCTTGATTCTCACATCGGTGCCGAAGCTCATGATGGTGCTGCCGATGTTGGCACCCCAATTGTTCTTCAAGCCTTCCATCGAGATGGCCTTGTTGCAGTCGATTTGAGGCTTGATGATAGGTCTAATATCCTCTATGTCAACGGTGTTGGCGAAGTCGAAGATGTTTTTCATGCAAAGGCAACTGCGGTCGGTGAGTTGGGTTGCGCCGCTGTCGGCGTAGCCTGAGTCGAACAGCACTTGGTCATCTTTTTCCATGCGCACGATGTTGGTGTGGAAGCCTGCTATGCGCACGCTGGCGGAATGCTCATCATTATATAAGGTGACCGTCACATCCAATTGTGCAATGACATTCAACGGGACGATGGTCATCAGCGTATGGTCAAGAAAATCAGCGATTTCTTTCTTCTGTTCCGGTGTCACTTCGGCAATCACTTCAAGGGCTTTCTTGGGGTTGCCGGCCACGATGCCCGCCGCAACTGAGGCTTTCAGGCCTTTCATGCCCTTTGTGTTGGGCACTATGACGCTTTTCACATTCTTGATGATGTTGCCGCTGGCCTTGATTTCGACGCGCTTGGGCATGGTGCCCAAGATTTCATGCGCTTTGGCGGCGGCGTAGGCCAAGCAAATCGGTTCGGTGCAGCCCATTGCGGGCACGAGTTCTTCTTTCAGGATGCTCAGATAGGCATCGTATAGACAGTCGCTTTTCTCCATCGTTTTTAATTTTTCGGCAAAAATACAAAAAAAACTCCTTTTCGTTTGTGTGGATTAAAATAATCCCTAACTTTGCCCAAAAATATGAACACTAAACCTAATGTTGAATAAAAATCACAAGTATGAATGACAATTTCGAAACCTCTTTGAAGGCATGGAATGAAAACGAAAAAGCCGCCAACGAACTGATTAACATCGTTGGTAGGTTATGGTACGACAAGTCGGTGGAACTGATTATGTTGCGTTCTTTATTGGTCAACCGTGGTTCGGGCAAGATTCTGAACAAGCACCTCCGCGCTGAGGCTGTTTTGGGCAAGCCCGTCCGCGTGCAAGACTCACTGCTTATCGCCAAGGCATTGTTGGCCGAAAATCTGGCTCCCGCCCGTATCGACCTCGGTCGCCTCAACTCAGAGTGGACGGATGAGAAAGACAAGTACAACAATAACGTGACTGCTTTTGTCCGCGACAAACTCAACTACATCATCGATGCCAATCCGCGCAGCAACAAGGTTCAGGATGTTATTCTTTACGGTTTTGGCCGTATCGGACGTATCCTTTGCCGCGAAATGACGGAAATGGCTGGCCGTGGTGATGCCCTCCGCGTGCGCGCCATTGTCACCCGCAAAAACTCACCCGAGGACATCCTCAAGCGTATCAACCTGTTCCGCACCGACTCGGTACACCGCTATTTCCACGGTGTTTGCACTCCTATTGAAGGCGAAAACGCCATGATGGTCAACGGACAGAAGATTCTCTTCCTCGAAGCCAAGAACCCCGAGGACCTCGACTATACGCAATATGGCATCAACGATGCGTTGCTCATCGACAACACGGGTGCTTTCCGCGACCGTGAGTCGTTGGCTCGCCACCTCCAAGCCAAGGGCGTGGCTAAGGTGCTGCTCACCGCTCCCGGCAAGGGCGACATCCCGAATGTCGTTTACGGTGTCAACCAAGACACACTCGACCTTGACAACGAGACCATCTTCTCGGCTGCTTCTTGCACCACCAACGCCATTGTGCCTGGCCTGCAAGTCATGTTGAAGCATTTCGGTATCTCCAAGGGTCACATCGAGACCATCCACAGCTACACCAACGACCAGAACCTGCTGGACAACTACCACAAGAAAGAGCGTCGTGGCCGTTCAGCCCCGTTGAACATGGTCATCACCGAGACGGGTGCCGGCAAGGCCGCTGCCAAGGCCATCCCCGAACTGAAGGGCAAACTGACGAGCAACGCCGTGCGTGTGCCTACGCCTGATGTTTCCTTGGCCGTTCTCGCCCTCGACCTTGAGCGCGAAACCACCGTCGAGGAAGTGAACGAGGCCTTCCGTGTTGCTTGCCTTGAGGGCAATCTCATCGAGCAAATCCGTTTCAGCAACAACACCGAGTTCGTCAGCAGCGACGGCATCGGCGACAGCTGCGCCTGCATCTTCGATGCTCCGGCCACCAAGGTCAGCGCGGATGGCAAGACGGTCATCCTCTATCTGTGGTACGACAACGAGTTTGGTTACAGCAACCAAGTGGTTCGCCTTGCCCGCCATATTGGCCAGGTGAAGAGTTATCGCTATTATTAATTAAAGTATGTTTTCACCCTTAGGGTGAAGGTTTCAAAAAAAAGTGTCCCGCAGGACACTTTTTTTTATTATCCGTCCCATTATACTTTACGGTTTTCTCAGCAGAAAGCACAAAAAAATGTTGAGAAACACAAAACAACAAATCCATTTTTTCCTTACCTTTGCAGAAATTTTTGTTTGCCTTATCGGGAAAACTATAATGTATTGGTTTTCAGTTTCTTGATTTGTTATCTTGGGACTTAGAAGGCGGAGCTATAGGATATAAAGAGTAGACAAAAACACCATGCAAAGCATATTGATCACCGGTTCGGCCGGCTTTATTGGTTCCAATTTGGTCAAGCGGCTTTTCTCCGAGATGTCCGAGGGCACCATCGTCGGCCTTGACAACCTCAATGATTACTATAATGTCTCCCTGAAAGAATACAGACTAAAAGAGCTCGAAACGTTCCATTCTACGCTTTTAACATTTTTAAACTATGAGTTTGTTAAAGGCTCTATCGCAGACAGAGAATTGATTAACAAACTCTTTGCGAAATATCGTTTTGACATCGTGGTTAATCTCGCTGCACAAGCTGGTGTCCGTTACAGCATTGAGAATCCCGATGCCTACATTGAAAGCAATGTCATCGGTTTTTACAACATTTTGGAAGCATGTCGGCATAACCCGGTCAAGCATCTGGTGTATGCTTCAAGTTCTAGTGTATACGGCGGCAATACCAAAGTTCCCTTCAGTACTGACGACCGTGTTGACAACCCTGTTAGTCTCTATGCTGCAACTAAAAAGAGTAATGAACTCTTCGCTCATTGCTATTCCAAATTGTATGATATCCCGACCACGGGTTTAAGATTCTTTACTGTGTATGGTCCCGCAGGTCGTCCTGACATGGCCTATTTTAGTTTCACTAATAAATTGTTGAACGGAGAGACCATCCAAATTTACAATTATGGCAACTGCCTTAGGGATTTCACATACATTGATGACATAGTGGAAGGTGTTGTAAGGGTAATGGCCAAAGCACCAGAGAAAAGGACAGGCGAAGACGGTCTGCCCGTACCCCCATACAAAATATATAATATAGGTGGTGGCCAGCCTGAGAATCTCCTCGACTTTGTTCAGACGCTGCAAGAAGAACTGGTAAGAGCTGGAGTGCTTACACAAGACTATGACTTTGAAGCCCACAAGCAACTTGTCCCCATGCAGCCAGGCGATGTGCCAACCACATACGCGGATACAACAGCACTTGAAAGAGATTTTGGGTTCACACCGAAGATAGTTTTGAGGGAAGGGTTGAGGAAGTTCGCGGAATGGTATAAACAGTATTACAGATGAGATAACAAATTCTGACAAATCATAAAAACGATAACTTCAACGATGGAAGAAACATCATTTGGAAACAGGCTCAAGTGGATAGGAATAGCATTCTTGATTGTTTTCTCGTTCCTGTTTCTTGGAGGTATACATATTGGCCCCATATCTGTCCGTATAGTGGTGGCATACGGACTATTAGTATATGTGCTGTTACATGGTGATAGTGACTATTTGCCAACAAACGGGATGAAAATGTATTTTTTATATGTTGCTGTCTATTTGTTGGTTAATATATTGAACTATACAGCTTTCAGTAGTGTTTTTATCAAAGATTTAATGGCAGTCCATTTTGTTTGTTGTATTGCCATATTTGCTTTTCCGAGAATTTTTAAGACCGAGGAGTCAATTCAGGGAGCATATATTGTAATCACTTTCGGATTCCTTCTGAATGCTCTCGTAACCATTTTACAAGCTCAAGATAAGCCTTTGGGTTGGTCTATAGGTATGTTTATTAACCCGACAGAGATAGAAGAATTGGAGGAATTGCAATCTAAAATAATTGATACCAGAGAAATAAGAACATCTGTTGTTATGGGCATTTTGGGAAAAGCGACAGCTAACGGTTATTTCGTAGCCACATTTCTTCCTGTTTTGACCTATTATGTATGGGATAAGTTCCATCTCAAGACATTGTGGGCTTTTTTTATATTTGCCATTAGTGCCGTTTGTGTTTACTTTATCCAACAACGTATGGCCTTGGTTGTTGTGGCGACCTATATTTTATGTGTCATTCTGTTGAAAAATCTTCCTTCGTCTGTAAAGCTTTTAGCAATTTCAGTTGCTTTACTTTTAATACTGTTCTATTCTGACAGCATATTAAGTTTCGACTATACACAAGCTGGACGATTATTTGACTTTGTTGACCAAACTCGTTCTAATACCCTGTCTGTCTTTAATGATTTTATCAGTGATCCGAGACAATTGTTATTTGGTAACAATCAGATTACTACCGATAAGGAAAAACAGGTATTTCTCGTTATTGGGCACAATGCTTTCACAGATACAATTCGTAGAGGTGGGTTGATTTTGTTTTTACCCTTTGTAGTCCTTTTCTTTTGTCTTTGCAAGACTTTAATTGGAGTATTGTTGTTTTCACGTGATGAGGAAGATTACCGTACAATGGGCATGGCTATGGGATGTCTTTGCTTTCTATTGTATTCACAAACGCATTCTACAGGAGTTCAGTCGGGCAGTATAATATTCTGGACGCTTTATATGCTGACCATTCAGAGCCATAAAGTGAAATGCGAGGCTATTGAAGCAGAAGAAATGGAAGAGGAGGAAGATATCATTGAATAAAACAATGAACCAAAAGAAAGAACATTAACAAGACATCATGGCATCACCAGAAACAAACGCCGCGGATTCTGCGGGAAAAACGCAACGAATAGCTAAAAATACCATCTTGCTTTATTTGCGCATGATGGTGACGATGGTCATCACACTGTTCACGTCACGGATAGTGCTGCAAGCGTTGGGCTTCGATGACTATGGTCTCTACAATGTCATCAGCGGCGTAGTGACGTTGTTCGCGTTTCTGCGTTCGTCGATGTCGTCATCCACACAGCGATTCCTCGCCTACGAGATGGGCAGCGGCACTGAAGAAAGCCTTCGCCGCGTGTTTAGCGTGTGCCTGACCACCCATATACTCTTGGCTTTGGTTTTGTTGGTATTAGCGGAAACCGTTGGATTGTGGTTTCTGAACACATATATTAATATACCCGACGGTCGTGAGGCTGCCGCCAACTGGGTCTATCAGTTTGCCGTGTTGTCGTTATGCCTGAATATGGTGTCGCTGCCATACGAGGGCGACATTGTCTCCAACGAGCGCATGGGGTATTTCGCACTCCTCAGTATCCTCGACGCTGTGTTGAAATTGGCAGTTGCATATTGTGTGCTCTATACGGGGGGCGATCATTTGATTCTATATAGTGGTTTAATGATGGGCATCTCGGCGTTGAATCTTTTGCTTAATTGGATCTATTGCCGTGCGAAGTTTGCAGAGACTCGGTATTTCTTTTTCTGGGACAAGCAAATGTTCAAGCAGATATTCAGTTTTTCTGGCTGGACTATCTATGGACAGTTGGCTGTGGTAGGCTCCAATCAGGGCACAAATATTTTAGTGAATATTTTCCATAGCGTTGTTGCCAATGCTGCAATGGGTATAGGCCATCAGGTTAATTCTGCATTGACGGGTTTGGTATCGAATTTCCAAACTGCCTTCAAGCCGCAAATCACAAAATCATACGCTTCTGGTGATTTTGAGTATTTGACATCGTTGACCTACTATGCGTCAAAGATTTCCTTCTTTTTACTTTTCGTTGTGTCGTTGCCCATCATGCTGAACATCGACCTTGTGCTGCAACTATGGCTTAAGGAAGTGCCAACACATGCCGGAAGCCTCTGCATCATTTTTATTGTTGCCAGTCTCTGCAATGCCGTTTCGGCTCCGTTGTGGATGAACATTTTCGCCACAGGAAAAGTGAGGAACTATCAGATTGGACTGTCCGTGTTCTATGTTGTTGAATTGTTGGTAGTGTATATACTATTCCGTATGGGCTGCTCTCTTGTGACAGGTGTGACAATGAAAGCCGTGCTTAACTTCGTCGTTATTTTTGTCCGGCTCTATTACACCCATTCGACACAACCTGAGTTTTCATTTCTTGGATACGTCCGTCGGGTATTGTTCCCTGTATTCAGCGCCGCACTACTTACCCTGCTTGTGGCGGTTCCCGTTATTTTTCTAATACATGATGAATACAATAAACTTTTTGTAACGTCTGTTGTAATCATCGCTTCTCTTGCCGCAACCTATTTCGTTGGACTGAATAATAAAGAAAGAAAATCACTTAAGAAATTATTAGTAAAACATAGACATGCTTAAGAAAGTATACTCATTCTTCCGTAATTTACGAGGAAACATCAAATTGTATTTTGTACGTAAGGACATTGCCCACAATTGCACACTGCAAGGTTCTTCGCATGGTTTCCGTCTTGGATCTAGGGTAAGAGTTATACATGGTTCGACTCCAGATGATGTTGTTTTACATGATCATTGCGACATGTTCGGTGAGATTGTATCCATGAATCATGGCAAGGTCATCATGTACGACTGGTCAAAAATAGGCCCTGGGAGTGTCATCACTGCCGTAAACCGTGTTGAGATAGGCAAAGACACTGCAATTGCAAATGGTGTGACCATCATTGACAACAACACCCATCCCATCAATCCGCAGGATAGAAGATACATGCGACACACTCCACATCATTCTATGGAACGTCAGAACAAGTTCTCTGCTAATGCACCCATTATCATTGGTGAGAACGTGTGGATAGGTACCAATGCCAGAATACAGAAAGGTGTCACCATCGGCGACAACGCCATCATCGCTGCTAACTCGGTAGTCACCAAAGATGTCCCTGCCAATGCTATAGTCGCCGGCAATCCCGCCAAGGTTGTAAAGGAGCATATCGACGAGACCACAACGCCTATATTTCCATTAAAAAAATGATGTTAAAGCCATGAAGATTTGTGTACTATGTAGTGGATTTCCGTCAAAGAGGTCGGCAAGTTGCGTGTTTGTGGTTAAGTTGTGCGAAGAAATGGCTCGACAGGGACACAAAGTCACCATTATTGCCCCGCAAAATTTGATGCGTGTGTGGAGTGGCAAAGATGACAAGTCACCCACCTCATTCGTCCATAAAACAGCGACTGGTGAACAGATAGATGTAAAACGTCCCTACATCTTTTCTTTCGGGAAAGTACCAGTATTGAGCAAATTCAATAATTTTTTCCGTGGTCTTGCAGTAAAACGGGCTGTAGCAAAAGCCGGCGAACAGGATGCCTACTATGGCCATTTCTGGGATAATGGCTACCTGCTTTACAACGCTGTCAAGCGTCAGAAGAAACCTCTGTTTGTGGCCACAGGAGAAAGCAAGATATGGTTCCATTCCCAAGGTGATTCATTTCCGCAGTATGTCAGCGGAGTCATTTGCGTGTCTTCCAAAAACAAAGAAGAAAGCATCGCAGTTGGGTTGACTACCGAGGAGAAGTGCATCGTGATACCTAACGCCACTGACACTGCTGTGTTCCGCAAGATGGATAAGCTGCAATGCCGACAGAAGTTGGGCATAGGGGAGGACCTTTTTGTGGTCATCTATGTCGGGCAATTCATTCAGCGAAAAGGCTACAACCGAGTGGCTGCAGCTATCGACAGACTCAATGACAAGGGAATTGGTGTCATTTTCCTCGGCGCAGCAAAGGAAGGTCTTAAGCCTCAATGCAGAGGTATCATCAAGTGTGGTTTGGTAGCACAAAATGAGATTCCACAATATCTCAATGCCGCAGATGTGTACGTGCTACCCACCCGTGCAGAAGGTTGTTGCAACGCCATTGTGGAGGCTATGGCTTGCGGATTGCCCATTGTATCGTCAGATCAGCCTTTTAATTATGATATTCTCGATAGCACCAATGCGTTGCTTGTAGACCCCGATAGCATTGACGAAATTGCTAACGCAATACAAACAATAAAAGCAGATTCGGTCTTGCAAGACTCTATGAGTAACAGTTCTTTGATGAAAGCTCAAGAATTGAATCTTTCTACAAGAGCTGAGAAAATTATCAATTTTATCAAGGAAAAGAGTAAAAAATAAAGTATATGCTAAACAGAAACACCAAAAACAAGATAAAAAGCATAATTGGGATTAGCGATTGGTCATTGTTTAAGAAGAACATACACAAGCGTATTGGGAAAATATTGTATCATAAGAAATACACTGCCGATGATATCGTGGATTGTATGGCAAAGATGGGCATGACCCCCGGTGATGTTATATTCATACACTCTTCGATGAAAGAGTTCTATAACTATCAAGGAACAGCCGAGGAACTAATAAAGAAAATCCTTGACTATTTAGGGCCAAGCGGTACGCTGGTTATGCCCGCTTACCCTAAAACAGACTTTAGGTCAATCGTTAACAAATGCCTACTTGATGATTATGGAGGAATTGATGATCAAGTAATGTTTGATGTTAAGTCAACTCCCACGGAAGCTGGACATTTAGCAGAGGTATTCCGAAAGATGGAAGGAGTGAAACGTAGCATAAACATCCAGCATTCAGCTTGTGCAATCGGGAAACAAGCAGACTTTCTGCTGTCGGAACACCACTTATGTGAGACTTGTTGGGATGAAAAATCGCCATATTATAAGTTGACTTTGGTCAATGCAAAGGTGTTTTCCTTAGGATTACCCTATTTCTTAACTACAACCATTCATTGCACAGATAGTCTTCTTCGTACCAAATATGATTATTTTGCGAACTTTTTCAATAAAGTAATAAAATATAATTATCGTGATGAAAATGGTAATATTGGCGTTCACCAGATGATAGTCAATTCTGTGGAAAGGAAACGTGATAAAAAGAAAATGGTAACAAAGTATTTTGACAAAAAGGAATATCACGTGTCGAAACTGTCAAATTTGAGAATTGAACGCGTGGATGCAAAATATACCCATGAATTGTTCATGAAATTGGCAAATCAGGGAATTGTGATGTATTCAAAGCCTGATCCTAAAAAGTTTGATTGGACACCAAGGTATTAATTCAAACAATATGCAACATAAAGTCTGTTTCTTCAATCAGAGCTCGGTGCATTACCGCAAGAACATATTCATGCTCATGGATCAGGAGTTGAGCATTGATTTTTATTTTGGTGACTCGCGCAAACAGGGAGCTATCAAGGAGCTGGACACCTCGTGTTTAAAGAATTTCAAAGGTTATTTCCATAACATTGGCTTCGGTTCTGTCTATTGGCAAAACGGTGCCATCCGATTGCTCTGGAGTGACTACACCGACTTTTTTACCACAGGCACTCATTACTGCCTTTCGGCATGGGTTATTTTGCTGCTGGCTCCGCTCTTCGGCAAGCGTGTCTATCTATGGTCTCATGGCGCATACGGCGATGAGCGAGGTTTGAAGAAAAGGCTCACCGTCTGGAAGATGAAACGTGCCACAGGTTCGCTTCTCTATGGCAACCATGCCAAGAATTTGCTGGTGGAATGGGGCGTGCCTGAGGAAAAGCTGTATGTGTTCTATAACTCGTTGGCCTATGACGAGGAGGTAGAGATACGCAGGGAACTCAAACCATCAGGATTCTATCAGGAGCATTTCGGAAACAATCTGCCCAATCTGGTCTTCATCGGACGTTTGATTGCGGATAAGAAATTGGACATGATTATCGGTGCCATGTCGCTGCTACGCGACAAAGGCATGAAAATGAATATGACTTACGTGGGCGACGGGCCGAAAAAGGCAGTGCTTGAAGCGTTGGCAAAGAAAAGTGGCCTAATGGAAAATGTATGGTTCTATGGCTCTTGCTATGAGGAAAAACAGATAGCTCAATTCATCTATAATGCTGACCTGTGCGTCTCTCCTGGCGCCATAGGTTTAACCGCCATCCATTCCATGACCTTTGGCACGCCTGTCATCACCCACAATGATTTCAGCCACCAAGGGCCTGAGTTCGAAGCAATAGATGATGGGCGGACGGGAACTTTCTTCCAAGCAAACAATAGGGATGATTTGGCCAATTGCATTCAAGCATGGCTTACTAATGGTCTTGACCGTGAGCAAATACGGCAAAACTGTTACGATGTTATTGACAACAAATACAACCCTCATCGGCAAATTGAAATGATTAGAAAAGTAATCTTTAATTAACCATGTTACAATATATACCATCTCTTTTTTCTTGGAAGAAGCTGCTCTACAAAGGTATTTCACCATTGTCGTATTGGGATAGCACCAGTTCTTTCACCCGTTATACCTCTTTGCAAAGGAAAGCTAAACTCTTACATTCTCAAGTGGGACGTCATTCGAGAATCTGTATAAATACTGAGTTGCTAAACACAACAGTAGGCAATTTTTCCATTATAGCGAGAAACTGTGTTGTTGGGTTGGGGGCACATCCAACCAATACCTTATCTCCTCATAGCATTTTCTATAAAAAGAATCGTTGGAAATGGCATAATGAGTGGTGCAAAGATACTGGTTTTAGAGAAAGTGACTTACCTGTAACAATCGGTAATGGCGTATGGATTGGGATTCGTTGTCTCATCCTTGATGGTGTCACTATCGGTGATGGAGCTATTGTGGCTGCCGGGGCTGTTGTAACTAAGGATGTTCCGCCTTTTGCTGTCGTTGGTGGTGTACCGGCTAAAGTGCTGAAATATCGTTTTTCACCTGAAATGATAGAGCATCTGTTGGAAATCCAATGGTGGAACCTGCCTGACGAAGAAATCACTCGTATCAAAGACCTGTTCCATATTCCCAATCCCACATTGGAGGATTTGGACAGATACTTCCCAAAAGAGAAGAAACAATGAAAATCTCCATCATCACGGCAACCTACAACAGCGCAAAGACGCTACGCGACACGCTCGACAGCATTCTTGGGCAGACCTACAAGGATATTGAGAGCATCATCGTGGACGGCGCCTCCAAGGACTGCACCTTGGACATCGTGCGCGAATACGAGCCGCGATTCGAGGGACGGATGCGATGGATCAGTGAACCGGACAAAGGCATTTACGATGCCATGAATAAGGGCATACGGATGGCAAGTGGCGATGTGGTTGGTCTTCTGAATTCTGACGATTTTTATACGTCAAATGATGTGTTGGAAACCATCAATGCCAATATGGAGCAAAACGATTGTGATGCGGTGTACGGTGACATTCATTATGTGAGGAACGAAAACCTGGAGCAATGTGTGCGTTATTATTCTTCACGAAACTTCACACGCGAAAAGATGATGCAGGGGTATATTCCGGCTCATCCTTCGTTCTATTGCCGAAGAGATGTATATCTGAAATACGGGCTGTTTGACACCAGTTTCCGTCTTGCTGCAGATTTTGAACAATTGTTGCGTCTTATCTATATAGAGAAGATAGCAATAAAGTACATCGAGAAAGACTTTGTGACCATGCGAACGGGAGGGGCTTCGACATCAGGATGGAAGAGTCATGCGGTGACCATGCAGGAACACCTGCGGGCATTCGAAAAAAACGGAATTAAAAACAATGCTTTTAGACTCTCATTACGGTATTTTAATAAATTAGCTGAATATACAAGGCGAAAGCCATAACTTGATGTTAACATAAGAATATTAGTTTGTTCAATCACAATATTTCAATTTACAAAAATGCATGTCAGTTATTTTATCATTTTAGTTTTTTTCATTTCCCTTATTGTGGCTTCACTAATGCATCAGCCTGTATTGCATTTTGCAAAAAAGCACAATATCTATGACAATCCAGAAGCGAGAAAACTCCAAAGGTCTCCAGTTCCTGTCATGGGCGGATTTGTGGTGTTTATTGGAGCCGTGGTTGGGTCGTTGTGTTATTGGTTTAGGACTGATTGTACTTCCATTATTCCCGTGCAAGTGGCTATGTTTGTCATGCTGATTTTTGGAGCATGGGATGACATGAAGAAATTATCCCCAACATTGAAACTTGTTGTTGAAATTGTTGTCGTAGTGGCTTTAATAGTTGTCAATGATTATCCTGTCAATGACTTGCGTGGCCTTTGGGGAGTGCATGTGATTTCTCCTTGGATTGCGTGGCCGTTGACGGTTTTCGGTTGTGTCGGCATCATTAATGCCATCAACATGATTGACGGGATAGATGGCCTTTCTTCTGGTATTTGCATCATGGCAATAGGCTTTTTCTCATGGTGGTTTTTTATCACGGAGGATTTTGTTCGTGCAGCTTTAGGAGTTGCCATTGTGGGAGGGCTTATTCCGTTTTTTGTCATGAATGTTTTTGGACGCGAGTCGAAAATGTTCATTGGCGATGCCGGCACTCTCATGTTAGGCATAGCCATTTGTGATATGGTGATGGCCATGCTGACCCATGACTCTCCCGAAACAAAAAGACTGATCAAACCAGAGTTTTCTCGTTTAGCATTCGCTTTAGCCGTGTTGGCCATTCCTGTTTTTGATACAATCAGGGTTATGTTCGGTAGAATCAGTCGTGGTGAATCGCCTTTTACCCCAGACAAGACACATTTGCATCATGCCTTTATTGACTATGGATTCCACCATTTAGAGACTTCTTTGATGGAAATCATATTGAACACAATGATTGTCATGGTTTTTGCGATGATTTATTTTTCACATCTTTCCATGCAATGGCAGTTGTATGGAGTTATCATTTCGAGTATCGCCGTCTGTTTCGGCTTGTACTGGATGCTGGGTCGTCGTAAACGTTTCGCGAAAAAGATAAGGGAAAAATATGGTGTTAATAATATAAAGGAATACGAAAACATGACGGATGAAGAACGAAGCAAACTGAATCTTGACAATAAACCACAAAAAATCGCCCATTAAGAATGAGTACATTGAGAAGTATACGGCAGAGAAGGAATTAGACCTTACCACTGCCACATCGGCCAGGTGAAGACCAACAAGTATCATTGATGCCGTACTTTCACTGAAAAAGTGGAACTACTAAACGAAAAAGTGTCCTTCGGGACACTTTTTTTTGTATTTTTGCCGCTCATTTTGAAAAATCATTCCCATGAACAATAAAAACACGTTAATTGGTTTCATCCTCATCGCGGCCATCCTCTTCGGCTGGATGTATTTCATGAGCCCGTCGAAAGAGGAACTGGCTAAGCAACAGCACATTCAGGATTCTTTGCGTAGAGCTCGGATGGAACAAAGGGCCTTGGACTCGCTCCGAATGGCCGAACAACAACAGGCAGCAGCCTTGGCCCAACTGGCAGATTCAACGGCGATGGCCGAAATGGACTCGGCCACACTTGCCCAGCACAAGGCCAACGCCTTGACAGACCAATATGGTATCTTTGCGGCTTCGGCGCAAGGCGAGGAGCGGACTTGGACAGTTGAGAGCCAACTGCATAAGCTGACTTTCAGCAGCAAGGGCGGCTTCTTGAAACAGGTGGAGCTGAAAAACTACAAGACCTACGACTCGTTGCCGCTGATTTCGTTTGATACGGCCACCTCCAAGTTCGACCTTTCTTTCTTGGCTCAAAACCGTGTTATTAACACTTCCAATTTCTATTTCCAACCTTATAAGAATGGCCGGCCTTACACGGGCGGCGACATCACTGTGGCCGAGGGCGACAGCCTCGTTTTCGCCATGCGCCTGCTCACCCAAGCCCCGGCAAAGTATATCGAATACGTCTACACCATCCATGACGACAACTATATGCTCGACTTCGATATCCGTACGGTCGGGTTGAAGGACGTGATTGCCAACAACGCCGATTATTTGAGTCTGGACTGGGCTGTCGACTTGATGAAACAGGAAAAGAGCAACGACCGCTTCGCCGACGAGTCGGTGTACTATCGCTCGCTCTCCGACAATAAGGTGGAACACCTCGATGTGAACAAGGACGACGTTGAGACCATCAACAACAAGCTGAAATGGATTTCGTTCAAGCAGCGTTTCTTCTGCAACGTCATTGTGGCCAAAGACGGGTTCCTGAACGCCAAGATGACCGTCCAAACCCACAAGTCAGGCAATCCGCGCTACCTCAAGTCGATGTCGACTAACATTTCGGTGCCTTACAACATCACCGCCGAGACCAATACCATTCCGATGCAGCTCTATTTCGGTCCCAATCACTTCAAGACCTTGAGGAGCTATGGATTGGGTTTGCAGGACCAAATCAATTTGGGCAACTTCTTCCTTATCCGTTGGATTAATTATGGTGTCATTGCCGTGTTCAACTGGCTGAGTAGCTACGGTTGGAACTACGGCATCGTCATCCTCATCCTGACCATCCTCATCAAGACCTTGCTCTTCCCGCTGGCGTTCAAATCATACAAGTCATCGGCCATTACTCGTGTGCTGAAGCCTGAGATGGAGGCCATTAACGCGAAATATCCAAAAGAAGAGGATGCGATGAAGAAACAACAGGCCGTGATGAACCTGCAACGTCAAGCTGGAGTAAGTCCTGCTTCGGGATGCTTGCCCGCCTTGCTGCAGTTCCCCATCCTTATCGCCATTTTCCGTTTCTTCCCGGCCAGTATCGAGTTGCGTCAGCAGCCTTTCCTATGGGCCGACGACCTCTCAACCTATGATAGCATTCTCGAATTCCCGAAGTTCCTCGGCATGGATCATCTCAGCCTGTTCACTCTGCTGATGACCGTCACGACCTTCATCTACACATACGTGAACAACAAGCAGATGGATGTTTCGAGCAACCCGCAGATGAAGCCCATGATGTGGATGATGTACTTGATGCCTATCATGTTCTTCGGCATCTTCAACAACTACTCAGCGGGTTTGAGCTACTATTACATGCTCGTCAACATCATCACCTTCATTCAGATGTTTGTCTTCCGCAAGATGATTGATGAGAACAAGGTGAGAGCCACCATCGAGGCCAACAAGAAGAAGCCACAGAAAAAGTCGAATTTCCAAAAACGTCTCGAAGAGGCCCAGAAACAACAGGCCAAGCTGCAGCAGCAGAGACGATAA
>JAFWRA010000191.1 GCA_017508895.1 Bacteroidales bacterium
ATAAGGATTCTGCATTGGACAAACAACAACTGTTGGACTTGCGTTTGGCAGTCGACCGCCATTTCAAGCAGTTTACCGCCCGCCTCAAGAAAGCTTACCCTAAGCTTACGAATAGCGACCTTGACTATTGTTGCCTTTATCTTTTGGGGCTGACCGATGCCGACATTGCCGCCTTGATGCAACGTGCATATAATACCGTCATTGAACGCAATGGCAGGATGCGCAAGATATTCGGCAGCGACAATCCACTTCCCATCACCTTGACAGGCATGGCTAAGGATTATATACGCGATTGATTAGCATGATGTTAGCAAAATTTCCGAACCTTTCCGAACCATCGTTTTGTTGCGAGGTCTTTTGAACCCTGTATTTTTGCATCGTGAATTAAACCTATTACACGATGAAAAAAATAACAACATTGATTCTGATGCTCTGCTTGGTTCTTTCGGGAGCATTATGCGACGCCAACAGTTTGGCCGGAACGGAGATGAAAGGAGACGAGACACCTTCCATAGCAATACTAAAAACTAAATGTGGAGGCACTGACAAAAGCGGAAGCATTGCTCCTTCAATTAATGGCCATGTGCTTACAGTGGTGTTCACCGAAAACCTCGGGCAAGTTACTGTTGAAGTTTCCACCACCGATGGAGCCTCGGTGCAATACACCTCAGTGCTTACGCCGAACGGCATGCAAATCTACATCCCCAACGCGGGGAATTACATTGTCACTTTTACACTCTCCAACGGGGATGAGTATTATGGGGAGTTTACGGTGACGGATTAGATTATTATTACTGGATTGTTGATTAGGGATGTCAAATCCACCAAACTAGAACAAAAAAAAACGTATTTATCTGACTATTATTATGTTGAATAGAATCCGCACCAATCCGCACCATCATTTTCTTGACAGGCTTTTCTATATAGTCTACCTTCGTGCGACAAAACACACAGCATGCAACCAAAACTATATAACATGAAAAAACTCATTTTATCATTTGTCATTCTGGCAGGCTTCGCCATGCAAGCCTTGGCCTACGATTTCCAATCGGGAGATCTGTTGTACACAATCATCGGCACCGCTCCGCCTTGCGTAAGGATTGACGGGCATGTGGACGGCACGGAAGCGCAAGGGGAGCTTGTCATTCCTGAGTCAGTAGTATATGAGGGTGAAATCTACACGGTGTCGTCCATTAAAAGAAAAGCCTTTTATCATTGTCGTAATTTGACTGGGAATCTCATAATACCTAACACAATTACGTCAATTTCCATAGAGGCTTTCAGCTATTGTTCAGGTTTTACAGGCGATTTGGTAATATCCAACTCCCTTATAGAATTAGGAACTGACAATTTACCAGGAGGCGCTACATTTGAGGGCACTTTCGAAGGATGCGATGGTTTTTCTCGACTGGTTTTGGGCGAGTCTTTGGAAAAAATAGGATGTTTGTGTTTTTCAGATTGTTCTGGTTTTACGGGACAATTACAATTGCCTGACAGAATTAATGAGATTTGGGATTGTGCTTTTGCTGGGTGTTGTGGGTTTAATGGGGACTTGGTTTTTCCCGATTCTTTGAAAGTAATAGGATCAAGCGCATTTAACTCTTGTAGTGGTTTTACGGGTAAACTGGAGTTTCCAGAGGCATTGGAAAGAATTGGCAATAACGCTTTTGCGTGGTGTTCGGGCTTCACAGATGTTGAGCTGCTTCATCAAGTATTTTTTCAACATGGTTTTGGTGTAGGCATTTTCAAGGGATGGAATTTCACAAGTGTGGATATTCCCGATGGGTGGACGACAATAGAGAACCGAACCTTTGCGTCATGCACGAACTTGAAAAAAATTTGTCTTCCCGAGAGTCTGACCGTCATTGGCCAATATGCTTTTGACGAATGTTATAATCTTGAAGAAATCGTGTTTTCCGAAGGATTGAAAAGCATTGAAGCCGGTGCTTTTGACGGATGCAAACGTCTCAGAAGCATAAATCTCCCAAAAAGTTTGGTTACAATACACGGTTGGGTGTTTCGTCGTTCTGGTCTTTCGGGAAGTGTATTCATCCCAGACGCGGTGGAAAGAGTTGAAATACACGCTTTTGACTCCTGCGCTTATATCACAAGGATTGTGTTAGGTGAATCTGTCAACTATTTGGCTGAACCTGCCTTTAGAAACACCCATCTTGAATCGATGGTCATCAAGGCTGCCGTTCCGCCAGAGTTGGACTATTTTTCAACGCCAATCAATATTCCTGTCGATTTGCCCATTTATGTTCCTTGTGGAACACAGGAAACCTACAAAAATGCCGACGGGTGGAGCGAGTTCACCAATATCCGCGAAGGTGTTACGGACCAACTTTCTGTATTATCCTCCGATGAAACCGCAGGAACGGTCTCCATACTAAAAGAGGCCACTTGCGAGGACAGAACGATTGAAGTAATAGCAGAGCCCAATGTGGGTTGGGAGTTTTTGTATTGGGAGGCCAACGGGGAATGTGTCTCAAGCGAGAATCCATATAGTTTCGTGCTTGAGGAGGATACGGAACTTGTCGCCTATTTCTCGGGTACTGGCGTGGATGAAAAGGAGCAATGGTTCGTCGCCTATCCCAACCCTACAAGCGGTCTCGTTAACATCACTGGCAAGAACCTGCAATCAGCCGAAGTGTTCAACACCACCAGCCAGCGTATAGCCACGGCCCAAGGCGATGGCAAACACATAACCATAGACCTCAACGGCCTGCCTGCTGGCGTCTACTTCGTCAACGCCACTGATATGGATGGACGGATGTCTGTGCGAAAGATAGTGAAAGAGTAAATGCCTTTTGTCCTATTTCCCACATCTCAACAGAGATGTGTTGAATAGAGATTTATGAAAACAGTTATATAATTAGTCTTTATAAAGTGTATTCTTATGAAAAAAAATCTACTATTAGCATTAGGTCTACTGCCGACCTTACTAGCACATTCGCAATCTTGGAGAACCCAAGCAGATTCACTAATAATCAACCATGTTTTTGCCGACAAGGTTAGTCATGTGGATATATTTAGTTTTCCAGGTATTTTGACAAATAATGATACTATTTTTTTGGTTGACGGTGACACAATACTTATTCCATATACAAATTGCAATGGATATTTTATAGACCTTATGCCAAGCGCTGGTTGGGCTCACCCATGTAGATACTGTTTTGTAAATATGAATTGTGAGTACACATTGTACTGTTCGGATATGCCTCCAATAAATGGCAGTCTGCCTCCTCTTTCATTAATGAATAGACCCAATTTATCATTAGACCCAATTATGATTGATACTACTAATAACAGGGTTACGATTGAAGGAGATCACGATCATCTTTGGGCGGTTCTTATCTGTGGTGACGATGTTGGAAACGGGAATGAACAAAGGTTTTGGTTCGATTTGTCTTGTGTTTATACGGTACTCACAGATAAATACGGTTTTCTAGAAGCAGAATATGACGAAGTGTTAACTCCTCGACATATCATTGTTTCGGCCCCACAAGACCTCGTTTCTCTATACCAAAAGGAAAATGCTGAATGTGGTGATTTGAATGGCAATGATTCGTATGTCGGTGATTTCTTCAATTACCACAATGAATCTATTACTCAACATACCAAAGATAACTTAGAAGATGTATTCGGTTGTTTTTCAGGAGATAATGATTGCATTACAAAATACGCTCATTATGGTCTAAGAAAATTGAATGAAAATGACCAATTGTTCATTTATATTACAGGGCATGGAAAACAAGATAATCATGATGGCAGATGTTATTTTCCAATCAACACTCAAGACAAATCTGATAATCAACGCATTTATGACGATGAATTAGTAGAAATGTTAAGGGGAATCAAGTGCTCTCAGATGACATTAATGATGCAAACCTGTCATTCTGGAGGATTCGTGGAAAAATTCTTGGATGACATTTCCAATCCAGATTGTCTTTGCAAAAACCGAATAGGTCATTCTGCTTCTTCGGCAAATGGGATATCTCACAATGACGAGTTTGGAATTCCATGGGTTAGTAATCGTACAGATAATCATTTATATTGGATTGGCGAGTTTACTTATTATTGGACCGCTGCTGCATTGGGTTATTATCCTGTATTCCACATTGCAGAAACGTCTGGGCACGAAGTGGTTGATATTGGTCCATGGAGTGTTCCTTTATATGGTCGTGGAGTAGGAGACAATAGTATGGATTGGAGTGATTATTTCCATAATGAAGACACTGTATCTCATGTTGGTCATGATGTTAACCCCGACATAAATAATGACGGAATACTATCATTGGAAGAACTTTTTCTTTTCGCTGATGACCTTGATACTTGGTCGTTATTTGGTTATTACAATATTTACCCCGATGTAGATACATTAGACATTGATTTTGAAAAGGAGTTTCCCCAACAAAGTTATGAGAGCTCTTTCACCAAACAAGCAGCAACTTTAATTGGCTATCAAGGCCAGATAGACAGCATCGCCGATTCAGGCACGGCCATGCAACCCTACCGATTGTGTGGCGACATCTGGGTGAGCCCCGGCTCCAAACTCACCATGCGGGACACCGTCCAGTCGCCAAGAGATGTCAAGATATACATAAAGCCCTCCGGAAAGTTGACTTTGGACGGTGGAACGCTAACAAACCTGCCCGAAGAAGACAGTCCCATGTGGCAAGGCGTCCAAGTGTGGGGCGACGCCCAAAAGTCACAACGTGCAGAAAGCGGAAAATATATGCAGGGGTATTTTGAGTTGAAGAACGGGGCGACCATCGAAAACGCTGTTACAGGCATTGACGTATGGAAACCCGGGGACGAGCACTCCACTGGGGGCATCGTGGTCGCCTCCGACGCATCTTTCGTCAACAACACGACCGCAGTGTTTTTCCATCCATACGAGAACAAGCAAGAGTCCGCCAACCAACCAGGGACGTACACCGTTCGTGACAACATATCGTCATTCAAAAACTGCGTATTCTCCATCGACAACAACTATATAGGTCCCGATTTGTTCGAGATGCACGTCAACTTGTTCAGGGTTCGGGGCGTGAAGTTCCTCGGATGCGACTTCAGGTTCAGTGACACCCCCTTTTCCAAGCCATGGCCCATGGGTTTACACGCTTGGGACGCTGGTTTTCACATCAGAGGCCTATGCATGCCAAATGTGTCACCGTGCCTTGTGTACGACAAGTCCACTTTCGACGGGTTCTACAAGGCGGTGGCTTCTGTAACCGAAGGGGCTATCGGTTTGCGCCCCATTTCCGTCAAGGACACCGAATTCAGCAACAACAGCTTCGGCGTATTCGGGGTGAAGTCAAACTTCGCCACCGTTCTCAACTCTTCATTTAGTATAGGCCAGGACAGCACGCTATGCGCGGCCGGCGTCTATTTGGAATACTCTCCCCACTTCACCATCGAACAGGACACTTTTGCCGTAGCAAAATTATTCCCCTACAAAAACTACGGCATTGTCATCAAGGACTCGAGGTCGCAGAACATCATCTACAAGAATGTGCTGAGGAAGCTTTACTGCGCCAACCTATCCGTCGGCAGGAACAGCACCAACAGCTATCGAACAGATATAAACGACAACAGCCCCCTCATAATGGGGCTTGAGTACCGATGCAACGACAATTCGCAAAACCTTTGCGATTTCTATGTGTTGGCAGACGGAAGCAACGGAATGGGCATACAGAAAAACCAGGGCGCAACCTGCGTGCCTGCCAACAACACTTTTAGCCAAAACTTGAGCTATAATTTCATGAACTACGCCAATTACGACATCGTTTACTACCACAACCCCGACATGGGAAACGGCAGTCCTTCGGTTGTACACAAGGTGATTCCCACAACAACAACGGACACCATAGGATGCCCGTCCCATTACGACCAAGGAGGTGGTGGATTGGGCAACGACACGCTGGTTCCAGGCCCTTCTGAAGGGTTCAGAGCCCAACGCGAGGCCGACTATTACGAGGCCTATACAGCATTTCAGTCGATAAAAGCGCTATATGACAGCCGGATTGACGGAGGCGACACGGAGGCTGAGATGGACGACATCCAATCAGCCACGCCTTCCGACATGTGGGAGCTACGCGCGCAACTGCTCGGTCATTCCCCCTATCTGACGAATGTGGTTCTGACAAGTGCGGCTGAGCGCGATGACGTCTTCCCGCAGTCGGTCCTCTTCGAGATCCTCTCCTCCAATCCCGATGAGTTGAGAAACGATACACTCATCAGTTATCTGCGGAACATGGACAATCCACTGCCAGACTACATGATAGGCCTGTTGCAGCAGATAGCGAGTGGCATCACCGCGAGGACGGCCATGGAGTCTCAAATGGCCTATTACGGCCAGGAGTACCAAAGAGCAGCAGGCGATGTCGTGAGAAGCATAGCGAACGACTCGGTCATCGACATGAACGCCCTGGTGGCATGGTTGGGAAACATGGACGAACTCGAGTCTGACAGGGAGATTGTCAGTCTCTACATGGAGGAAGGCAACTTTGAGAATGCCTTATCCTTGGCCAACATGTTGCCGACTCTGTACAACCTGACGGGTGACGACCTCGCCGAACACAATGACTACATGGCAATGTTGACCTTGTATAAGAAACTGTTTATCGACGGTCGCAGCATCATGCAGTTGGACATGTTGGAAAGGGCACTTGTGGAACATACGGCTGATTACAGCTCTGGGACACCGCAGGCCATGGCAAAAGCCATCATGATGGAGGCCTACGGTTATCGTTATTCGGATTGCCCGAGCGGAGTGAATCTCGAGTATCCCGTCAAAGGATTGGGGCAGATGGGGGCGGTCTTCTCCGATGAAGACATGGACAAGGCCATGGGTTTTTCAGTCAACGTGTCCCCGAATCCAGCAAGGACATGGGTGGCGATAGACTATACATTGCCTATTGGCGCAAGCAAGGCACAAATAAGGATTGCCGACATATATGGCAAGTCTGTGGCGACCTACAGTCTTCATGGCACCGAATCACAGAAAGTGCTTGACTTGCGCGACTTCGTCCCAGGTGTCTACATCTACACGGTCTGTTGTGGCAAACTGTCGCATACTGGCAAGTTGGTCATTGTAAAATAATTGCTATATTTGTCACAGTTTTTTGGGTATAAAATATGATAACGATAAATACTAAATAACATGAAAAAACTCATTCTATCATTTTTCATCCTGGCAGGTTTCGCCATACAAGCCTTGGCCTACGATTTCCAATCGGGAAATCTGTTGTACACAATCGTCAGCTCGGACCCGGCCAGGGTGAGAGTGGTCGGTCACATCAATGGTGCGGAAGCAGAAGGTGAACTAATAATTCCTGAGACGGTGGAATATGAAGGCATCCAATATTCAGTCGCGGAAATCGGGAAAAATGCTTTCAGAGGTTGTTCGCATTTGAATGGAAGACTCGTTATTCCACCAACGGTAACTAAAATTGGAATAGCGGCTTTCATGGAGTGTAGCGGTTTTAGCGGAGATCTTGTCATTCCCAATAATGTTGACACTATACTGACAGGTGCCTTTAGTAATTGTAGTGGATTCGATGGCCATCTTTATATTTCAGAGTCCATGAAAAGGATTTATTTGGAAACGTTTAGTGGTTGTTCTGGTTTGACAGGCACTTTGAACATTCCTGAATCCGTGACAGAAATAGATGCGGATGCTTTCTCGGCTTGCAGAGGTTTTACAGGCACGCTTGTCATCCCCAGTTCCGTGAAAGAGATTGGCATGAATGCATCGCAAAACTCATACGGAGCCTTTCAAGGTTGTACGGGAATCACAGGACTGATGCTCCATGATTCGGTACGTATCATCGGTTATTGTTGCTTTGCTCAAACAGGTATTACGGGAGAGATAGTTTTTCCTTCGGGAATAACAGAGATTTGGTCATACGCATTTAGTGAATGCCATGGTTTGAATGGAATTGTCTTGAACGAGGGATTGGAGTATATAGGTTCGAGGGCGTTTAAGGATTGTGGAGGACTCACCGGTGAATTGGTTATTCCTTCCTCTGTAAAAGAAATCAAGTCTTATGCCTTCCAAGGGTGTTCGGGTATTAACAGTGTTGTATTGAGAGAACCACCTGATAGTTTTGAGGTTGGGGTCTTTAGTTTTTGTAGCAGCGTTACTTCCGTTATCCTACCCGATGGCATGGTAAAAACAGGAGGTCATGCTTTTGACGGCTGTACAAATCTTTCATCCGTCTCATTGCCTCAAAGTATAACAGTTATCAGTGCAGCAAGTTTTACGGGCTGTACGGCGTTAACCCATATTGATTTTCCAGAGAATCTGAAAGTCATCGATAACAGTGCTTTTTGGAGGAGTAGGCTTTCTGATACATTAGTCTTACCAAAGTCAATAGAGAGGATAGATGTTTTGGCCTTTTGTGAGACCAACATCACGGAGGCCGTTTTTGGAGAATCCCTAAAGGAACTTTGGGAAAACGCTTTTAGCATGACCCCATATCTGAACAAGATCGTACTACAAGGTTCGGTTCCTCCATCGTTTCATCCAGAAGACCAAGTTTCTTTACAGATGCAACGAGATATTCCCATTATTGTCCCATGCGGCACCCGAGAAACCTACCAAAACACGCCAGGGTGGAATGTGTTCTCCAACATACAAGATGGCATGACCGTCTTGTTCTCCGCCGTTTCCTCCGACGAAACCGCAGGAACGGTCCATATCCTAAAAGAAGCTTCCTGTGAGGACAGAACGGTTGAAGTAGAAGCAGAACCCTATGAAGGTTGGGCGTTTGCGTATTGGGAGGCCAACGGAGAAAGGGTTTCAGGCGACAATCCTTATAACTTTGAGCTTGTGGAAGACACAGAGCTGGTCGCATACTTCTCGGAAACGGGTTTGAATGAGATGGAACAGCTATTCAAAGTCTTTCCCAACCCTACCCAAGACCAACTCCACCTGCAGTACTCGCCCAACGTGCAGCCCACCCGAGTGGAGCTCTACGACCTGCAGGGCCGCCTCGTACGCTCGCAAGGCAGCGCCTTCGAGAGCTTCGACATGGGCCAGCTGCCCACGGGCACCTACACGATGCGCGTCATCATGGACGACGGACAGGTGTTCTCGGATAAGGTGGTGAAGGAATGAAGACGGGGATTGCAAATGCACCAAAACTTGGAAAACAGGGAAACTCAAAAGGGTTTCCCTATTTTTATGGTTTCAGCGGCTCTGCCTCGGGCAACTGCACTGTAGTGTCGGCCATAAAGCCAAACGTCACATCAACGGGGATAATCCAAGTGGTATTGCACAAAATGACAAGAAGACGATGGCGGTGCTCATCGCGGAGGATGGCGCTGCGGTAGCCTTTCCACCAACCAAAATGGAAATAGATGTCGGGGTATTCCTGGCTCAAACGCCAGCCGAAGCCATAGTTCTCACCGTTTTTCCAGTCGGGCGAGCCCGGCACGAAAGCCTCGGCCTGCAGGCTGTCAGGCAGCAACAAATGCGCATCCAAGGCCTGGTTGTATTTCCAGATGTCCTCCACCGTCGAATACATGATCTTGTCGCCCATCACACCGTTGAGGTAATCGTTTTGCGTCTTCACCGGACCACTGCGATACATGTCGTGACCTTGCACTTCGGTAGGCACATACATCGAGACCTCATTATCATTGCGCATGGAATAGATATAGGAACTGTTCATGCCTACGGGCTCGAAGATACGCTCGCGCATGAAGTCCTCAAAATGCTGTTGGCTGACCCGCTCCACCACCGTGGCCAACAGGGCATAGTTGATGTTGTTGTAGAAATAGACCGCATCGGGAGCACCATAGACTTCCGGCTTCTTGTCGATGAGCATCTTGATCAACGCCTCGTTGGAGAAGGGTTTCTTGCGGTCGGGCCAGAACTCGTCGGCCATCGAGTCGTAGCGCGGCAAGCCCGAGCGGTGGGTGAGCAGCATCCTGACCGTCACCCCTTCATAGGGAAACTCGGGGATGTACTTCTTGATGTCCGTATCGTAGTCGAGTTTTCCGTCGGCCTTCAAGAGCATGATGGCTTCGGCGGTGAACATCTTCGAGTCGGACGAGAGCTGGAAGGCATCGTCGATGCGCAACGAGTCCTTTTGGCGCTTGGTCAGGTCGCGCCATCCAAAGGCTTTTTCATAGACGACCTGCCCCTGCTCTGCATAGAGCACCACGCCATTCAGGCCATTGCGCGACAAGTCGGTAAAGACCTTGTCGGCCTGCTTGGCGCGTTTGGCCACTATGGCCTTGTTCATGTCGAAAAACAGGCTGTCGACATTCAGGACGGGCACCTCGTGGCCACAGCGACGGCTACAAAGGACGACCGATCCGGTAACAAGCAGAAGAAGTACTATGAGAAGGGTTTTTCGCTTCATTTTCGAGGCAAAAGTAAGCAAAAGAGGCTTTCGTTTTGCCTATTTTGGGCCAAAATGAAGAATTCTACCGTGTAATTCGCTAATAATTACTACTTTTGCAGCCCGAAACACAACCTAATACATTTCAATATTTCATGTCACAATTTACCGATTTTGGATTGAATCCCGCTCTGTTGAGGGCTATTAAGGAGCTGGGGTTCGAGAATCCTATGCCTATCCAGGAACAAACGATTCCTGTGCTCCTCGAGCAAGATGTTGACTTTGTTGGTCTTGCACAGACGGGAACGGGTAAGACGGCTGCCTTTGGCTTGCCGTTGTTGAACAAGATTGACGCCGAGCAGCGTTGCATTCAGGCGTTGATCCTCTGTCCGACGCGCGAGCTCTGCATGCAGATCACCCGTGACTTGCGCAACTATGCCAGGTACATTCCCGAAATCCTGATTGTGCCCGTCTATGGCGGTGCCAGCATCGAACTACAGTTCAAGGACCTAGCCAAGAAACCGCAGATTATCGTGGCCACGCCCGGCCGTCTGCGCGATATGATCCGCCGCAATCGCGTCGACTTCACCAATGTGAAGACCATGATCCTCGACGAGGCCGACGAGATGCTGAACATGGGCTTCCAAGAGGAAGTCGACGACATCCTCGAGTACATGCCCAAGGAAGGTCGCCACACCATGCTCTTCTCGGCCACCATGCCGAAAGAGGTGGAGGCCATCCTCAACAAGTACATGACCGACCCTGTGAAGGTGGCTGTGGGCGAACGCAACAGCGGCACCGCCAACGTCGACCACATCTATTACATGATGGCCGCCAAGGACCGCTATTCGGTGCTGAAGCGCATCATCGACTACACGCCATCCATCTATGGCATCATCTTCTGCCGCACCAAGCTGGAGACCCAAGAGATTGCCGACAACCTCATCCAAGACGGCTACAACGCCGCCGCCTTGCATGGCGACCTCTCGCAAGGCATGCGCGACAATGTGATGGACCACTTCCGCAAACGCAGCCTGCAACTGCTGGTGGCTACCGACGTGGCCGCCCGTGGCATCGACGTGAAGGAACTGACCCACATCATCAACTACAACCTGCCCGACGACATCGAGACCTATGTGCACCGCAGTGGTCGTACGGGTCGCGCCGACAAACGCGGTATCTGCATCAGCCTCATCAACTTGCGCGAGAAGAGCAAGATCAAAAGGATTGAGAAGATTGTGGGCCGTCCCTTCGAGAAGGCCATGATCCCAACGGGTAAGGAAGTGTGCGAGAAGCAACTCTTCAACCACATCGACCGCATTGAGCACGTCGACATCAACCGCGAGGAGATTGACGACTACCTGCCTGTCGTTTTCCGCAAGCTCGATTGGATGAGCCGTGAAGAACTCATCACCCGCATGGTGGCACTCAACTTCAACCGTTTCTTGGATTACTATAAGGATGCCGTCGACCTCAACGTCAACGAAAAAGACGAGAAGAAAGACCGTAGAGAAGTCAAAAAGGAGCGTGAGCACCGCGACGAGACCATGAAGCGCCTTTATTTCGGTATGGGTAAGAACGACCACATCCTGCCGCAGAAGATCATCGGCAAGATCAACGATGTCACCCGCTCGAAGAACATCCCGATTGGCCGCATCGACCTCTATGGCGACTATTCCTACGTAGACGTGGAAGAGAGCTTCGTCCCGATGATTCTCGACTGCTTCGCCGACCCGCACAACAACCCGCGCGGCATCGTGGTGGAGGTGGCCAAAGACCAACCCGAGCGCAAGAAGAGCAGCGAAAAGAAAGACTTCGGTGAAAAGAAAGAGCGCAAGGAGCGTCGCGACCGCGACGAGTTCCGTGAGAGCCGCAAGGAGCGTGACGATTTCCGCGAGAAGCGTGAAAAGCACGACGATGACTTTTTCGAGAAGAAATCGAAGAAGAAAAAGAAGGATTTCGACGACGACAAGACTTACTACAAGTCGGAACGTTCGCGCGATGGTCGCGAGTGGCTCGACCCTGACTGGAAAAACCACTTGGACGACATCGATATCTTCATCGACGATGACGACCGTCCGAGCCGCAAGCAGCGTAACGCTGAGCGTGGCTTCGGTGCCAAGAAGAGCGGCAGCGCTTCGAGAAGCTCCAGCTCAAGAGGTGGCAGCTCGAGAAGCGGCTCCTCGCGCAGCAGTTCTTCCTCAAGGGAATCGAACCGTGGTCGCCGTGGCGCCAGCCGTTATGACAATGGCGATTACTATTCACCCCGCCGCCGTGGCGGAGGCCGTCGTAGATAATTTTTCGTCACAAAACCGACAAAACCTTCAAAACAATAGTCGTGGGAACTAGCAACGGCACCCAACCGGGATGCCGTTGCCACCCCCGACTAAAGTCGGGTATTAAAACACAAACGGTATGATAGACGTTGAGGCTTTGAAAGCTTATGCTTACGATACGATAGGGGCGATTCACGAAGTCCATAAAGAACTTGGGCCTGGACTGAATGAAAAAGTCTATCAAGAAGGGCTTCAATTGGAACTGTCGGAAAGAAATATCCCTTTTCAGAAAGAGTTGTTGTTTCATCCTTTGTATCACGGCAAAGAAATGGAAGCTACTTATAGGTTTGATTTCTTGGTGAATGATGATATCATTGTAGAGTTGAAGTCTGTTGAGAGTTTAAGCAATGAACATAAAGCTCAACTGTTCAACTATATGAGACTGATGAAAGCTTCGGTCGGCATACTAGTGAATTTCTATCCACGATTTGCCGAAATTGAACGTTATTTCTTTGATTCAGAAAGCAATGAAGTATACGCCTCCGATGGCTTCCCCGTCAGAAAATACAGTTAAAGCTCAAAGTGCATCCGTTAGGATGCATCGGAAAGCATGCCAGTTGGCTGCTTTCCATGTTTAATAAAATGCAGTTTTGTCAGTTTTGTAGGTTTTGTGATTTAAACAACTATGGCAAAGTTTAAAACATGGGTAAAAGCCTCCCGTCCGAGGACGGTGCTGCTCTCTTTTTCGGGGGTGTTGTTGGGCGGTTTTTTGGCCTATAAAACCGGCCCTTCGACAGGCTCAGGGACCTTGCTTTGTGTACTTTTCGCCGCTATCACAGCCGTGTTGCTTCAAATTCTCTCCAACCTCGCCAACGACTACGGCGACTTCAAGAAAGGCACCGACAGTGCAAAACGCGTTGGCCCGCAACGCGAGATGCAGAGCGGAGCCATCACAGAGAAGGAAATGAAACGTGGATTGGCTATCACTGCTGGATTGTGCTTTATTTCGGGTGCCATGTTGATTTTCGTTTTTGCAGGATTGACATGGCAAGAACTCGTCGTTTTTGCAGCCTTGGGCATAAGTGCGGTTTTGGCAGCCTTGCTTTACACCTTGGGCAAACGGCCTTATGGCTATCGCGGCCTGGGCGATTTGTACTGCTTCCTGTTTTTCGGTTGGGCAGCTGTGGCGGGAACCTATTATTTGGCCACCAAAAACCTTGATTTTAGCGTTTTGCTGCCTGCCTCAGCCATGGGCTTCCTCTCCAATGCCGTGCTCAACATTAACAACATGCGTGACTATGAGAACGACAAGGCCTCGGGCAAGAACAGCCTCGTGGTGAAATTGGGGTTGAGAAAGGCTTTTGTCTATCATTGCTTGCTCATCGGTGGTGCTTTCGTTTTCCTCACGGTTTATCTCGTTTTGCACCAAGCCGCATGGTATTCCTATCTGTTCTTATTGCTTTTCAGCCTATTCATCAAAGACTTAATCGCCATCAAGAAGACTAAACCCGAGTCGCTTGACCCGTTCCTAGGTAGACAGGTGAAGCATAGTTTCTTGCTCGTGGTGGTTTATGGGATACTGTTGTTATTTTGATTCGATGTTTTTCAACTAATTAATAGCTATTATTCAAATTTGTTCTTATTTTTGCAACGAAAAGCATATTCTAATCAATACATCATTAAAACCTAATCCTATGAAAAAAACCTTACTATTTGCATTTGCCATGCTGTTTGCAACGGCAATGATGGCACAAAACCGTGCGGTTTTGCTGCAAGAATCGTTTGATGGTACCACCATGCCCGCTGGATGGTCGGTTGCTGGCCTTGGCCTAAGCAATTGGTCGGTCTCGCCCACTAACAATGCTGGCGGCGCAGCCAACGAGATGCATCTCACTTGGAGTCCCCAATTCAATGGTTTGTCTCGACTTGTCACTCCTGCCGTGGACCTCACAGGCATCAACAGCCTCGTATTCTCCTTCAAGCATGCCTTAGACAACTACACAGGCAACAACATCATTGGTATCGCTACCACATCTGACGGTGGCACCACTTGGAACGAAGCCTGGAGCCAAGGCTACAACACCAGCAACTCATGGACAGTGAGCCAAGAAATCAGCACCCCTGACATGGGTCAAGCCAATGTGCAGTTCTGCATCTTCTTCAATGGCAACAGCTACAACATCAATGACTGGTACTTTGATGACATCATGGTCTTCACGCTCGAAAACTTAGACCTTGCCATCACCTCGCCCACACTTCCCGACTTCATCGGCAGCGGCGAGACTGCGTTTGGCATCAATGTGTTCAACTTCGGTGCCACTACGGTAACCTCTGTCGAGGCCACTTACGAAGTGGAGGGCATGGAACCTATTACCGAAACCTTTGAGGTCGAAATTCCCTCACTGGGCAGCGAAACGATGATCTTCCCCACAACGACCCTGTTGAGCCCTGGTACCTACAATGTGGCCTACAGCATCAACTTGGTCAACGGACAGGAAGACGATGTGCTTGACAACAACACCGCTGAAAAAGCCGTCTTTGCGGCTATCGGCACCGCCGAAAGAATCCCGATGATCGAGCACTTCTCATCGTCGACCTGCGGACCCTGCGTGAGTGTCAACACTCAAATGCTGAACTTCTGCAACAACAATCCCGGCCGCTTTACCTACACCAAGTATCAGATGAACTGGCCCGGCAATGGTGACCCGTACTATACCGCCGAAGGTGGCACCCGTCGTGATTATTACGGCGTGAATGCTGTTCCGCAATGCTTCCTCGATGGTGAAGACCAAGGCTATGCCGCCGTTCAACAAACTGTTTTCGACCAACATGCCGAAAGAACCGCTTTCGTTGACATTAGAGGCTCCTTCGTTGTGGAAGGCAATACCATCAATATCAAGGCCGATATCATTCCTTTCATCGATGCCGACGCCCGTGTGTTCGTTTCCGTGAACGAAAAGGAAACCCACAACAACGTTGGTGGCAATGGTGAGACCTCGTTCCACCACGTCTTCATGAAGATGTTGCCCGATGCACAAGGCACCACGGTCAATTTGGTCACTTGCGAGCCCCAGCATTTTGAGTTCACTCAAGACATGTCGGGAACCCACGTCGAGGAGATGAGCGACCTCGAAGTCTCCATCTGGGTGCAGAACTACGACTCCAAGGAGATGTTCAACAGCCGTTTTGCTTATGAATACACCGAAGAACACCCCTATGCCGTCGAAAACCTCACCCTCATCCAAGACGAGGAAGCCGAAGAGAATACCATGGTGGCCTCTTGGGATGCACCGACGATGGGTAATCCTACGGGCTACAATGTGTATGTCAACAATGAGTTAGTCGCTGAGAACATCTCCGACTTGAGCTATACCTTCGCTGGCGAACTGGGCGCTTTCTATACCGTCGCCGTGGTCGCTCTCTATGGTGATGACAAGACCTCCATCAAAATGCTTACTGGCATGGAAAACACCTGGAGCGTCGAGGAAGTTGCAGCTAGCGTGTGCAAGGTTTACCCCAACCCCGCCAACAGCCAAGTGCGCATCGAAGCTGAAAACGACATCGAGAGCGTGATGGTCTATAATATGTTAGGCGCTTTGGTCGAAACGGTTAACGCCGACAGCAAGACCGTCAACGTGAACCTGAACCAATACAGCAATGGCGTGTATTTCTTCAACATCCGCCAGAGCAATGGTGTCGTCACCAACCAACGCGTGGTTGTGAATCATTAATGACGTTGAAGTCATTCAATAAAAAAGGGAACCCGATTGGGTTCCCTTTTTTGTTTGATGCACTTGGACTGTGATTAGTCGCCCAACGTGGCCACCATAACGGCCTTGATGGTGTGCATGCGGTTCTCAGCCTCGTCGAAGACGATGCTGTTCTCGCTTTCGAATACATCCTCGGTGACCTCGATACCGTTCAAGCCGAACTTCTCATAAACGTCGCGGCCGGCCTTGGTCTCCAGATTGTGATACGAAGGAAGGCAGTGCATGAACTTGCACTTGGGGTTGCCTGTCTTTTTCATCAGTTCTGCGTTGACCTGATAGGGCATCAGCATATTGATGCGCTCTTTCCACACGCTGTCGGGCTCGCCCATCGATACCCAGATGTCAGTGTAGATGAAGTCAAGACCCTTCACGCCCTTCTCCACGTCGTCGGTGACGGTAAGCTTGGCACCGGTTTCCTTGGCGATTTCCTGGCACTTCTTGACAAGATCTTTGGCCGGCTGCAGTTTCTTGGGGGCAATAATGCGGATGTCCATACCCATCTTCACACCACCGACCATCAGGCTGTTGCCCATATTGTAGCGGGCATCGCCGATATAAGCGAACTTCACCTGGTTGAGGGGCTTATCGGTATGCTCCTGAATGGTGAGGAAGTCGGCCAGAATCTGAGTGGGGTGAGCTTCGGCGGTAAGACCGTTCCACACGGGGACGCCGGCATATTTGGCCAGTTCCTCGACTGTGGCCTGGTCGAAGCCACGGTACTCGATGCCGTCGAACATACGACCCAGCACGCGGGCGGTGTCAGCCATCGATTCCTTGATGCCGATCTGTGAGCCAGTGGGGCCGAGATAGGTGACGTGGGCACCTTGGTCCTTGGCGCCAACC
>JAFWRA010000192.1 GCA_017508895.1 Bacteroidales bacterium
AAGCATTGTTAGAAGTACTCCAAGTAAGAGAGGTACTATACCAACTACTGGACAATGCAAGGTAACGGCCATTATAGGAAATATAATACTGTCCATTGTTTCCATAGGCAGTAAGAGTGACTTGAGGGAGTGTGGTACCTTCTTCTACCGAGAAGCCGTTGATGTTAGGTTCTACAGTGGCCGAAGTGCTTGTCACGTTTGAGCTGTTCTGACCTGGCATATAAAGGGTAGTGCCATCGAGATGACCCATGATGTATGTGCCAGCGGCAATGCCAGTCACTGCATTATAGCAATCCGTCTGCACTTCGCAATGGCCAAGATTCACGGTGAGATCCACACGCTGTCCGTCTGTTATGGTGACATCAACGGTTTCGGTGCAATACCCGCTCTTCCTAAATTCAAAAGTATAGCTGCCACCTTTAATGGGTCGGTGGAAATCACCCACTGAATGCGTAGTGACAAACGAAGTCTCGCTGTCGTGGTTGAGCACAGTCACTTTCACGCCTTCGATAGGTTGGCCTGTGTCGGCGTCACGCACCACGCCATGAACGCCATTACGGCATTGCTCCATGAAGGCCAGCATGCTGTTGTGATTGTAGTTCCAAAAGTTAGGAAGAGAAGATGCATTAGGGGTTTTAGTAGTAGAGCATTCCACAGTCACCTCGCGGCATTGCCCGTAGGCATTCATGTAGTCCTGCCGACTACCCGTGATGACATACCAAGCAGCACCGTTAGTGACACCATCTTGATAAGTGTCTTTCATATATGAAGAATAAGTCTGACGGGCAATTTGCACATATTCGGTGCAAACATATTCGTACCAATCCTTGTCAGCATGGTCGTCGTAAACGGCATCCCATGGATAGTTCATCACCTCTGCCCCACCGTGATAGTTGGCACTCATGGTGAACAGGTTCTCGTCGCCCATGGCCATCGTCCAAATGGTCTCATCCTCATAGCTGTTTCCGTCGGGATGGGCACCTTGGTAGTAGTCTTTGTAGTTGCGGTTCAAGTCGATGTTGTTGCCATTATAACGTTGGGCACTATTGACAGTGCTGTTACCACCCTTGTATGTGCCGTCGGGGTTAGTCAGAGGCATAATATAGATATCGAGATCGTTCACCAAGTTGACGATATGGCTATCGGTGCTGGTGCATAGTTCGTCAATAAGGCGCAGCATGAGAATCATACCAGTAATCTCATCGCCATGCATCGTAGAAGTATAAAGGAACTTCGGCTTGCCTTCGGGGTTTCCGTTGTTGATGCGGACACCCAGGAGTTGGCGATGGGCACTTGTGGAAAGGGTACCAAGGCTGAACAAAGTGCATTCACGACCTTCAATGGCCTTCCCGGGAAAGCTTTGCATCATAGCAACGTATTGATCATAGGTCAAATAGCTATCCCAGTTATAAGTGCCTTGGCCATTCCACATGGTGACATTGGCGCGCAGCGAAGGCGGCGTCTGCAACTCGGGCTGGAAGCCCAAAGCGATGAGTCTGTCGTATTCCTGCTGGTTGGCATAGGCCACCACATTGCGACCATCGGTGCCATCGACGGAACAGATGCGGCTGAGTTCCTGGATTTGGGTGGGGTCGTCGACGCTGAGGGTGAAGTAATACTCACCGCGGTTGCGCATCAATTGTTGGAGTTCTCTTTGGCTCTGGGCCATGGCTGTGCTGCCAAGGATAGCGGCACAAAAAAGGCATACAAAACGTAAAAATTTCATTTTCTTAAAAAATAAACACGCAAAGGTACAAAAAAAGTTGACTCACAAGACAAAAAGTGCCTGATTTTTATGCTTCTGGTGCTTGAGCAATATCCACTATTCAAACGACATCGTCTTGTTGAGCGATGCCACCGAAACATACACATACCCCTTGCCCGGTTGGAGGCTCGTGAGCGTACCTTTCCACGCCGTGCCGTTGTATACAGCAAAACCGCCATCCTGCGAGACGACCTTGTCGCCTGTCGTAGGACTGATATCGAGGTCGTCAAGGGACAACGACTCCGTACGCGGATAACCGAACCAATTACGGCCTTGCGTGATGGTGACCTCCACATCCGTGGCTGGCACACCACTCAAGGTAAATTGGCATGAGGCACTTGCCTGGATGCGGTACATCTGCCCGAGAACAAGCTCGGTAGGTATTCCGCCCTGCGACTTGATCTGCATAAGCGTGTCGCCAAGAGCCGCCTGCAGCGCCTCAAGGGTCGTTTCCACCGTCGGTGCCCACCAGTTCCAACCTTGGACAAGGCTGATGGATTGCGTAACAGTCTGTGGCTCAGTTTTCTTGTAAAGCTGGACGGGCTGCTGTTGAGTATAGGTGCCTGATTTATAATAGCGAAAACGATTCCCATCTGTATTGTATCTCATCACGGAAGTGTTGGAGGTGATTTTCACCCAATCAGACACGTATTCCAAGGTGTTCAAAGCAGCAGTGGTTCCAAATTTTATGGTGTTGCTTCCCGACTGCCCATTGATATATTTTCCGTCATTGGTTCCACCATTAATCCGGATAGAATACCCACCCGACATTGGAGCAATGATGATGGTTGCAAATCCGTCATCCTCAATCGAATACTCCGTTATTGTAGCCTCCTGAAAACAGTTTGCAGCATCCACTCCCGTCCACACATATCCCGATGTAGCATTGTTCTCATACACAAGCAGATACTCCCCACTCCAATCCGCTGGTGCGGTTGTGATTTTCACGTAATCACCACTGCCTGTGTTACCGCCGCTGCCACCACCACCTTGCCAATCTGGATCCCAAATCATTCGAGCATATTCGGGATGGTCGATGAAGGGGTTGCGGTTGTTTTGGTAGCCGTAGACAGCATTGTTGCGGTCGATTTCCTTCTGGCTAACAGGGTCCTCATCGCTCCAGCGCAGCAACATAGTCATAGCCCAAGGCTTGATTTCCGACTTGTTGGTCATGTCGCTGCTGCCCCAGTTGCTGTCTTCGCTGTAGTAACGAACGCTCATGTACATGAGGGCGCGGGCGAAGTCGCCCTTGTAGGCGTCGATAGGCTCAAACACAGTGCCTGAGTAGCCCCACGATGACTTACAAGTACCTAGTTTCGAACCGTTCCGTGAGGTCCAGGATGCGGACTGCACTTCACCAAAAGGAAAGTTGCTTCTTTGGGCGTTCACAAATCCGTCGGTAGGGAATATGTGATGCAAATCGCATTCAGGGGTGGTTTGGCTACCAAACCAGCTCTTTGGCCACGAATGCTCGCGATTATAGCAATCGCCTTCAGAATTGTATTCTCCGCATTGACCTTCTCCCAATTGGTAAGTATACGGCGGCGTTCCACCAGGGACATCGGAATACATGTCCCACACAATGCCGTCGCCTTTGTTGTCGGTACTCCAGAAGGCATCCCACAGATTACTGTACGACACCGTTGTGTGTCCCTTGATGATGTCATGCAAGGCCACTTTCAGTGCGTCGCCGGTCTTATCGTTGGCTTGGTTGTAGTATCCGTTGGGAATCTGGGCAACGCTAATGAGGCTGACCAATAAGAACAATATGGTAAAGTTCAGTCTCAAGGCATTATGGTTCAAAACCTCAGCGTTTTGTCCTCTTGCGCAACCGACACATATATATAACCATGTCCAGGTTGAAGTGTGGTGAGGGTGCCTGTCCAGGCTCCGTTTTGGTAAACGGCACTTTGGGTCGACGAGCTGATGGTGTCACCATCGGTAGGGACGAAATCCAGTTCGGCAAGGCTGACATTCCTTGTGGTGGGGCAGCCCAACCAATTGTTACCTGGAGCGATGGTGAACTCGACGCCGCTGGTGGTTGTGCCTACCATCGTGATGGAGCGGCCGCGGTCCATCCATATCTTGTACATCTGACCAGGAGCAACGTCAGTCAACGTGCCATTCCATTGATTGTTTTCA
>JAFWRA010000193.1 GCA_017508895.1 Bacteroidales bacterium
GGCTGTCTTGATATTGGATGTCAGGATTGTCAACGCCATGCAGCATCAAGTTCATTGCCCCGATACGAAGCATGGTGGCATCGGTATCAAAACCGTGAAGCATGCCATTCTTGTAATGCTCGGCATTCTCCTTTTTCAACAATTCTTTACTATAATGGCTTTGGACATACTTTGCCGATTCCACAATGAATCCAGCACTACCCATGGCAGGGTCGCAAATGGTGTCTTTCAATGTGGGCTGCATCAGTTCAACCATCATGCGGATGATGTGTCGTGGGGTACGGAACTGACCATTGTTGCCGCTTGCCGCCATCTTGCCTAGAACATACTCATACACATCGCCCATCGTGTCGCGGTTGTTCATGTCAAGGTGGTCGATACCTTCCACAATCTTCACTAATGTTCTCAGGCTTTGGATGAGAAACGTAGCGTTAGTCATGAATCTGCTGTAAGCCGACTCCCTGCCCTCGTTCAGGTTTTTGATAAAAATGAACACATCCTTGCTGATGACGCGGTACATCTGCTCGGCTTCCATATTCTTGAAGACGTGCCAGCGAAGGTCGTTGTATGGCACATCCCTGTCGGTTTCGGGGTTATGCCAATTGCCTTCCTTGAAAACGGGGTCTTTCACCTTGACACCCATCACGTTGGCATTGGCTTCCTTGGTGCGTTGCGCATCATCAAGCATCTTCATGAAAAAGAGGTAGGTCATCTGCTCCAAAACGGTCACGGAATTGGTGATGCCACCCGTCCAAAAGGTATCCCAAATAGAATCTATACGGTTTTTGATTTCGCCTGTTATCATATTGGATTGTATTCTTGTGTAAATAAATTTACAAAAATACAAACTTTTTCCGAAACTCGTTGTAACTACTAATGTTGCCATAAAAAATTCCTCTCCAACAAGAAACACTTCAAAGCAATGGGACAAAAGTCGTTTGCAATGACGCCCGACCCCTCGGCGAGTACCCCAAAAAACGTTCACTACCTTTTTCTACCCCTCGGCGAGTACCCAAAAATCCTTCGCTATGACTTTCCACCCCTCAGCGAGGGGGTAAAAATCATCGCGCATGACTTTTTGTCCGATTTTCAGCGCTATTTTTTGTCTCAACTCGAAATCCAACCCCTCAATGAGTGGTAAAAAACGATAAAACATGACAAATTGTCCACATTTTGGACTTTTAAAATGGTTCACTACCTTTTTCGACCCCTCAGCGAGTACTCGGAAATCATTCGTTATCATTTCCGACCCCTCAGCGAGGGGTAAAGGTGATAGCGAACAATATATAATGCGCTGACTTGTATTGAAATGCTTCCCGTCAATGAACCATAAGGTCCCCATTTGCATCCTAATAACATGGCAAGAAAGGTCAGGTTGACAGGGCTGCTAACTGAACAACTAAAACCTAAACTCCCCCATCACCTCAAAGCTCCTCCCCGGCATGGCCCTCCAAATCACGTTCTGGTAGTCCTTGTCAGTGAGGTTGTTGCAGCGCAACTCGATGCGGAACTTCTTAATCTGTTTGCCGAGGGCGACATGATGCAGCACATACGAAGGCAAGTCGTAGGCGAAAAAGTCTTGTTCATTATAAGAGGTGCTGCGGCGACCCGTCATCTCAACGGTGTAGCTCAGGTTCCAGGTCTTCCACTGGGTGTTGAGGAAGAAATTGGCATGGTGGCGTGGAATGTAGATGAGCTGTTTGCCGTTGGTGCCTTGGGCGTAGGCTTTCTCGCTCTCGTCGGTGGTGACGGTGAAGACGTAGTTGCCCGACAACGTGACCTTCCAGTTTTCCTTAACAAAGGCCGCGTCGATGTGGTTCTCAATGCCGCGTGCATAGACCTTGGCCACGTTTTCAGGCACCCAGAAACGATACGAGGTCGGCATCCATTGGATCCAGTTTTTCACGTTGGAGAAGTAGCCGCCTGTGCGCAGGTCAAGCTTGAAAGGCCCTTTTTGTAGACCGTATTTCACAGCCAAGTCGACGGTGCGGCCATTCTCGGGCAGGAGGTCGGGGTTGCCGCCAGGATACCAATAGAGGTCGTTCAAAGTGGGATTGCGGTAGTTGTGGCTGTAGCCCAAGGTGAAGCTCACGGCCTTGTAGAAAGGCAGTTGGTACGAGAAGGTGGCCGTCGGGAACAAGCCCATGGCCTTGCCATCGGTCCAGTCGAAGCGGGCAGTGAGGTTGAGGTTGGCACAATTGAAGGGCTCGCCGTTGAGGGCAGCATAGGCCGACACCACGTTACGCCGTTTCTCGCCTTCGTAATTGTTGCTCCTCACCTGTTCGTTGTCCCACTGCAGCTTGGCTTTCAGGTTCCAGCTCTTGTAGAGCTGTTGGTCCAGGTTGGCAATCTGATGCAGTACCAAGGCGTGGTTCTCGGAATTAATAAAGGTGACGGTGTCGTCGGTGACAGGGTTACGAGTCAACAAAAAATACCGCTGGTTCTCCACGAATGCCGCCGACTTCAGCTGCAGGCTACCTGTTTCCCAATAGGTCTTGAAAGAGACGAAGTTGCGCGAGAAGTTGTCGCGTGTCCACTCCTCCGAGTTGACGTTGAACACATTGGGCATGATGGGCGGCAGGTTGCGGTTGTTCCATTGGTTCCACGATGACACGGAAATCACATTGTTGCCCAACATCACGCTCATCTCGGGCATCACACCATAGTCAACGAAATCGGCGTTGCGTTGTTTCATCTTTTGGTGCGGTATCGTGGCCAGGTTCTCGTATTCGAAATCGTTGTCCGACGAGTTGCGGTAGGCCTTCACACGGAAGGAGAACTTCCTGCCATAGTTGCCCACCGTGACGAAACTCCCCAAAGTGTTGAAGCTGCCGTAGGTCTGCTTCAGGTCGAGCAGGAAACCGTCGCCAAAGTGGTGGGTGTTGTCGATGTTGACGGTACCGCCCAAGCCACCGCTGTTGTTGGAAGTGCCGCTGCCCCAGTTGAGGCTGACATCATCGGCCAGAAACACGGGGATGGTGCTGAAATCCACTTGGCCGAGCGAGGGTGCGTTGAGTTGAAAGCCGTTCCAAAGCACGAGGGTGTGGCTGGCTGTCGTGCCACGAAACGAAGCCGTGGAAGTGCCTCCCGGGCCGTAAGTCTTGATGAACACCGGACTGTGCTGGATGAGTAAATCCGAGAGGCTGGAAGTGCTCTTTGACTGCAGCACAAGGGTATCGAGTTTCCTCGCCACCAAGGGCTTCAACGCCTCGATATTATACTTATCCGCCGTCACCTCAACGGATTGCAACACGATGGTGTCCTGCGCGCAGAGCTCAGAAAACACCATACTCAGCAGAAAAACGACAATATTTCTGACGACATGCTTCATTGCCATAAAACCGCGGCAAAATTACGGAAAAAAGGCATAAAAAACATCCGAAAACCCAACAAGTCTTCGGATGTCCTGCCTTTATAGATTATGGCTGTGTTATATTAGGAATTATTTGGTTAGCCTTTTTTTTCCTTGGCCCTTCCCGCTGGCATTTCCATCGGCCTCCCTTTTACAGGGGTCTTTTCTTTCGGCATGTCCTTCTCTTTGACCTCCTGCATAGGTTTCTCTTTCTCGGCGTATGTCTTCTTCTTGCCTTGCAACTCACCATTCTTATAGACCGCCTCACTCTTCAAGGAGCCATCGGGATAGAAGCTCTCCTGACGACCGTTGAACTGACCCTTTGTGTACTGGATGGTCATCTTCTTCTGACCGTCTTCATAGAACCAGGTGGTCAAGCCATCGCGGAGGTCATCCTTATACTCCGACACTTCCAAGTTGCCGCCCTTCTCGTAGCAGAGAATCTGGTTGCCATCGAGTTTGCCGTTCTTGTAGGTGTTCAATTTGGAGAGACGTCCGCCACGATACCATTCGCTCACCTGTCCGTTCAGTTCGCCGTTCTTATACTCAGCCTTTTTCGTGAGCGAACCCGTCTTGTCGATTTCCACATAGACGCCTTCCATCTTACCGTTCACGTAATTCACGATTTTCTTGGGAAGGTATGTGTTGCTGTTGAAATACTCTATCCATGTGCCAACTTTCTGGCCATTCAAGACTGTGCCCTCAATGGTGCATTCGTATGAAGTAGCCGTGAACTTGCCGTCCTTGGCTTTCGAAACGTCCACTGTTTCGATAGTTTGTGAGAACATAGGCATGGAAAACAATGCCATTGCAATGATAATTAAAGTCTTACGCATTTCTTTATTCTTTTATTGGTTGAGCAAAATTATAAAATTTGGGGCAAACGGCTACAATTTTCGTGCAAAATCTTTAAAATTCGGTTTTTTTTCGGAATTTCGCAGCGATTAATTGCCGATGGCCAATGGCAGATGGCAGATGGCTTGCTTCCACTAGAAGTAGAATCATTATTATTTTCGTGGAAGCAAGCCATAGGCTAAAGGCCATAAGCCATAGGCCAAAAACACTAAAATGAAAAAGATAGAAGTCAAAAACTTTAAGCTCTACACCACAGCTGTCATCAGCATCGAATGGAAGCAAGAGCTACTCAACGTCAACCTCGACCTCGCCATGATGCTCAAGATGATGCGTATGGAAGGTCTCACCGAAGCCGACATCGAACGTTACAGCAAAAACGGCCAGCCCATCCCCTTCAAGAAAGTGACGCTCATCCTCTTCCAAGACGACAACAAACCCGGACAATACTATACGGATGAGTCGTTCTGCGAAGACGACGATCCTACGGTGTTTTACGTGGAAATTAAAGAGTAAGACTGAATGTAGAATGTAGAATGTAGAATGTAGAATGCAGAATGTAGAATGCAGAATGTAGAATCTTGAATCTTTGAATCTTGAATGCTGAATTAAACAGAATGCAGAATGGCGCGAATTTGCACTTGGCTTCGCCCTCCATTCTGCATTCTTAA
>JAFWRA010000194.1 GCA_017508895.1 Bacteroidales bacterium
CATCTCGTCGTACAAGAGCCGCAACCTTATTCCTGACATTGTGGAATCTACAAGACTCAGCATGAGAAGTTCGAGCGAGGCCAGTGCAAGGTTGGTAGATTTGAACAACCAGATGTACATGGTGAACTACATTCGCGACTATGTGCGCGATGCCTCCAAGCGCAATCAGACCATGCCCGCAGGGCTTATTCCCCAAAATCCTGGGTTGGAATCGCTTATTTCTAACTACAATGCATTGCAGTTGCAGCGTAACAACTTGGTGGCCAATAGTAGTGAGTCGAACCCGTTGGTGGCCGATCTTGACACACAAATTAATTCGTTGCGCAACTCTATCTCGTCAACCATTGACAATGTGCTTAACCAGCTGAAGATTCAAATCAAGGGCGTTCAGGGACACGAAAGTGAGAACAACGCACAGATCGCTTCCAGCCCCACACAGGCCAAGCACCTCCTTTCGGTGGAAAGACAGCAGAAAGTGAAAGAGGCACTCTATATCTTCCTGCTCCAGAAACGTGAGGAAAATCAGCTTTCACAGGCTTTCACAGCTTATAATACCCGTATCATCACGCCTCCTATGGGTGACAGCAAACCGGCATCGCCCAAGAAAAGGAGAATCATGATGATGGCCTTGTTGTTTGGATTGGGACTGCCCGCAGCATTCTTCTACATCAGGGAGACAACCAATACCAAGATCAGAGGCAAGAAAGACCTTGAAACGCTCACTGTGCCTTACGTTGGTGAGATTCCGCTCTATGGCGATAAGAAGCAGCGTGCCGATGCCGAGAAGAAGATTCTCGTGCAGCCTAAGAAACGTAATATGATTAACGAGGCATTCCGCGTTGTAAGAACCAACCTCGAATTCATGGCCAACAGCTACGAAGATGCCAAGGTGTTCATGGTTACATCGTTCAATGTGGGCAGTGGTAAGACCTTCATGACCATCAATGTGGCTTCGTCGTTTGCCATCAAGGACAAGAAGACCATTGTGATTGACCTTGACCTTAGAAAGGCTTCTCTTGCCCGCTACCTGAGCATTTCTTCGAAGGGTAAAGGCGTGGCATCGCTCCTCTCGGGACAGGATTCCGATTGGAAGTCGCTCATCGTGCATAGTGAGGAATGTCCGCAACTCGACATCCTGCCGTGCGGAACTACGCCCCCGAACCCGGCTGAATTGTTGTCGAATGGCAAACTGGAACAGTTGATAGCTGAACTTCGCGAGGAATATGACTACATCTTCCTTGACTGTGCACCGGTGGACATCGTTGCCGATACTTCAATCATTGCCGGACTGGCAGACATGACGCTCTTCATTGTGCGTAACGGACTGCTCGATAAGGATATGATTCCTGTTGTGGAGGAATATTATACAAGCAAGAAACTGAAGAACATGGCCATCTTGCTCAATGGAACAGAAGTTATCCGAGGCAGGTATGGTTACCACCGCCACGGCTACGGCTACGGTTACGGCTACGGCTACGGCAGCAAAGGCTATGGAAGTTATACGAAAGAAGGCTAAAACCTACGCTTATGTGGCTTTTTGGAAATAGCAACATCCTATTAAAAGACACGGAATTATTCCAGGGGTTCAACGATTTTCATTGCCATCTGTTGCCTGGCGTTGACGACGGTGTGCAGAAGTTGAATGAAACGCTTGAAATCTTGGATACATGGGAAAAAGTTGGAGTCAGCACTGTGTGGCTGACTCCACACATTATGGAAGATATTCCCAATAATCCCGAAAACCTGAAGAAGGCTTTTGAAAAGCTAAAAAGCCAATATACAGGGCAGATACAGTTGCGCCTTTCTGCTGAAAACATGATGGACAACTTGTTTTCCAAGCGATTGGAAGGAGGAAGGGTGTTGCCTTTGGGTAATGACGTTTCCACCCTTTTGGTTGAAACATCTTATTTTAATCCTCCCTACGACATGGACGAGATTATTGGAAATGTCATGTCCAAAGGGTTTTATCCCGTTTTGGCTCACCCCGAGCGTTACAACTATATGAACATCGGGGATTATAAAAAAATGAAAGACAGGAGGGTGATATTCCAGTTGAACGTTCCTTCGCTGGTGGGAGCTTATGGTGAAGAAGTGAAGAAAAAAGCAGAAATGCTTCTCGACAAAGGCTTTTATGAGCTTTGCGGAACCGACACCCACAGCATAGGATTTGTCAAATATTATTTGAACTCTAAGATTAGTAAGAAAACCCTGAAGGACTTACTTCTTCTGGTTGAGAAAAGCAACTCGCAATTTAAATAATTCTTTATGAAAGGCGTTGTTTTAGCGGGAGGTAGCGGCACGCGCCTCTATCCCATAACCAAGGGCATCAGCAAGCAGCTGATACCTATTTTTGACAAACCGATGATTTATTATCCGATATCGGTGCTGATGCTTGCTGGCATCCGCGAGATATTGGTGATTTCAACACCCGACGACCTTCCTGGTTTCAAGCGTCTGCTGGGTGATGGCAGCAATTTCGGCGTGCATTTTGAGTATGCCGAACAACCTTCTCCCGACGGTCTGGCACAGGCATTTATTATTGGCGAAGAGTTCATCGGCAACGATGCCGCATGTCTTGTGCTGGGTGACAATATATTCCATGGTGCAGGCCTTTCGGCTTTGTTAAATCAGGCGGTGAAAGATGCCGAACAAAACGCTAAGGCCACCGTTTTCGGTTATTGGGTGAGCGACCCCGAACGTTACGGAGTGGCTGAGTTCGACAAAGACGGAAATTGCCTTTCCATTGAAGAAAAACCGAAAAATCCCAAAAGCAACTACGCCGTCGTAGGTTTGTATTTTTATCCTAACAAAGTTGTCAATATCGCAAAGTCCATTAAGCCCTCTGCCCGTGGTGAACTTGAAATCACTACTGTCAATCAGGAGTTCCTGAAGGATCACGAATTGAAGGTGCAGACTTTTGGTCGCGGATTTGCTTGGCTCGACACAGGCACCCATGACAGCTTGGCCGAGGCCAGCACGTTTGTTGAGGTGATAGAAAAGCGCCAGGGACTGAAAATTGCTTGCTTGGAAGGCATTGCTTATAGAAAGGGTTGGATAACAGAGCAGAAGTTGCGCGAAATAGCACAGCCTATGTTGAAGAACCAATATGGCCAATACCTTCTGAAAATTATTGATGAGATAGAACGCACGGGAAAAGAAAACTTAGATTTTTAGCACATGAATGTCATAGAAACTGCTATTCCTGGTGTTTATATCATAGAGCCACAAGTGTTTGGTGATGCCCGAGGCTATTTCTTTGAATCCTATAACCAAAAGGAGTTTGACCAAAAGGTGATGCCTGTGCGTTTTGTTCAGGACAATGAAAGTTGTTCATCTTACGGAGTGCTCCGTGGACTTCATTTTCAAAAAGGTGAACATAGCCAGAGCAAACTCGTAAGAGTGGTAAAGGGAAAAGTGCTCGACGTGGCTGTTGATATTCGTAAGGGCTCGCCCACATTTGGCAAATATGTGTCGGTGGAACTTACAGAAGACAATCACCGCATGTTTTTCATACCCCGCGGCTTTGCCCATGGTTTCAGCGTCTTGAGCGAATCGGCTGTTTTCCAGTATAAGTGCGATAATTTGTATTGTCCGCAAAGCGAAGGTGCCATTGCCTGGGATGACCCCGAACTGGCCATAGACTGGCATATTCCAGCATCGCAGGTCCTTTTGAGCGAGAAAGACAAGCGCCATCCCACCTTGAGCCAGGCCGATTATTTATTTGATTATCAAACCAGTTTATATTGATTTCCACTATGATGAGAGATTTGTTCCAGGCGTACAGAACCTTCTTCGGCAAGGGCGATGCGCTCTATCAGTTGTTCTCCCCCTATAGAATCTGCCCGTTAGGTGCCCATGTGGACCACCAGCATGGCTTGGTGTCGGGCTTTGCTTTCGACAGCGGCATTGAATTCCTGTTTTCAGAAACCAGTACCGGGAAAGTTGAGATGGCATCCCTTTCTTTCGAGGGACTGATGACATTCAACGTTCAGCGCCCTATTGACGAGAAGCAAAACAACTGGGGCGACTACCTTCGTGGAGCCGTATGGGCCTTGCAGGGAGATTTCCAGTTAAAGAAAGGCATCCGCGGCATCGTGCAGGGTTCAATGCCTATTGGCGGACTGTCATCGTCGGCCGCGCTGCTCTGCGGCTTTGTCATGGCCATGAGCAAGGTGAACAACTTGAACCTTGACCGCATGCAAATCATCAAGTATGCCTCCAAGGCAGAGCGCGAATACGTCGGCCTCAACAATGGCATTCTTGACCAGGCCTGCGTGGTTTTGTGCGAGTCGGACAAACTTCTCTTTCTCGACACCAAGACTTCAGAGTATCAGCTCCTTCCCTTTGGCGACGGTAAAAAGCCCCTGCCTTTCAAACTTGGTATTTTCTTCAGTGGTGTTACCCGTAAACTTACAGGCACCGACTACAACCTCCGCGTGTCGGAATGTAAGACGGCCGCCTGGATTATGCAGGCATACGAAGACATTCCGTTGAAAGAACTTCAGGACACCCGTCTTCGCGACATCGACGAGGAAGTGTTCCTGAAATATCAGGACAAAATGCCGGCGCGTTTTGCCAAGCGTGCCCGTCACTTCTATACGGAGTGCGACCGTGTGGAAGACGGCGTGAAGGCATGGAAAGAGGGTGACATCAAGAAATTCGGCCAGTATGTGTTTGAAAGTTGTGAAAGCAGCATGAACAATTACGAGTGTGGTTCTCCCGAGCTGATAGCCCTTTATAAGATTCTTCGTCAAACCGACGGCGTCTTTGGCGGACGTTTCAGCGGAGCCGGTTTCAAAGGGGCGTGCATCGCCCTTGTGGACCCTGCCAAGGAAGACGCTATCCGCGAGAAGGTTACAACCGAATATCTTCGCGAGTTTCCTCAGTATAAAGACTCTTTCGAACTCTTCTTCTGCAATCCTTGTAACGGCGTAGATTTCTTGTAGAATAATATGCCTACCATTCAATAACCCGCCGCACCGACGTTCGTTGCAGTGCTTTAGCACTTGCAACTGGCGTTGGTGCGGCTTTTTTTATTCCATATATGAAGAATATTATCATTGCCGCAGGTTATGCCACCCGTCTTTATCCTTTGACGGAGAATTTTCCCAAACCTTTGCTCAAGGTGGGAGAGAAGTCCATCCTCGAGCGCATGCTCGACGATATAGACCAGATTGACGACATCGACGAACATGTTGTCGTTACCAACCATAAGTTTGCCCATATCTTTGAAGAGTGGACGCACCAAGTGTCTTATCGTCACCCCGTCCGTGTCATCGACGACGGTACCGAAACCAACGACACCCGCCTTGGTGCCGTGCGCGACTTGTTGCTTGCCATCACTGGCGATGCCGACGGCCATCCTGTTGAAGGACAACAACTTGTGGACGATGACATCATGGTACTTGCTGCCGACAATATCCTCGACTTTTCGTTGCAGGGCTTTGTAGATTATTTCCACCAAAAGGACACTTCTGTCATTATGTGCCACCACGAGCCGGAACTTAGGAAATTGCAACGCACTGGCGTGATTGCCGTTGACGGGCAAATGCGTGTGCTTGAAATGCAGGAAAAACCGGAGAAACCCGTGTCCAACTGGGCCGTGCCGCCATTTTACATCTACAAACGCAGCGACCTTCCCCTCATCCGCGACTGCATGAACCATGGGTGCGGATTCGACGCCCCGGGCAATTTGGCACATTATCTTACCGATGTCACCACCCTTCACGCATGGCCCATGCCTGGTAAACGTTTCGACATAGGCTCACTCGACAGTTACGAGGAAGCTCAGAGAATCTACGGCTAATCCCTTATCATTCACATAATTTATTTCTTTTCAAATGAAAATTTTAGTAACAGGAGCAGCCGGATTTATCGGCTCAAAAATATCTTTTCTCCTCTCCCAGCGTGGCGACGAGGTGGTGGGCATTGACAACATCAACGATTATTATGACGTTCGCCTCAAGCATGGACGCCTGGCCGAACTGGGCATAGAAAAACCAGCCGGCGATTTTGAGTGGAACACGCCATACACCAGCAGCAAGTTCCCCGCCTTCAAGTTCATACGCATGGGCATTGAAGACAAGAGTCAGCTCGACAATCTCTTTGCTTCAGAGCATTTCGACAAGGTCATCAACCTTGCTGCACAGGCTGGAGTACGCTATTCCATCACCAATCCCTACGCTTATCTGACCAGCAATCTCGTGGGATTTCTCAACATCATTGAATGTTGCCGCAATTATCCGGTCAAGCATCTTCTCTTTGCCTCCTCAAGCTCTGTTTACGGCTTGAACACCAAGGCGCCCTTCTCCGAGGAAGACAAGGTCGATGCTCCCGTCAGCCTATACGCTGCCAGCAAGAAGAGCAACGAATTGATGGCCCACAGCTATAGCAAACTCTATGGCATTCCGGCCACCGGCCTGCGCTATTTCACCGTCTATGGCCCGTGGGGTCGTCCCGACATGGCGCCGATGCTTTTTGCCGATGCCATCACTCACGGCCGGCCCATCAACGTCTTTAACAATGGTGATATGATTCGCGATTTCACCTATATCGACGACATCGCCTTTGGCAGCATCCAGTGCCTCGATCAGCCCCCTGTGGCAGAAGAATGCCCCAACAATGTGCCGTTCCGCGTATATAATATCGGTTGCAGCAATCCCGTGCGCCTCATGGATTTCATCAACGAAATAGAGACAGCCGTGGGCCAGCCGGCAGAGAAAATCATGAAGCCCATGCAGCCCGGCGATGTCTATATGACCAATGCCGACACCACGCGTCTGGAGCAGGAAATCGGCTATAAACCGAAGGTTAACCTCCACGAGGGTATAGCCAATTTCATCGAATGGTATAAGTCTGACAAGAACCCGCTGAGATAAAAGTGTAAATGCTGAAGAATAAAAGCGCGGCCTGTTTCCCTTAGAAAAGAAACAGGCCGCGCTTTTTATAATCGGGTTTGAGGTGTCAGTGGAAAAATCACAGAGAGGCAATCTGTTCTTCTGAAAGACCGGTCATTTCAGAGATGACATTCGGTAGAAAACCGTTGGCTTTCATTTTCCGGGCCACTTCGATTTTTGCCAATTCTTCACCTTCTTTCCTTCCAACTGCTTTCCCTTCTTCTGCCGCTCTTTCCGCAATGGCAAGGTTGTCCCGATAAACCTTGATGCTTTCCTCATAGCGGTTGCGCTCCTGTGGAGTAAGAGCTGCTGTCTCGCAGATTTCCGAC
>JAFWRA010000195.1 GCA_017508895.1 Bacteroidales bacterium
TATTATTGAACTTAAATTTTTATTTCTGTTTATGAACATAGCGAGATCATTTATATTATCATATATAAATATTATACATTCTCTACCTATTAATGATGTCTCATCTCCGTTAATATCATATATTTTTGGTGATTTGAATTTCATGATGCAAAAGTATAGCAATTTTTCGCTGTTTTTTCAAGTTCAAAGGCCATTACAAACTTTTGCAAAGTCACTTCTTTGTTTTACAACACGTTGCGATTCCAGATTACAACATTTTATTTATCACTCTCCCACCTGCTCATCCCCCCATGTAGCACTTTCCACCGCATCATCCGCTCGTAGAAAGCTTTTATCGTGTCTTCCTTTGTGGTGTCCACTTCGGCTTTCGCTTGTTCGGCTGAAGGCATCGTGCCCACTTCGTGTTTCTTCTGCTGGCATCCCGCCAGCAGCAGGGCGGCCAAAGCAACCACTGTTGCCACGAGAATTTTGGATGAAGGCGAATTTTTCATGGCTTATCTTATTACCGTAATGCGCTCCGTTTGCGAAACTCCCTTTGCATCCCTAATCCGCAGCAGGTAAACGCCCTCCGTCAAGTCTGAGATTTTGATTTCGTTTGAGTTTCGCACCGTCTTCACCAATTGCCCTATGGCATTGTAAACCTGCACTTCGGCGACCTCAATGCCATCTATCGTCACCTTTTCCTTGGTAGGGTTGGGATAGACAGAAACGCTCCCTTCTATTTCCTCCAATCCTACTCCCGAAAAATGCGCAACAAGTTCAATGTCCTCTTCAAGCTCAAAGCTATATGGATTCTCCGTTGAAACCTGATTGCCGTTGACTTCCCAATACAAGAACGAACAGCCTTCATTGGGAATAGCCTCCACTTGCACCATTTTATCCTCACAAGTAGCCTCTTTTAAAACCCTGACCGTTCCCGCAGTTTCATCGGCTGAAACCACCGATAAAATTACGGTTAAACTATCATGCATATTGGTAAATTCGCTCCATCCTTCGGCGTTTTGGTAGGCATCAAGAGTACCGCATGGAACAATGATGAGGATGTCAACAGGGAAATGCCATGCATTCGGAGTCATCATGCGTTTCAATTCTGGTGGAATGGTCGCCTTGATTATCATTTTCTCGAATTGTGTATTATCAAAAGCTGACTCAGCAATCCAATTCACTGATTCACCAATGACAAGATTGTTGTAACCGATGCAAGAATCAAAGGTGTAAATCGGAATCCTCTCCACAAAGTCTGGAATAACCAAATCGCCCGTAAGACTCGTACAATGTGAGAAGGCTCCTGCTCCAATTTCCGCTAAGCTTTCGGGAAAAACGAATTCGGCAAGTCTCTCGCAATGAGAAAAAGCTTGACTACCTATGCTAATCACCCCGTTGGGCATATTGATTTCTGAAAGATTGATGCAGTCTTTGAAACAATCGGAATTAATATATTTCAGTCCATCAGGAAGAACAACGGAAACCAAATTGGAACAACCGGTAAAAGTCTCTCTTCCTGTTTTTTCCCAACCATCGGGAATCACAATATCCTTAAGGCTCGTGCAACCTTTAAAGACACCGTAACCTTGGTCGGATTCATTCTCAAAAACATATCGAGCAGGAAGAATAACGCTCTCTATACCCGAGCAATCCGCAAAAGCAAGGAAATCGATTTCCCTTACCGATTCCGGAATTGTCAATGTTCCTGTTAAGCCACTACATCCACAAAACGCAGAATTTTCAATGAATTGTACGGATTTGCCTAACTCCAAAGCGCCAGTAAAGCCTCTGCTCTCAAAAAATGCGTTTTGGGCAATCGTTTTCACACTATCAGGTATCACGAGTGCCCCAGCTTGCTGATTCCAACCCGAAAAACTTGAGATTCCAACAATCCTTAACGACTCAGAAAGCACCAATCTAGTAAATCCCGTGCAATTCATAAAAGTTCCATAGTCATATAGATAATAATCATTATCGGTAAGGCCAATTTCCGTCACAGAATCTGGAATGACAAGTTCACCCATAAAACCGCCACAATTAGCAAAGGCACCATATTTGATTTTTTCCAAGCCTTCGGGCAATACAAGTTGGCCTGCCAAGTTAGTACAATCGGCAAAACATGCCACCCCGATAACCTTCAAAGACTCTGGAAGTACCAAACGGTTGAAACCTGAGCAACCCATAAAAGCACCAAGATATATCGAAAAATTGAAATAATACATATCGTCTGTGTCACCCAACTCGTTCACTGAATCTGGAATGGTAAGCGTTCCCGTGAATCCGCTGCACTCGAAAAAAGCTCCATACTTGACTTTGGTCAACGAATGTGGCAGATGGAGTTCTCCAACAAACCCAGTGCAACGACCAAAAGCCATCTCACCAATCTCGGTTATTGATTCAGGTAAAACAAGTTCTCCTGTTAAACCGCTACAATTCCAAAATGCTTCTTTTTTGATGGATTTCACCTCATAATTTACACCTTGATGCTCCACCGATGCAGGAATGACGAGTTCGCCTTGTGCGGCTTGCCCGTCGATGTGACCGTCAAGACATGCACAAGGAGGGTCGGTACTGATAATTGTGTACAACAGATTTCCTGACTGGAAATCATAGGCAATGGCTTGCATCGTCGCCCCTCCCACCATCAGCAGGAGCGCAAGCAGGGTGTAAAGTTTTGTCGTTTTCATAACTGTAGATTTTTGAAATTTAGATTTGAAATTTTCGGCAAAACTACAGCCGTTTCCCCACACCTGTCAAGAAAAACAATGTATCAATTTGTATCAATTTTTACACAATATCTTGATTTTTAACCATTTGTTTCCTTGGCAAAATCAAGAAGTGTTGTAGGCAGAGGTGACTCACTTTTAAAAATAGCCTTCATCTTTCGGGCACGATGCGACACGGTCGGATAGGCTTTCTGCATCAAAGCGGCAATATCAGCGTCAGAAAGCCCTAAAAGATACAGGCAGCAATAATCCAAGTCGCCACGGGTGAGGTCGGGATAGGCCTTGGCCAGTCGGCTCGTGAACTGCCCGAAGTGTCGGTCGGCAGCCTCCCGCAACGCCGTCAACTGTTCCTTCCCCAAGGCATAGTCCTGGTATAGCTTGCAATCCATCTGCGCCTTGAATTGTCCTTCATTCACCCGCTCCATGATGAGGCGGCAGATAGGCTCATCGTTGAACGACACCGCTTGCGCCTCCTGTTTCGGCGCACCGTTGCCCACTTGTTGCCGCATCTGGTTCTTTAGCTCGCGCAGCTCCTGGTTGCTCTTCTTCAGCCTCCCCGACATCGAGGCTTTCTCCAACCGATGCGCCTCTCGTTCGGCCTCCATCTGTTGGCTTGCCTCGTCGCGCTGCTGCTGCATCTTGCGCCTATAGAACAGCCAAGCCAACAGCGCCGCCACCACAACAAGAACGCTCACCACAACGATCATCCTGTTCCTCCGCAACTTCGCCGCCTGCTGCCTTTCGGCCTCGGCTCGCTCTTGCTCCCACTGCAAATGCTGCTGGAACAGGTCATTGAGTTGCGAGACTTGCCTGTTGCTCTCCGCTTCAAGAGCTGGATTTTCCACCTGATAACGGGCATATTGGGTGGCCTTCAGCGTGTCACCTTTTACTTGGAAAATATCGCGCAACGACCTGGCAGCACCTCTTTTCATCACAACA
>JAFWRA010000196.1 GCA_017508895.1 Bacteroidales bacterium
TCTACCAACTGAGCTACGGTACCTCCGTTTTGTGGCTGCAAAATTACAACAAATTTCCTTATTGGCAAGAAAAAATCTTCAAAAAATGAGTTTTTTTTATTTTTAAAAATGTTTCTGATTGAAATTCAGATAGATAATAGATGACGATGATAATTATCACAATAAAAACTTGCGCTTCGAGTTAAAAAATCGGATATTTGCACGCTCTAAACACTGACATTATATATGAGAACTTCATTAATGAAATACATAATGCTCGTTAGCTTGACGGTGTTTTTCGGCATTAATGCCTTCGCCCAGGCCGACGTCGATTCGCCTTATTCCTTGTTTGGGGTAGGGCAGGTGAGAGACAAGTCGATGAACGTCAGGTTGAAGGGTATGGGTGGCGTGGCCAATGCCATGTTTGGTGGAGGCATGATTAATGGAGAGAACCCTGCCGCGTATGCCAAAATCGATTCCTTGGCTTTCCTCTTTGATGCCGGGTTCTATTTCAAGACAGCTACCTTCAGTACCTCAAGTCTTTCCGAGAAATCCAACAACGCTTCTTTCGACTATGTGTCAATGGCCTTTGGCCTGACATCTTGGTGGAAGATGGCCTTGGGTGTGCAGCCCTACAGCACTTCGGGCTATACCATGCTGGTCAGCAAAGTGGATCCTGAAGTTGGTTCCACGGTCACCCGATTCAAGGGCAAGGGCGGTTTCAATCAAGCTTTCTGGGGCAATGCCTTCAAGATTGGCAAACATTTTGCTTTGGGTGCCAACGCCTATTATGTGTTTGGCAACACCAAGACCGAAACCTCCCTCTATTTCCCTGACTCTATATATTATATTGGCTCAAGGCGCAGCCTCGATGTGATGGTTCGCTCTTTCATGTTCGACTACGGCATGCTTTTCAACACCAATTTGTCCAAGGATTTATGTTTGAGTTTGGGTCTCACCTACACCCAGAAAATAAAGCTGAAAGGCGAGCAGACCCTATTCATCCGTTCCTTTGAGGAGGATATGGATACCGAAGTGGAGTACATCATTGATACTGTCTATAGTTCTTCGGGCTCGACCAAGATCACCATGCCCCAGGGCATTGGCTTTGGTGTAGCCTTGCAGAATGGCGAAAACTGGGCTCTAGGTGCTGATTTCAACTGGATGCAATGGTCGAAGTTTGCCCGCGAAGGTGCCAACGATGTGCTGCAGGATGCTTGGTCGGTCTCGGCTGGTGCTGAATTCACGCCGAAGCATACCACCATTTCGGGCTATTTCTCGCGCGTCACCTACCGTTTGGGCGGTTTCTACGAGAATGGATTCATCAACCTTGAGGGTAACGACGGCGTGAGCCATAGTATTAATAAGGTAGGGGTGACAGTAGGAATGTCGCTACCCTTACCTAGAACCTTTTCAAAGGTCAACATGGCATTGGAGGTGGGGCAATATGGCACCCGTGAAGGTGGGCTGATACAAGAGCAATATGCCAAACTGAGTGTGGGCGTTTCGGTGTTCGAGCGCTGGTTCATGAAGCGCAAATACAATTAAACACCTTTTGCTCATTTTTTTGGAATGATATTTGAGAAAGCGACAAACAAGTCAAACAATAAAAATAAGACAAAATGAAAATGAAAAGATTTTTGATGATTGCCGTCATGATTGGAATGGCAATGAGCGTTTCGGCTCAGGATTCTAAGTATGGTCACGGAGAAGACAGCGTGGCCTGCGTGACCAACCTCTCAATGTACCGCGAGTACTTCAAGCAATGGGAAGCGGCCAAGTATGCGCCCGAATCCATCAGCATGGAGATGGTCAATGCATGGAGAGAAGTGTTCCTCAAGTGCCCGCGTGCAAGTCAGTTTGTCTACACGAACGGTGAGAAGATTATGGAATACTTCATCCGTACTAACCCGAAGGACAAAGACGCTTACATCGACACGCTCTGCCTGTTGATGGACACAAGAGCCCAGTATTTCCCGGTTGATCCGAAGACGGGTGCCTCGCAGGTGGCCAACATTATGGGCCGTAAGGGTCTCCTCATCTACACTTATAACAAAAACCGTTACGAAGAGGCCTACAATGTTTTGAAAGACGCCGTCGCCCTCGACCCCTCGCAGCTGCAGGGTGCCTACATCGACGCCTACTTCAAGGCCACCATCGACATGGTGAACAACAACAAGGCCGAAAAGATGACCATCATCAATGTCTATCAGGAACTTTCCGAGGTGCTTGACAACAACATCGGTGCCTTGGCTGAGACCGAAACGGAACTGCAGACTGCCAAAGAAGAGGCTGAGGCGGCTGGCGATGCTGATGCTGTTGCCGGCTTCGATAAGCAGTTGGAGAAGAACGAGAAGAACATCAACATCAACAAGGGTGTGAAGAACAACCTCGACAACCTGTTCCAGCCCTTCGCCTCCTGCGAAGACCTGATCAAGGTGTTCAGCGCCAAGATGGCTGAGACGCCCGACGACGTGACGCTGCTCAAGCGCATCACTACCATCCTCGATAAGAAGGACTGCACCGACTCGAAACTCTTCTTGGATGCTGCTGTCAAACTCAACGAACTGGAACCCAGCCCCGAGGCATCCTACAGCTTAGGTGTCAAGTTCTTCAAGGACAAGAAGTACAGTGATGCTGCCACTTTCTTCGAGCAAGCCACAAAGACCGAGAACAACGACCGTAAGTATCGTGCCTACCGTAACTTGGGCATGTGTTACCAGAACATGGGTAGCCTCTCCCGCGCTCGCGATATCTTCAGAAGAGCCGCTCAGGTTGACCCGACCAACGGCGAGCCTTACCTCCTCATCGCCATGCTTTATGCTGAAAGCTCCAAGCAGTTCAGCGGTGAAATCGAAAGCAAGGCCGTGTTCTGGGCTGCTGTCGACAAGTGCATCAAGGCCAAGTCCATTGATCCTTCCATTAACGACAGGGCCAATAGCTTAATCCGCTCCTACTCGGCTGCCTTCCCGTCGATGGAGACCATCTTCTTCAACGACTACAGCGAGGGACAGAGCTTCCAGGTGGGTGGTTGGATTGGTGAATCGACCACCATCAGAGCCAAGAAATAATTGGAACGCATCCTGAAAATAGGAATCATATTCAACATCACAGCCTTTGTGGCTGTGATGTTGTTTTCGTGTTCAAACCCCGATGCCATTGTGCAGGCCATGGGATCTGACGACACGTTGTCGGGCATCATAGCTGATAGCGTGGTTTTCTATCGCAGCGACTCGGGCGTGGTTAACCTTGAACTCCGCACGCCGCGTATGGTGCGCATGGAAAGCAAAGAAGACATTATGGAATTCCCCTTGGGCTTTGATGTGTATATGTACAACAATCGGGAGAAGTCGACGGAACTCCACGCCGATTATGGTAAGAGCTATGGAAAAACAGGCTTGATTGAGGCACGAGGGAATGTAATCGTGCAAAACTATGGTAGCAGCGAGACCATGTATTCCGACCAGCTTTTCTGGTACCGTGACTCAAAAATGATTTATACCCGTTCGCATGTGAAAATCGTTACCCCCGACAAACAGATTGAAGCTGACAGCTTGGTGGCGCGTGAGGATTTTTCGGAATACACCATGTATTATGGCAGTGCCGAGCTTGACATCGATGAGGAGGATTGAGCCATGAACAGTTGGATTATTGTTGCCGTCACCTTGTTTTTCTCCGCCCTCTGCTCAGGTTTGGAGATTGCCTTTAATAGTATTAATCGGCTTCAACTTGAGGTGGAGTTGACAAAAAAGACATTCTCTGCCAAGATTATCAGCCTTTTTTTCAAAGACCAGTCGAGGTTTATCACGTCGTTGCTTTTGGGCAATAATATTGCGCTTATCATTTATGGCATGAGCATGGCCCAACTGCTTGACGATCCCGTGAATCATTGGCTGCAAGCCATTTCGTTGGATAACGATTTCATGGTGTTGCTGGTGAAGACCATTCTAACGACCTTGCTTGTGCTGTTGGTTGGCGAGTTTTTGCCCAAGATGCTGTTTCGTCTCAACCCCAATGGTATCCTTTCGTTTTTTGCTTTACCGACGTTTGTATGCTACTGCCTGTTTTATCCTCTGACCCTGTTTTACACTTTCATTTCTGAGTTCATCATTCGCCGTGTGCTACGGCAGAACGTGGATAGCGAGGAATACAAGTTTAGCACGGTTGACTTGAATGATTTCATTGCGGAATATGCCGACCCGACGGAAGCCGACGAGGACATGCAGCAGGAAATACAGTTGTTCCAAAACGTGATGGAATTCCGCTCAGTGAAGCTGCGCGAGTGTATGGGACCCCGCAACGAAATCGAGTCCGTGAAGCTGACCGACAGCATCGAGGCTGTGAAAGCACGATTCGAGGAAACCAAGCATTCCAAACTTATCGTGGTTGGCGAGAGCATCGACGACATCGTGGGTTATGTGCACCTCAACGATGTGGTACGCGCCATAGCTGGTCACAAGGAAGTGGCCTTGTCGGATTTGGTGCGTCGCATCGATTTCTTCCCTGAGACCTATACGGCCGACCGTTTGCTGAAACATTTCATCCAAAAACGTCAAGGCATTGCGGCAGTCGTGGATGAGTTTGGCGGTACCGCTGGGATTGTCACCATGGAGGATGTGGTGGAGGAGATTTTCGGCGAGATTGACGACGAATACGATGTGGAGGAAGAGGTTGAGAAAGTGGTTGACGACAACACTTTTGTCTTTTCGGCACGCCTTGAAATCGACTATCTCAACGACATTTACAAACTTGACCTTCCCGTTTCAGACGATTATGAGACCTTGGCAGGCATGATTTTGCATTATTGTGAGAGCATTCCCGAGCAGGGTGAGGTGCTCGAAATCGGCAATTATAAGATAAAAATCCTTAAGGCATCCCACATGAAATTGGATGAAGTGGAATTACAAATTCAAAATAAATAATTGATTTTTAATATTTTATAGAACGAATACGCCGAAAATAAGGTGTTTGAAAAATAAAAATCAAACATTTGTCCCTGCGAGTTGAAATCTTTACTAAATTTGCACGCTCAAAATTGAAGTTTAATAGTAATAGAAAAATAGAATTATGGCAGCAATTGAAAAAATCAGAAGACGCTCAGGATTGTTGATTGCAATCATCGGTATCGCATTGTTAGCGTTTGTCTTACAAGACCTTTTCCAGAGTCAGGGAAGAAACACTGGCCCGTCGGTGGCGGTCGTTGATGGCGAAAAGATTTCCATCAGGGACTATGAACAGCTCAAGGAGAAGAATCTTGAAAACAGAAAGTCTTCAACAAACAACAACAATCTCTCTTCAGCAGAGACCTATAGTGTTTATAATAACACGTTAGAAGAGATGATCAAGGAAAACCTCATGACCAAAGAGTACGATGCGGCAGGTATCGGCATCACCAGTGAGGAACTTATGGATCAAATGACGGGCGAAAACCCGCATGAATGGATTAAGCAGAGCTTCAGCGATGCTAATGGTTTTGACCAGCAGCGCGTGGTCCAATATCTCCAAAACTTGAGCGACCTTCCGGCCGAGTATTACAACCGCTGGATTGATTTCGAGAAGGCTTTGAAGCAGAATCGTCTGGAGACGAAGTTCGACAACTTGGTGAAGGCTTCCTACTTCCTTCCCACAGCTCTGGCCAAGAAGTATTATGAGAACAAAAACATGAAGGCTTCTGCCGATGTCGTCGCTTTGCGTTATACAACTATCCCGGATTCAACGGTGACCGTTACTGATGCCGACAACAGAGCTTTCTATGAGGAGAATAAGTACCGTTATGAGACAGATGAAAGACGCGACATTGAATACGTCGTTTTCGAGATTAAACCGTCATTGGAAGACCGTCAGGAAGCCCTGAAGTTTGTGCAAGACATGAAGCCCGAATTTACCGCTATTGAAAATGTGGTCAGCTTCGTGAATGCCAATTCCGACAAGCGTTACGACAGCACTTGGGTGGGTCGTAAAGACGTTCCTGAACAAGTCGAAAAGGCTGTCTTCGACAGTGGCAATGGTGTGGGTTACGTTTATGGACCTTACGAAGACGGAGACGCTTTCAATCTCGTCCGTATTGTTGATATGCAGAACCGCCCTGACTCACTTAAGGCCAGCCACATCTTGATTGGCTACAAAGGTGCTTATGGTAGTCAAGATACCATCACTACTAAAGAGCAAGCCGAAGCCAAAGCCAATGAGTTGCTGGCTCAGCTGAAAGCTGCCAAGAACAACGATGAACTGTTTGCCGAGTTGGCTGCCGAGTTCAACACCGATGCCACCAAGGAAAAAGGTGGCGACCTCGACTGGTTCCTCGATGGACAGATGGTTCCTGAATTCAATTCTTATGTTTTGAATAACCCTGTGGGTACACTGGGTGTTGTGGAGACGCCTTTTGGTTACCATGTTGTGAAGGTTACGGGTAAGACCGAACCTCAACCCAAGGCTCGTCTTGCTTATCTGACCCATGAAATCACCTCGAGCACGAAGACCTACCAAAACATCTATGCCCAAGCCAACAAGTTCGTCACCGAGAACAGAACCTACGACCAATTCAATAAAGCTATCGAGGAGCAAGGCCTTACCAAACGTACCATGCCGAGAATGAATAAGTCGACCTATCAGATTGCTGGTATTGACAACCCGCGTGAGATTGTGCGTTGGGCTTTCGATGAAAAGATCAAGAAGGGCGATGTTTCCGAGAAAATTTTCGAACTCGACAATATGTTGGTTGTGGCTGCTTTGACGGGTGTCGTCCATGAAGGCTATGCTCCTTTGGAGGCTATCATCGACCAGGCCAAATACCAGATCCTCAATAAGAAGAAAGGTGAGATTGCTGTTGAGAAGATGAAAGCTTGTGGTAATGATGTCGACAGAATGATTAAAGAATTGGGTGCCGAGTCCACTACAGTTTCTGATATCTCCATCGACTCGCGTGTGTTAGGCAACTTTGGCGTTGAAGCTGACATTGTTGGTACCCTCCTTGGCATGAAAGAAGGTCAGGAGACAGGTCCCATTGCAGGAAACAGCAGTGCTTTCATTATCAAAAATGTGAAATTCTCGGCGCCTGCTGAGACTACCAATTATTCGGATATTGTCAGAGAGAAGACCAGCCAATTCACTAACAAGGTTGGCGGTGGTGCTGTCTACAACGCATTGAGAAATCAGGCTAAGATTAAGGACAACAGAACCGATATCTTCTGATTATAGTAATATACCAGATAAGTTTTTCATGTTAGTTTGGTGCGTCTGCTTTGTGCAGGCGCACTTTTTTTGCCTTAGGCATACTAACCCATCTGTTTTTGCGTTACCAAATACAAAGAGTTACTTTTTTCTTATCATAATAATTAGTTTCAATGAAAAATCTGAAGTACTTATTATTTGTCGCAGCCGTGGCATTTGCCATTGTAGGTTGCCGTAAGCCCGTTGATGTTTCTTTTGCTGTAGCCACGCAAGAGATGGAAGCCGCGGGCGGTTCAGTTGAAGTCGCGCTGAACTCGAATGGCGAATGGACTATCGAGTCCACTGCAGAGTGGCTTACCGTTTCGCCCATGTCGGGCAGTGGCAATGCCACGTTGACGCTTACTGCCCAAGCCAATGCGACGGAGGATAGCCGTTCGGCACAGATCAAAGCCATTACCAAAGATAATGCGGCTACTATGACCTTGACCCAAAATGCCTTGGAATACTATTTAACTGTGTCGCCCAAAGTAATACAATGTGGCAGCAATGGCGGTGAGTTTACTGTCTCGGTGTCGTCCAATGTCGATTGGGAAGTCGGCCTACCTCAGTGGATTTCAAGTACGGTGACTCAAGGTTCCAATAATGCGACAGTCACGTTGACAGTCATGCCTATTGATGGTGAGATGGCTGATTCACGAGAAGCTGACGTGTTTTTCGGAAACAGCAATTATGGTGATAAAGTCCATGTTATTCAGACTGTCGATCCGATTTTAAGCATTGACGTCAGGCCTAAAAACCTTGAATTTGTCAGTGCAGGAGAGACCAAGTCAGTCTTCGTTTTTACCGAAGATTCGTGGTCGGCTACAGTAGATGTAGATTGGGTTACGCTGAGCAAAACAGAAGGACAAGGCAATGGTGAAGTCAGTGTGACTTTAGGAGAAAACCCTGATTATGTCCAGCGCCAGACTACGGTCGTTTTCACTTCGGGTGGTAACATGACAGCTATCTTAAGCATCAGTCAGGAAGCCTTGCCCGACCCGCATTTTTTGGAGGTTTCTCCTCTTTCATTCCAGTTTGGAAATGAAGGCGGCGAACAGTCCATGACCATCGGATGTGATGATGTCTGGACGATTGATGCAAGTAATGACTGGCTTACCGTTACGCCTATGACGGGAACAGGGAACGCCACTGTCACGATAGGAGTTAACCCTAATACGCTGTTGGAACCCAGAATGGCATACGTTATTGTTAAATCGGGAGATTTGGTCCAGGAAGTAATGGTCAATCAGGCGGCAGGCGACACACCTCTTTTCGTTGGTTTCGAACCCGACACGTTGTACGTTTCATATTCGGGTGGCATACACCACTTGGAGTTGACTTCAAACACAACCTGGCAACTTCAGGCGAGTGAGTGGATTAATCTTTTAAATACTACTATGGGACAAGGTGATGCCTCGTTCGATATCGTTGTTGACTTCAATGAGAATTCGGAGGAAAGGATTGGCTATGTGAATGCCAAGCACAATGGGCAGATTCTGGCCACTATGATAATAGTACAAGAGGGTTGGTACAGCATCCTTGAGGCAAGTCTCACGGAAATTGAGGCACGTCCCGAAGGTGGTGAGTATGTCATCCAAGTTACGGCAAACCAATCATGGTCGGTTAATACCACAGAGAATTGGATACATTGTGCACCCAATAGTGGCTTCAGCAATGGAGAATTCACTATCACAGTTGATGCGATGGAAGGGGTTCGACCGCGAATGGGTAGAATAAAGTTGGGCGGATCGACTGGAGACCAGGTAATGATAATGGTGAATCAACATCCATGAAAAAAGGGAGCAATAAGCTCCCTTTTTTCATGGATGCATGTAATGATAGAAGTCTAGAATCCCGTACCGAACCAATACCAGAATTTGTTCTCCATCTCTTTCCATGCTTGGCGCGTTGAGGCGGCGAAGTCGGAGGTGTATTGGTTGAGGAGTTCGGTGGCTTCTTTCTTCTTGCCGTCGGCAATCAAGGCTTGGGCTCTGTCTTCGATGGCGGGGATTTCATCGAAAGCTTTTTGTTCGAAACGGTTGGCCGTGCCAAGTAAGGTTTGCTTGGTGCGACCCCATTGTACGGTAGCCAGTTTGTTGGCTTTACGATAGTGCCAAATCCAAGCCTCGTCGCGGTAACGCAGTTGACCGCATTTGTCGAAGCCTTCAGGCAGGGTAGTGGAGCCGGAGAAAATCGGTATGCGCGGGCTTTGGCCAGGGTTGTCGCAGGCCATCCAGCAAATAGCACCGATTTCGTCGGGCATCCAGCTGCGGCATTGGATGATATGATGGTAGCTGCTCCATGCCACGGCTACGGTGCGTTGGAAGTTGATGGTGCCTGGTGCCAGATAATTAATGGTGTTCATCATTGTGCTACTCACCCAAGGATTGGCTATAGGGCTGATAATGGTGTCGTTGACTACACCGTCATCTGTGCGTTTCTTGCTCACCATTTTCACGTTGCGTGTCATATCCATATCGGTACCTTCGTAGGTGCTACGGAAGAGTTCCATCACCTTACGGACGTCGACGTTCTCATCGGGCTTCACCGAGAAGGGCAGTTCAGGCATGTCGCGGTTGAGGTTCAAAGAAGGAGCCAGTTGGCTGAGGATAAAGAACTCGCGGTCGCTGTAGTTCTTGCCGCCGCCGTAGGAAGCACGGAAGGCTTTCCAGAAGATGAAGTCGCCTTGGCCGTCCCAAAGGCCATATTTCTTTGCTACGGCTTCGCAGTTGTCGGAGCAATAAAAGTCCTTGCTCTTGCGCTCGAGTTTACCGATACGTGCGATATTGGCGCTGACACCTACTTCGTCGTCGGGAATGCGCTTGGCTGCCCAAACACCGCCGATTTTGTCGGGACCTTCGCCGAGGATTTCCATCTGCCAGACTTCGTTCTTGTCGGCAATGGTGATGCACTCGCCGCCATCGCCGTAGCCGTATTCTTTTACCAGTTTGCCGATGAGTTGAATGGCGTCGCGGGCATTGTCGCAACGCATCAAAGCCACGCGTTCGAGTTCTTCAATCATGAACATGCCTTTGTTGTTCACTAAAGTGTCGGGACCCGAGAAGGTGGTTTCACCGATGGCTAGTTGTTTTTCATTGAGGCAGGGATAGGCTGTGTTGAGATAGGCATAAGTGTGTGCTACCTGGGGAATTTCTCCAGCCAGTTCCACGTTGCGGTTGTCGAAGGGGTCTTCGGTGTGCATGGTGCCTTTGTAGACTTTGTACATCTCGCCTTTCTCATGGTAGGCGGCGGCTTCCCAGCGCATCCAGGTGCGGTAGCGGCCATCGCAGGTGTGGGAGGTGATGACAGAGCCGTCAGTGGAGGCTTTCTTGCCCACCATGATGCTGGTGCAGTTGGCACCGACGCGTTGTTCGTTTTCGTCTTGAGCCATCGTGTTCAGGCCGATGAGCAGAAGAGCAGAAAGAAATAATGTTTTGAATTTAAGCATATTGAATCGATTTGTGTTGATTACTTTTTGATGATAGTTTGCTTTTTCGAACCGCTTTCGGTAGCAAGCATAATGACATAAGTTCCAGCTTGAAGCCCTCTCAAATCGAGTTGTTGTTTATTGCCGTAGGTAGAAATGCTATTGAGTATTCTGCCAGTCATGTCATACAGGGTCATTTGTTGAAGGCCTTCTGCTTCAATGGTTACGAAATCGGTGGCTGGATTGGGGAATACGCAGATTGTTGGCATTTTGTTTTCAGATAGTGCGGTTGGGTCAAGTGGTGTTACCCAGAAGGTGACCATGGCCGTGTTGCATCCACAGGGGATGGTCATTATGATGTCTAGCCATGTCACCGTGCCGGGCTCGGTTTCGGGGCGCAGGGTGGCGTAGGTGGTCACTTCGACAGTTTCGTCAGGTTGGATGGGGAAGGTCATGCCACTGACACCGTTGACATAAGTGCTGAAATTGGTGAAATACTCGTTGGAAGGATGGGCGGTGATGTCAAGCGGGTCGTAGCCCGTGTTGTGAACGAGGTATCGGAAGGTGGCCTGCGAGCCGGGGTACAAGACTGTGTCGCCAGTGATGGGTTCGGCCTCAAAGTCGTATTGTAGTACCATGTCGATTTGGATGTCGTCGATGGTGAGGTAGGTAGCGCCTTGAGCTGCAATGGCGCGGATGCCGACATATTCGCAGTCCTCAGGGATGGAATTGATGTATGATGATACCTTTTCGTAAGTGTCACCATTGATGGTCGCAGAGAGGAGTTGCGTGTGCATGCTGTTGGGATTAGGTGTTTTGCCTGTCCAGAATTCGAGTTGGAACTCGCCATCCGATATGGCCCAGCAGGTGAAGCGGTAATGCATGCTTGTAATCAGGTAGAGTGGCATATACATCCATGATTCGTCTGCGTTTGAGAATGCATACCAGTTGCCCGAATGCGGGATGCGGTTGTGGTCTTTTTCCAGATAACCGCAAAGCCATGAGTTGTTTTCACAAATCCAACCAGTGGGCTTTTCGAAGTCGTGGTTGGCATATTCGAAGCTTTCGATAAGGATGCTGTCGGCGAAGGCCTGGTTGGCAAGAAAGGCTACCAATAGGGTAAAAAAGAGTTTTCTCATTTGCTTGTAAATTTGGGCAAAAATAGAGAAAAAACTCAATTATTGGAATGATTTCTACCCAAAATCAAATAGAAAAGAGAAAAATGTGCGGAATGGACAATTCCTCCATTCCGCATAATAAAACTAACTCAAAATTCATCCTAAAAATGTATGACAAAAATCTGCTACAAAGTAACGGCGATTTCAAAAACGGTGAAATCCCCATATTATGGGATTTTTGAAGGCCTTTTATCATTCAATACTTAGTTATTTTTAATTATATGACTCATTATAAGCTACATAGCGCGTATTGTACCGAGCATTCGCCCTGTTTTAGGGCATGTTCCAGTCCATAAACAAGAGCTCTCGGGAAAGATGGTATAAATAGTGTAAATTGGCAGGAAAAAGTGGCAAAAAAATTGGTCAAATGACTGATTTTCAGTAACTTTGTAGCTACCAAACAACAAGTTACACTATGAATCGAATGCCACTTGACCAGCTCACCGAAGTCATCAAAGACGCCTTCAATGGCGTCGCGAAAATAACAAAAAGTTTCCAGA
>JAFWRA010000197.1 GCA_017508895.1 Bacteroidales bacterium
AATCCAAGCCCCAAGGCCATCATCACCACCACGGTCACCACCAGGCCCCGCCTCCAGCGTAGCCGTGCCGCCTCCTGTTCAGCCAACCTTCTTTCAGCCTCGGCCTTCTCCTGTTTCTTCTGCAAGTAATTCTGGAACAGGTCGTTCAGTTGCGAAGCCCGAAACAAGTTTTCGGGTGCAGCAGCGGCATCTTTAGCAAAAACTAGCGAGTATTGGTTGGCTTTCAGCGTGTCGCTCTCGGCCAGGGCAATGTCGCGCAGATATTTTGCTGCAATTGAGGCATTGTCGGAATCCTTTTCAAACACAGGCCCAAAATAAACCTTGGCAGAATCATATTGCCCCATGCTTTTATAGACGACACCAATAGTTAGAAATCGGTTGAGTCTTTCCATATCACTTGTTGCTTGCGCCGCCATGCTTTTCATGCTATCAAGAGCAATCGCGGTGTTGCCGTAAACTTCACACTCAAACAAAGCCTTGCTGGTAACCACATCCCTATAAAGCATTGAGTTCCTGCCGGGCATGGTTTCCAAAGCCTTTTCATAGTAATAAGCTGCGCTATCGATTATTTGCAGTTTGTCGTATTGCTTTCCGATTCTGTAAAGAATGTTGGAATTGCCGTATGGCGAAGTCGGTGCAATTCTATTGTAAACCAAAGCCTGCTTGTAGCAATAGACGGCTGGCTCCTGCATATATTGTTCGGAGAACAAATCCCCAAGGCGATTGTAAGTCAACGCCATAAACCGTGCTTTTGTGCCCACCAGTTCGTTTGTGGCGAAACGGCTTTCCATAACCTCCAACGTGGTCAGGTATTCGATGCAGGAATTGATCAGATTGCCCTGCTCATAGTATCCCACACCATTAATATAATGCGCCCGCGCCGCCAAAAACGCGTCCCGCTCCTGTACGGACACACCGCGTGCGTCCGCTTTACCGCGTGTGTCCGCTCCATCCATCCCCACAATCGAATCAAAATAATGAACCGCCTTCAGTACCTCCGCTCGGTTACTTTGCCCATAGTAATTCTTAAACAGCAGCTCCGCCACCATCACCTGGCAATAATGCCCCTCAAACACATCAAGGCTGTCCGCCTCTGGGCTCCCCGCAAACTCCATCATCACCTTCAGCGCACTATCCGCCTCCTTCCACATCAAACTATCGATGTTCTCCAATGCACGTGAGGCCACTCCCTCTCCTCCAGGAGAGGGCCGGGGTGAGGTCGTGTGCGGTAGCCCTTCCCCCTCTGAGAGGGGGCCAGGGGGAGTACATCCCACCACAAGCACCATCAAAACAATCCCTATGGAAAACCACCATTTCATGCCCGCAAAATTACTCAAAATCCATCTCCCTGCCTTCTTCCGTCAGCACATACCGCTGAGCAGGGCTGTTAGGAGTCTCAGGCTGCGTCATCTCTAAATACCTGCCCAATAGCGGGTCGATATATTTCTTCTTCATCTTATATCGGTCAGAGAATCCCAGGTGCTCCGCAATCTCCACCAGCGACCTTGGCTCCTTGCAGTATTCGGCGATGCGCTCCAATATATGGAAGTCCACGCCAAGCTCCTTGCCAACTCCTTGCCAACTCCTTGCCAACTCCTTGCCAACAGGCACGGACTCCACTTCTTTTCCCTTAACCATCTCCATCACCATCTCCACTCTTTCAGGCTCAATGTGCTCACTCAGCACGGGCTTGGTCCACTTCTGGTCTTCCCAACCTTTCACAATCACATCTGCGCCACTCCCTGCCTTCTCGCCAACGCCAATAAACACAAACATCTTCTGCAACAACGGATTACGGCACACACTATGGTGCCCCTCGTAGAACTCGCTCACACTCACCTTCTGTGGGTTGTGAGCCATGTCCCAGAACTTCTTCTTCAGGTCGATGGCTTCCATTTCCGTCAATCCGTCAACCACTGGCAGTTTGTTCTTCTCTTTTATGCCAAGCACAATCACTCCGCCATCGGTATTCGCAAAAGCTGAGAATGTAGTCCAAAACGACTGCGGAAACCCGCCCCGTGCCGTCTTAAACTCCACCACAGCACCTTCGGTGCTGTGCAACAAACCATATATGTCGTCAAGTTTTACCTTCATCCTTCAAGGATTTCTGCAAAAATACGACTTCTTTCCACACAGACGTGAACCAGCCACATAAAATGTTCAACACGCCAATCATCCTCAACCCCGAAGAGGTGCCGCGCGGCGGCGGGGGAGTCCGTCGTTAGCACGTTAGCACGTATAACGATAGCACGAAAATCCTATCTCTTCACCGCCAATTTCTCCATAAAGCTTCCCCCTTCCTTGTCCCTAATCCTCACCATATAAACTCCCTGCACCAATCCCTCCAAACTCACCTCATTAGAGTTCTGCACGCTCTTCACCACTTGCCCAAGCGTATTGTAAACCAGCACTTCTGTGGCTTCAACTCCTTCTATCGATACCTTCTCTTTGGCAGGATTGGGATATAGTACAACATGTTCGTTCTCAACAGTCTCTTCAATCTTCCATGTGTTGCAAACCTCCGCCCAGTCAATCAAGGGATTCTCGAAATTTGGCGCAGGTTGAGACTCGCAAAGGTGGCCATATTCATCACGGAATGTTATGGTGACTTTGTAGTTGTAGCAGGAAAAATCCTTTACATCAATCGGGTCGAAATAACTCACATGGCTCCAATAGCCTGGGAAGGGGAATTGGGCGATTTTCTCGTAACTTCCATTGTCGTGCGAGCGATACAGATTGTAATGCAGTTCGCCCACCGTGGGCTCTTCAAGCTGCAGTAAGTCTTCACCTGCTGTACAGTTGTCGATGTTTGCCCTAATCATAAATGAGCCACCAAGGTATTGGTCATTAAAGAATTGAACGCCAGTCAGTGACCACCAACGCCCGTCGCTGCTGCTGCCATCGTCAGTTGCCACGGCAGCGGGATGAGTGATGCCGCTCTGATGGATAATGATCCAGACAGGTAGTTCGGTTATCCTGTACGGTTCATCCAAAACCACTGTATGCCATTGGTTTACGCCATTGAGTTGAACCGACTCTTGCCAAACAAGGTTGGTTGGTATTACGGAACCGCCTGTGTACACCATAAAATCATACATGCCGTCGGCAACACTGTAAAGGGAGATATCTTTAAGTAACGGTCCCCTATAATGCGTCATTTTTATGCCCCACCAGAAGTCGTCGTAGAAGCCCATTGCGTCAATGTAATCGCCTGTGTCGAAATGGAAACAATTCTTAATCAAATCCTCACCCCATTCCACTTTGACGCCATCGATATCGTGGCTCCATTGGGCTTCGGCAGCAATGTTTCCAGCAATCTGACAATCACCGTATTGCCCAGCAAAAGCGCTTTCGCACGAGCCAGTCGGAAAAACATTGTAGTCGTTCACCTTATAATAATAGATGCCTTGAGGAACGGTATCGAGATACTCAAACGATTCAAGCGCATCGTCCTTGGCCAATGTGCCGACCAATGTATATTGCTGTTGGGAGATATGCTTGCGGTAAATCTCGTAGTTGGTTTTCACATCATCGCGCATAGGAATGTCGCCTTCCTTGTCCCAAGTCAGGCGGTTGATTTCGTCCGTTCCGTTCAACGGCTCGGTGCTGACTTCGAAATTCTTTGGCGGATAACAAGGCCTGACCTCAATGCTTTGCAGGCAGGCTTTGGTAGGATAGTCGAAGAAAACATGGTCGTAATAGACATTCTGAATGCTGTAAGTGTGGATGCCGTGTGGGACGTTCTCATCGACATAATAGCATTGGTTCACGCCATGGGCGATGAGTTCGCCATCGCGGAAGATGTCGCTATAAGCCACGCCGAATGTGGCAGGTATGTAGCCAATGATGTCGAATGCGATACCTTGTTGGGTTTGCGTCCCAGGGTCAAGGATGGGTTGCCAACCCGTAGCCTCGGAATATATGCGAGCCTCACCCGTGGTGGTCTCATCCAATCGAGTGACGGGAATCACGTGCACATCGTCGCGCAACGACCCCTTGAACGATGCCACAAACCAATAGGTGTGATTTGGCTCCAATTGCATCCCCATTCCCACATACTCCAAACTGGCAATGGCATAACACACGGGCCGACTGACATCCGAGAAATCGTTCTCGCCAGTGCGGTAGATGTGCGCCCATTCGTAGCAGTCCAACCAACCTTGATAAAGGCAGTTGATGCCCTCTGAACCGCCAATTGGATTTCCACCATTCAGCGGGTCGCCGTCATAAATGGTAAGGTAGGCGCCCGTAATGGTTGATGTGGGTGTCGGGCCTTCGTAAACATAGAAGCGAAGGCCGGCAAAACTGGTGGGAGCTGCTTCAGGAATAGAGAACTTGTCCATTACCTTGAAACCGGCTTCTTTATCGGCGTTGAAACCGTAAGCTGTTAAGCCGTCATGCAAGGCACTGACATCCCAGCCGTCGTTGTATCCAGCACCCGGGTGAGTGACTACATCGGGCAAACCAATAAACCATCTTTGACTTTCCTCGTCTTTGGCTTTGAAATTATACGGCGTGTCCCAAGTTAGTTCCACATGGGTCGAGTCGATAAACTCGCCGTGAAATTCGTAAACGCCATCAAAATTGGAGCAGGAAGAATAAGTGAAAGTGAACGCTGTTGTGTCAGAGATGCCGTCAGTGAGGATGCTGGCCACCGAAAGGGTGTAGTCGTGACCATCCTGCAAAGTGTCCGTATCGATTTGGTACTCGTTTTCCGTCACATCGCCCAGCAAAGCGCCGTCCAACCACAGCCTGAATCCGAGGACATCGTATGAAATGGGTTCTTCTGTCTCGCCGAGAATGGTCACATTGTCGATGGCAAAATGGTCGTTGGCATAGCAACTCTTGAAGTGGAAACGCATCTCGAAATGATGTGAAATCATCTCGGTTATTTCGCCAAGAAACCTTCCTGATTGGGCGTTCCAAGGCCAGAAAAGATTACTCCATGACCACAACACGCCATCACTTCTCATTTGACACTCGCCCTCGGTATCGCTCCAATCCTCCATATAATCATAGTCGAACATGACAAAAGCCCTTTTGTAGCCATGCAAGTCAATGGCGGGCGAATGGAAAAACTCTTCCATGTAATCCGTGCTGTTCAATTGGTTGGATTGGGCATAAAGGTAGGTGGAACCGTCGGGCGGAAAATTGAGTTGCGGATTGGAGGTAGGTGTCTCGAAACGCCACGGCTCCACAACATTGCCTTCGCTGTAAATGGTCCAGCCTTCAGGCAGTTGGCCGTCATTGAAGTCGAAAACGGTCTGTTCGAGGTAGTCAGGATTCACCCAAGTGGCAAATCCCGTGGCTCCGACTTGAAGTCTGAACGGTTTCTGCGCCTGCATCGTCAGCCCTCCCGCCATCAGCAAGAGCGCAAGCAGGGGGTAAAGTCTAATTTTTTTCATGACGTTATGGTTTTAGATTTCGTTACTGCAAAACTATAACAAAAATCAAAGAAAAAATCAACCCAAAGGCCCATTATAGATTTTCCTTTGGAATACCTATTGAAAATCAAGCAATTATAATCGGTATATATAGATTTTTACGCCTCCAAAAAAGACGAAATCGAGGCGTTTTCCGTCTTTTTTCGTAAGTTGGAGCGGTACTGCAGCACCGTGTTTTGGCTCAAACCCAACAAATCCGCCTCCTCCTTCGCGCGGAATTGCAGAAACGAAAGCACAAAAAGTTGGGTCTCCGTCTTGGTCAGATTGGGGTAGGCAGCCGCCACCCGCTCCATGACTCCGGGATAGGCCGCCTCAAACTCCGCCATGATGCGCTCCAAGCGGTTCGGCACCTTTGCTCCTGCCGAAGAAAGGCAACTCCAACACACAGGAGAGAATCGACCTGATGGAACGCTACATCGCCTTGTTTGGAAAGTCCTCCATTGATGCCAAAGTTTTTCCACTATGATTCACTTGCCCGTAGGGCAAAATGGCCATCCGTATGGATGCACCGGACGCACAGAAAAGCCTATGTATCGTTCGGCTGTGGCCGTGCTGTTGCCGATGACGTCAAGGTCGGCACCGACCATGAAGTTCCATGCATTGGTCGGATTTCCCGTATCGAACGAATTCAACCAGTAGTAGCCGTGTTCAACACCCACGGTGTTTCCGTCATCATGGCGCATTCCGCCAGCAGGCAGGAAAATGCTGTTGCCATTGCTAGCCTCGAAACGGACACCTGCCACACCATTTAGGGTAGTCCATGTATGCGTGGTGTTTTGGTACAGTTCCTGCCATTGTTCCTTGCTTGGAATCTGCGGTCCTTGATTGCAATCGAAGTTGCACCAACCGGCATCATCGGGTCTGTCCAATATCGTCAAAGTGTCGGTGAAGTGGTTGTAGCCGTAGGCTGGATTGTTGCAATACTTGGTCAACTGGTCACCAGCTCCGTTGCAGTGTATGTAGTTTTCCCAACTGTAAGTGGATTTGGGAGCAACTTCTCCCCACGCAAAGTAATCGCCAATGCCTTCAGGTTTGTTGGTTCCCACATTACAGTTCGCCCACATAGTGCGGCTCGGCAAACCGAGGTCGATGTATTCCTCTTTTTTCCTCATCACCACATCATGTTCCTGCAAGGCGATCCAACGTTCCACGTGGTAACCTCGCACATAGTCATACCCCGACTTTTCGATATCCAACCGATAGGAATAATCGTCGTTGTTGTCAAATTGGATGAAATAATAGCCGTTTTCATCCGTCTTCGTGTGAATGCCTGTACCATAGTAAAAGCCCATCAAGTTCATGCGTGTGATACACATCAAGTCAAGACTCACATTTTCAACAGGTTGTCCATCCTCGTCGGTGATATGGCCACTGATGGTGATGGTTTCGGGACTCTCTTGCACGATTTTGCTGCATGACCCATAAATAAACATGACAGCAATTAGGATTATTGATTTGGCAATTGTTTTCATAACGATTTGATTTTTAATGTTTAAATTCGTATCCAATGATTAAGCCCGCCCTGGGTATAAAGCTTCTGCTGTCAAAGATAAACACAAACTGGTTCGCATCCTTATTGGAAGTCACCCCCAGCCAGGCCATCCCATAAAGTCCTTTGTAATAGTGCCATTTATAGCCTAAGGTAAAGGAGAAGTCATAAAAATTGTCCACCCTGACCCGTTCGGCCGTCTCCTCCAGGCAGTATTTGCCTAAAAGTCCATAGTTCACGCCTCCGAAAAGGCCTTTGTAGAAATAGCACTTCACGCCGACATCGAATCCGATGAAAGGATTGTCGCCGACACGTTCCTTACCTGCATAATATCCCTTTTTGGAGAAAACCTGGTTGCAGCCATCATACCCTATGGCGGCATTGACAGAAACGAATTTGTACTGTATTTCGGTTCCTATTCCAACCATTCCTCCCAGATTGGTATAATTCCCTAAACCGGCATACACCGAAGGGGTGATTTGTGCTTTTGCCGAACCACAGCAAAGCAAAGCGGTGGCCATGATGACCAGAATCCGCTTTTTGAAATTGTTTGTTTTCATACTCGTTATCATTTGAAGTACTCGGCAAAATTACTTCATAATAACGCTTGTCAAGGGGGTCTCGGACACCCTCGGGGGATTTGTCCCCTATTTCCCCGGGGTATCTGTTTCTATACAACTGGGTGTCAATGCAATAGCATTTATCTGATAGTTTTTATGTCCCTATCAAAAAATCATTTGTCCTTATGTTTAGATGGTGTTGATTATGCTTTCAGCCATTTTCCTGTTTCAACTATCTTGCCGTTGGACATCCGCCACCTCTTTGGCGCGAAAGCCGAGGAAAGAGTGAGTTACATGAATTTCAGCTTGGCCTTTTCAGGTTCCTCGAAAGCATTGCAGCTTTTCAAATACGACCATAGGTCAGCAAAAGTACGACCGTATAGCGTTTGCCCGAAAAGATGCATCTTTTCCATCACCTTAATATAGGTAGTAGGATTCCCCTGTCGGCTCAACTTGCGGAGCGAAAGCAGATAATCTTCGCGATACACAGTTGGCACGATGATTTTGGCTTCGCCTGCCCTAAACAGTTCGGCGTTCATCATCACCCGGGCGGTACGTCCGTTGCCATCGTTGAAAGGGTGCGTCTCGCTGATAAGGAACATCATGAAAATGGCTTTTGCCAAAGGCGAGCTCAGCGCAGTGTAGTAATCGAATCCGACTTCCAATGTTCCTTGAACCAGTTTTACATCAACGAACTCGGTGTTTCCCGCGCGGTTATTCACCTGCTTGAATTGTCCTGGGTTCAGGTCGGGACGACCCGACAACAATATGGCATGACGGCGGTGTAGAATGTCAAGCAATTCCTGCGGAGATTGAGGATAGCGTTGCATCTCGCTCCGGTTCGACACCAGTTGGAACGTGCCCAAGATGTCGTGTGAGTCTTCGTTCCTGTTCGCTATCGGGATACCTGTCTCAACAATCCGTTTGGCTTCATCAACCTCGAATTCCGTTCCCTCAATGTAATTGGAGAAATAACTCTCAAAAAAGGCAATGTCACGGTACTCATTCTCCGGCTGCGGATGGATTGGCCGCGAAACAAAGTGTTGTTCTTGCAAAGCGTCATAGAGAGTCTCAAACAGATGTTTCCTGTTTTCGTCGTATCTCAAACCTACTGAAAGGGCTTTTGCGTAGTTGGTTGTAAGCGCAGCCGAATCATGCGTCGCCAACAATGCCGAAATCAGTGCATTGATCTTTTTGAACTCCTTGTCCATATCAAGCCTTTCGGCGGTTTCGCGCAAAGTGTCGCGGTAAGCGTTCAAGCCCGCTTCTCCACTGGCAATCAGCACGCTGCCAAGTTTCTTTTCTATAACGTCGACAGACAGCACCTTCGACTCTTCGCCAGCCCTGCGCGATTCCTGCATGTTCTCAAGCATCCATCGATACTCGCCTGCGATGTACAATTGGCCAAACACAATATCATTCTTGTCGGCGACGGGACCCTTACCCACAACAATCACAACACCCGGCAAATCGGTCACCTTTTTGTTGAAAGTGCCAGTAAGAAAGAAATAACCATTAGCCGTCAAACGCATTTCACGTGCGCTTCGGTGACTGATTATTGTTCCAGGGAAGCGCCACATAAGGATATTCAGGATGTTGCGGCGAACGATACTCTCTGGACTGTCAATCAAGTTTGTCGTATAAAGCCGAGGGGCTATCTTTCGCAGTTTCTCCTGTTTCACCAGGCGTGAGATCGCATGCGAGACATCGGGATCGGACGACGCAAACACGATTTCTCTCGTTAAATCAACCAGTTTCTTCATTCAAATTTTATACAATTGCAACCGCAAAAATACAAATTTCATCGAATAGCAGGCGGAAAACTACAAATTTTAAACCCCATTCCTTTCACTCCTTAATCCACTTACCCATTTCCGCTAATTTGCCATCGGCCACCACCTTCCATACATAAACCCCAGCGGGCCATGATTCCGTGTTAATCACAGTGATTTCGCGGCTCAGCGGCATTTCTATTACCTTAGCACCATAAATGTCAAAGATTTGTAACAGTGCATCATTGTTTGAAGTGTTAATGTTCACACAATCATTCCCAGGAACCGGATAGACCATTGTGAATGCTTTGTCGGGTTCATCCACTGCGTTAACCGACCAATATACACGCAGGAAATATTCAAACTCATTGTATTTCGACCGTGCCGGAGCAGAATAGCAGTCGATGTCCTGATAATAGGCAAACAATCTATAGAGATATGAGGTCTCATCCTCCAAGGGAGCATTGTCGGTGTATGAAGTGGCATTGCCATTTAACATCTTGATTCTCTTCCAATCCATTTCGGATTCTTTGGTCCGGTAAAGAATAAACCCCGACAATCCGTCGTTGGGCTGCGGCGATTCCCAGGTCAACTTCACCTTGTTGTTGGAAGTCATCTCATACCAAAGATTGGTAGCAGGTTGGCAACCATCGCCTGCTGTAGCACAAGCCTCGTTGGTGGACTCACCTTCTCCGCCTTCGCATAAAGCCGTCACAAAATAGCAATGCCCCCCTAATGGGACCTCCTCATCGGTAAAAGCAGTCGCTCCATTTCTCACGGTCTTGACCACCACTCCATCGCGATAAATGTTGTAATCAGTCTCACCTTCGGCAGTCAGCCAATTCAAGACCACATCGTTGCCATCAGCAACAGCGTAAAGTTCAGAAGGACTTCCACATTCCTCATGACCACAATTGTTGTTCATCGTCAGAAAGACACCTTCAGGCAAGTCGGAAGGATTTCCAGAAAAATGATATACCTGTTGTCCTTCGGCATCTTTGATGGTGAAAGTGATATCATTGACATTACTGTTTCCCGCGCTCCAGCCAAAGGAGACGTTGCCCAAAGGCACCGCGACAGAAAACGCCTGCGACGACGAGGTTGCGGAGACTTTTTCAACGATTTGCCCGGCATTGTTGTACAAGGTAATGGTCCCTCCTTGCCATCCAGAGGACGTAGAACTTGTCACAATGGCCCAATCGCAGCTCGGGCCAAAACTCACTGCGTTACGCGAGGCAGATTCTCCATGATTGCCATAACAAACGGCATAAACACTATAGTCGAACAATCCGAAAAACGGCACCTCATCAGTGAACTCCATCGCTGCACCCGGGGTCACATGATCCGCAGTATAAATCACTTTTCCATCACGTTTGACAACGATTTGATCAATAACCGACAAAGAGCTGTTACTCATTGTTTTAATAGGATTAACCCAGCTTATCAAGCAAGAATAAGCATCATCCGCCACAGGCTCCACAGTAAGAATTGAAGGTGCTTGAGGTGTGTTTTCATACACGGTGCGCGGTCTGATGTCATAAATCATGAGCTGATACGCGTTCCAGGCGAGATTGTACGTTCGAAGATTGTCAATACTGAAGTACCCGTCAAGCTCACCGCTCCAGCCCCAATTGAAATGGAAGAGGCCATTGGCATCATATCCGTCGCAGATGAATGAATGGCCACCCACCCCCTGCTCTGTGTCCGTGCCAGCGTAAGCAATCGGAAGCCCCGAATCCAGGGCATTCCGCATGAGGCCCGTCCATTCATCGTATGAAGGATGACTGACCCTTTCGACGTAATGCATAGGAGCATAATCGAAATAGGTATTCAGTGCTATTTTCATGCTATTTTGGCTGGTTCCGCTGCCATTCGGTGCCGGCGCATAAACCATATCAGTTGCCACTCCGCAATGGTAAAGCAAGGTCGCTACCGCATCGTTGTAATCGTTCAATTGCTCGGGCATCTCGTCCCAATGATAGGTGGTCTCGCCAAAGTTGACGGTCAACGGTCCATAGAAATAGCTGTTGTTGGTGTGCGACCCGATGCCATGCTCAGGGTAGTTCCAATATTTCATAATCTGGCCCATTGCGGTGGCCACGCACCCAACTTTCACATGTCCACACCAGCCGCCTTCATCTGCCGGACAATATTCGTTGTAATAGCATTCCTGGTCCCAATGTGTAGCGATCAGCGGTGCTACCGCACCCAGTTTTGTGGTTTGGGTCATGCCACATCGCTCAAGGCTCTCCCATTCTTGAATGATAACAAAATCAGCTTTAGCCAGTTGTTCTTCCGCAAAGTCAACCGATTCCGCATAGCCATCAAGAAAAAATGCCAGACCTTCAGGGATATTATCTTTGTCGAACGAACCCGTTGGGGAATAGCCAAGAACAGGGCTGGTCAAATCGCTGGCTGACACGAGGACAAAACCCTCGGGAATGCCGTTAAAAGCATAAAATGCCGGACGGCCGTTTTCAGTGTAGGCAGTGTATGCCAATTCCAACTGGACAGGCATTTCAAAGTTTGCCTCTACAAATTTTTCGCCAAGAGTTAGGGCGCGATTCGCATCTATTGTACCTCCAAACAATTGAATTGCAAGGAGCACCATAATGATTGTGCTAAGTCTATTCTTCATTTCTTGTTATTTTTTTCCAAAAATACAGCAAAAACCGCAAGAAAAACAATTCCATCAGCAAATCCACTATTATTTTAAGAAAAAACATTGATTGTCAATGAATTACAATATTGTTTTCCACTAATAAGATTCGCAAAAATCCTAAAAACTCTTCACCCACTTCCCTGTTTCAACCATCTTTCCATTGGCAATCACGTTCCAAACATAAACACCTTCAGCCCAATCTCCAGCATCAATCTCCGTCACATCCTCTGTAATATCTTGTCTATGCACAAGCCTCCCATTCACATCATACACCTCCACCCGCGCATCCTGCAATCCTGTGCGAATATTCAACACATCCTTCCCCGGATTAGGATAGGCAATGGCCACCTTCAGCCCATTCTCATGCGCCTCCTCGATACCCACAAAAGCCTCGGCGGGAAACTTTACAACAGAAGTTGCACCTATATTAAAGTCATCAAGTTTTATTGATTCCAAAACCAACAAGACACCATCATCGTTTGTCAAAGAAATACTTTCAGCAACATAACATTGGCGGTCTGAATCAGTGCCATAGTAAACTGTTTGTATCGTGTTGAAGTCTTCATCAAATCTTTCAATGACTATCCATGAATCACCGTAATCAAATCCCACATTCAATGAATAACAGAAATAAACTGAATGGTCGTCGCCAACCTCAACAGCCTTACATTCAGCCACAAAGTCATGGTCATCAGACTTACGCTCAATTTCATTGGTAATGGGAACGATTTCTTGCGTGTTTTCAATGTCATCGTCAAATTCGTACAGGAAGCAATTGCTTTTTCCCGCCGAACTATGCCTGCTTGAACGGGTGGCCATATAAGTCGTGTTATGGTCGCTCCGAACGACCGACACATCGTCAAACCAATAAAATCCGCCGCCGTTACCACCTGGATGCACCAGTTTTCTTGTTCTTAACAAGTTAAAGTCTTTGTCCAAATATGCTACAGTTCCGGCATATTCACGGTTTTCGCCAACACTATTTGGTGCAGGTGGCGTGTTTTGCTGACGGCTGTAATATATGTATCCATAATCTGTGCTTACCATTTGCTCACGCCAAAACGCCCCTTGCCACTGCATACCGGAATAATTAGTTTCAATGCCGACATTGGCCAACAAATCACCTTCAAAGTTCATCCTGAAGAAAAACAGAGAATCTTTTCCTGTTGGATTGCTGGTTAGACTCACACTTTTTGTGTAGGCACCCACAATATAGCCATCATCAAGAATAGCGGAATGCATGAAAATATTGCCGCTTGCGTCGCATGGCAGCATGTTATCCTGCCCTTGAGCCGTATCAATTGGAAAACTGTACTCAAAACTCTCCACGATTTCCAAATCATCGTTGAGTTTGTAAAGTCCAAGAATGGCATCAGTTGGCGGGTTTTCATAGTTCAAAAAGTAGTTGAAGTAATCAGGGTCATGGTCAGGGCTGTACGACATCAGCGCAAAAACCTCTCCGTTCTCATTTTCAAACACATACGGATTATAGGACGAACCCCAATAGCTATCTCTAAAATAATCCATTTGCGCCAATTCTTCTCCGTCAGCCGATAATGCTATCAAGGCATTGTGAGGCGGATAGAAATTGGGATAAGAGCCGTCATTGTAAAGCAACTGGGCACTGATAATAATTCGCCCATCCGACAATTCGTATGCGCAATACTGGCGAGTCATTTCTGGATCTGCCATGTAATAAGGGATGGAGTATTCCCACTCCTGCCCGAAGGCATTTACTCCGAATAACAGCGCAAGGGCAAAGGCGACTGAAAGTTTGAAATTTATGTTCATGGCATCGCGTTTTTGAATTTGCATCCAAAATTATAGCAAAAACCTAAGCCATTTGCAAAAATCACACACACATTTCACACACATTTTGGGCTATTTTACCCCAAAAGGCAACGTCAAATGACATGAACCGCTTAGTGAGATACGCATTTCTTTCAAATTACCGAACAATTCTTCCACAAATAACCGAACAAATTTGTAATAAACAACCGAAAAACTCAGGTTTTCCTTGCATAATTCAAACATTATCAGTATTTTTGCACCCTCAATAACAAAGAACACATTTTATTATGTCAAATAACTACATGCCAAGGATAGCCGACGGCCTGCTTACCCGAAAATTGGCGGGTAAAGGCGCCGTATTGATAGAAGGTCCCAAATGGTGCGGAAAAACAACCACCGCCAAGCAACAGGCCAAGAGCATACTTGACCTTGGTGACAGCGGCGTTTTGAAACAAAGTCTGCAGATGGTGGACCTCAGTACTAAAACGCTTCTATTAGGCGACACACCGCGATTGATTGACGAATGGCAAACAATACCTCCGCTGTGGGATAGCATCCGTGATGAGGTTGACAAACGCGGCAATTTCTCACAATTCATCCTGACAGGCTCATCGGTGCTCCCTCAAGCCGATGAGACCATACATAGTGGCACGGGACGTTTTGGTAGAATTAAGATGCGGCCCATGACACTATTTGAATCAGGTGAATCGTCCGGAAAAGTAAGTCTGAAGCAGCTTTTCAATGGGAATGGCATTGAACCCGTCACCTGCGAGACCAACCTCGATCAAATAGCCTATCTTATTTGTCGAGGCGGCTGGCCAATGGCAACATTCTTAAGTGGCGAAATTGCATTGGATCAAGCGTTTGACTATGTCGATTCGGTAGCCGAGCGTGATATCCAACGGGTGGATGGTGTAAAACGGAGTCCAGAACGCACACGGCTTCTTTTGCGTTCCTACGCCCGAAACATCTCGCAGCAGGTCTCATACGGCACCATCAAAGCCGACATGCTTTCGAACGATTCAAAGACACTCGACGAAGACACTGTGGCGGATTACATCAAGGCCCTCAAAAAGTTGTTCGTCATAGAAGACCTCGAAGCATGGAATCCGAACTTACGCAGCAAATCAGCCATTCGCACCGGTGACACCAGGCATTTCGTTGACCCAAGTATAGGGACGGCATCGCTTGGTTTGGGTCCTGACGATTTGATGAACGATTTGGATTCATTCGGTCTTTTCTTTGAGGACTTGGCGGTTCGAGACCTTCGGGTATTCGCCGAAGCACTTGACGGTAAATTGTATCATTATCGCGACAGTTCTGGTTTGGAATGCGACACCGTCCTGCATCGCCGCAACGGCACATACGCCTTGATCGAAGTCAAGCTGGGGGGCGAGAAACTAATCAACGACGGTGTTGCCGCCTTGAAGGAGTTAGCCGATACCATCGACACCACCCGTATGCCGAAGCCTTCATTTATGATGGTGCTTACTGCCGTAGGGCAATATGCCTATCAACGGCAAGACGGAGTGTTTGTGGTTCCTATTGGCTGCCTCAGGGATTAATGGATTTTTATTTCTTCACCCACTTCCCACTCTCCGCTTCGATCACTGATCCTGTCGAGATACCAGCCACCACCTTCCAAACATAAGTCCCCTCACTCCAATTCGTCGTATTGATGGCGGTGACATTCTCAATAATATCCTGACTATGCACAAGCCTCCCAATCATATCATACACCTCCACCCGCGCATCCTTCAATCCCGTCCGAATATTCAACACATCCTTCCCCGGATTAGGATATGCGATGGCTACTTTCAAGCCATTTTCGTGGGCCTCCTCGATACCCACAAAAGCCTCGGCGGGGAATTTGGTGACCGTTGTCCACCGTTGCTGTGGATTATCGATGTTTTTTGTTTCAGTCGTTAAAAGAACGCCGCCGTCTTTTGTCGTAGTGATACTTTCCGCCCAGCAAAACAAATCGTCGGAACCATTACCGTAATACACCGTGGATATGTTTTCAAAGTTTTCATCAAGCCGTTCTATCACAACCCATGAATCGTTTAACATTGATATTCCACAAGCCATAGAATAACAGAACAGCAATGTGTTGTTATCAGTGGCATCTACAGCTCTACTAAGAGCCACAAAGTCCCAGTCATTGGTTCCTCGTTCAATCTGGCGAATGATAGGCGCGTTGTTTTGAACACCTTCAATGTCATCATCAAACTCATACAGACGGCAATCCTCATACGATTGGTCATAATTTGAAATTGTTTCCGTTGCAACATATGTTGTATTATGCCCACTTCTTATTATGGCCATATCTTCAAAATAGTTGTCTTCCCATTCATTCCCGTCCGACTGTCTGAAAGCCTTGTATTTCAAAACATTGAATTCCTTATCCAAATAGAATATGGTTCCATCGTCGTAAGCCCGATTCGCGTCTTTTTTGTCTGAAAAGCCAAAATAATAGGGCGGCATGGGATTATAATAGATATACCCATAATCCGTTGCCAAAAGCTGTTCGCGCCTTAGTTTCTCCTGCCATGGACTGCCTGAAGTTGTCATCTGATAACCGACATTTGCAAGCAATTCACCATCAAAACTCATCCTGAAAAAGAACAAGGAATCATAACCTTGAAGAGGCTGATGGCCAAAGCTGACATTCTTGGTGTAAGCACCCACAATGTTGTCCTCGTTGATAATCGCCGAATGGATGAAAATGTTACCACTATAATGGCAGCACCACCAGGCCCATCCCTGATAATATCTGGCTTCGTAATTATCAATAGGATAGCTGTATTCATGGCTTTCCTCAATCTCTAATTGATCGTTAAGTTTATACAGCCCAAAGATGGCATCTTCAGGTGGATTATCATAGTTCTGATAATAGTTGAAATATGCCGTATCATGATCAGGACTATATGACATCAATGCAAACACCTCGCC
>JAFWRA010000198.1 GCA_017508895.1 Bacteroidales bacterium
GATCCTTCGGTCAACTACGTGACCGGCCACATGACGGGAATCGACGAGAACGGCGCCACTGTCGCCCTCTACCCGAACCCGACTAAGGGCAACGTGACGATCGAGGCCAACGGCATGAGCCGCATCACTGTGGTGAGCGTCCTCGGCCAGGTGGTCTTCGACACCGAGCTCAATGCCGACAGCTACATCCTGAACATGGCCCAGTTCAACGCTGGCATGTACATGGTGCGTGTCTACACTGAGAACGGCGTGACCGTCAAGCGTGTCACTGTCATGCAATAATTGACCATCGGTCAAAAAATTGAAAGGCAATCCGAAAGGGTTGCCTTTCTTTTTTGTATTTTTCCGTATCTTTGCAGCACCTTTTTGATTGTAGTGCCATGGAGATTCTGGATTTGTACGATAGTGAAATGAGGCTGACCGGACAGACCATCGAACGGGGGAAGCGCATTCCTCCCGGTTTTATGATTCCCATTGTGGCGGTGTATGTCTATAACGACAAGGGCCAGTACCTGATTCAAAAAGTTTCGCCAAAGAAGGGTAATTATTATTCCACAACTGCTGGCCATGTGAAGAGCGGTGAGTATGACTTCGCTTTGGCTATGTTACGCGAGATGAAAGAGGAAATTGGCCTATCTGCGGCCAAGAGCGAACTCAAGTTGGTGAAAATCAGACGTTACGAGTATAAGTTTACGTTTCTCTACATGTTAAAAAGCAATGTACCTGCCGAAATACTACGCGTGCAAAAAGATGAGGTAGAGTCGGTGATGTGGATGAGCCATGAAGACATTGAACTGCTCTGTAAGATGGGGCTTTTCAATAGAATCCATTACCAAATGCTCCTTGATTGTGAAGAAAGAATGCAAAACAACCATTGATTGTTTGTCCGTTTAACAAAATTGGCTAATTTTGCGGCAAATTATGTTTAAGCAACAAATACCTTAAATAATATGATAGCAAAAGAATTATTAAATCCCCAAAGCATCGTAGTGTGCGGTGCATCGTCAGACATTCACAAACCCGGTGGAAAAGCCTTGAAAAACCTTCTGGAAAGTCCTTTCAGAGGCCCGGTTTATGCAGTGAACCCCAAAGAGACTGAAGTGCAAGGCGTGAAATGCTACGCCAAGGTCGATGACCTGCCACAGGTGGAATGTGCCATCATTTGCATTGCCGCCAAGTTCTGCGCGCAGACCGTTGACGTGTTGGCCAAAGAGAAAGGATGCAAAGGCTTCATCATCATCAGTGCTGGTTTCTCGGAGGAGAACGCCGAAGGCGCCGCCATCGAGAAGCATATCGTCGACACCATCAATAGCGTTGGTGGATCGCTCATCGGTCCTAACTGCACGGGCTTCCTCAACGTGAACTATGCTGGCTGTTTCGATACGCCTATCCCAACCCTTGACCCTAAGGGTGTTGACTTCATTACTGGTTCAGGTGCCACCGCCGTGTTCATCAAGGAATACGGCATGAGCAACGGTTTGAAATTCAATAGTGTGTGGGCAGTGGGCAACAGTGCACAGCTCGGCATCGAGGACGTGCTGGAACACTTGGACGAGACCTTCGACCCCGTGAAGTCAAGCCATGTCATTATGCTTTACATGGAGAAGATCGGCGACCCGCAACGCCTGCTTAAACATTCACGCAGCCTCATCAACAAAGGATGCCATATTGCAGCCATCAAGTCGGGTGGCTCGGCAGCTGGTAGCCGCGCCGCCTCGTCGCATACGGGCGCTTTGGCGACCAACGATGCCGTGGTTGATGCTTTGTTCCGCAAAGCGGGCATTGTGCGTTGCCAGAATCGTCAGGAGCTGACAACGGTGTGTGGTGTGTTCATGCATCCCGAAATCAAAGGCAACCGTTGCGCCGTTATTACCCATGCCGGTGGTCCTGCAGTGATGCTCACCGACGTGTTGTCAAATGGCGGCATGGAAGTGCCTTCATTGAAGGAACATCCTGCTAGCCCTGCTTTGTTGGAGAAGCTCTTCGCTGGCTCCAGCGTGGGTAACCCCATCGATTTCCTGGCGACTGGTACAGCTGAGCAACTCGGATATATCATCGACACCGTAGAAAACGAGTACACCGACATCGACTTCTCGGTGGTCATCTTCGGCTCGCCTGGATTGTTCAGCAACAAGGAAGTCTATGACCTGCTCGACCAGAAGATGAAGACCTGCAAAAAGCCTATCTTCCCAGTGCTGCCTTCCATCATCAACGTGAAGGACGAAATCGAGGACTTTATCGCTAAAGGTCGCATCAACTTCCCGGAAGAATGTGTGCTCGGTAATGCTATCTGCAAAGTCTATAACACCCCGAAGCCGCAGCCTGAGAATGTGGAGATGCCTAAGATTGATACTGCTCGCATCCGCAAGTGCATCGATAGTTGCGAAAACGGTTACATCGGTCCTGATAAGATATACGAATTGTTAGATGCTGCAGGCATTGCGCAGAAGCAGATCCGCGTCGTCGACAAGAAACAACAAGCCTTGGACTTCGCTAACGAGGTGGGTTATCCGCTCGTGATGAAGGTCGTGGGTCCCGTCCACAAGTCGGACGTCGGTGGTGTGACCTTGAACGTGCGCGACATCGAGACCGTTGGCAAGGAGTTTGACCGCTTGATGGCCATCAAGGATACCTATGCAGTGGAAATGTATCCAATGCTTGATGGTACGGAGGTTTATATCGGTGCCATCCGTGATGCCAAGTTCGGCCATCAGGTGTTCTTTGGTTTGGGCGGCATTTTCATCGAGGTGCTGAAAGACGTGCAGAGCTCATTGGTGCCCATCAGCGCACCCGAAGCGAAAGACATGCTCACCAAGCTCCGCGGTTACAAGATTCTGCAAGGCGTACGTGGTCAGCAGCCTGTCAATGTTGATGTCTATGCCGAACAGATTGCGAGAGTGGCTGCTTTGGTGATGGCCGCTCCTGAGATTGCTGAGATGGACCTCAACCCGTTGCTTGGCAACCCGAAGAATGTCGTTGCAGTGGATGCACGTATCCGTATTGAAAAATAATTGACTATGACTTGTGACAATGACTATGACCGCTTCACCTATCGTGGAATCGGTCATAGTCAACGGTCATGGTAAAACAAACCAATATGATTACCGAGAAAGCCACATATTACTTGGTCTATGCAGCTTTAGTCGTCGTCACCTTTTTGCTCGATAACCTTTTGCTGAAGAAGACCGACAAGACCAACCGCACCATTGGCTATATCCTAAGCATCATTGTGGATTTGGCCATCTTTGGTTATGGCATTTATCTGTACATAGTCAAAGGCGAGGACCAGACGGGCTTTGTGCTTGGTGGCATCCTTTGCGGCCTGTGTTTGCTGTGCTTGCTAGGACGCTATTGGCAGAACAAGGAACTGGATAAAAGGAATAAGGAATGAAAAAGTCTGATGTCATCACGATCGTTATTTGGGCCGCTGTGATTTGTGGCTTCGCTTTCATCCCAAGTGCATGGGATTGGTTCAACGATACCACCAAAGACCACGGCCTGTTGATGAGTTTCTTCAAGTTTGCCATTCTCGGTACTTTTGGAGAGATGTTGGCCCTTCGTATCCGTGAAGGCGTGTATTTGAAGCAAGGCTTTGGCCTGTTGCCTAAGATGCTGGTTTGGGGTGTGTTGGGTGTGGTTATTGCCTCGGCCATGACCATCTTTAAGACGGGTACCGTAAAGCTTCTTGATGGTGGTTTCCATTTCAATGGAAAAGCCGCTGAATGGTTTGCTGGTGACCTCAGTTGGGGCAAATTCTTCGTTGCGCTTTGCGTTAGTGTGCTGATGAACACCCTGTTTGCCCCAGTGTTCATGACTTTCCATAAAGTCACAGATATCCATATCGCCGAGACAGGTGGTACCTTGAAAGGTTTTTTCAGTAGTTCGTTGAATATCGGTGAGGCACTTTCGAAAAAAATCAACTGGGACATCCAGTATGGTTTTGTTTTTGCCAAGACGATTCCCTTGTTCTGGTATCCTGCGCACACCCTCACTTTCCTACTACCGCCTACTCTTCAGGTGCTATTTGCCGCTTTCCTCGGTGTGGCGTTGGGTGTGATATTGAGTATAAAGAAATAAAAATTATATAATTATGAAATCAAATAGAGTATTCAGATGGCTTTTTATAGCATTAGTCTTGACCACGGTGATGCTTGTCTCGCAATCTTGTGGTTCGCTTTTTGAAGATGAGATGCATAGGATATTTTCTAGTGGAGAGACTGAAGTTGACACCGTGCCTTCAGAGGATTTGGAGTTCTGGGGTCTTAATAATGAAGATTGGCAATCTGCTGACGATCCAATCGTTGAATAACTCATTATGTGACAATAAAACAGAGCAATATGAAAACCTACAAGTGGTTAAGAGGGCTGATGAAAGCTTCAGCACTTACGACGGTGATGTTTGTCATGCAAGCATGCTATGGCTCGCCGAATATGCCCCCAGAAATGCCTGATGATAGGGAATTGACAGAAACTGATACTATAGTGTCGGTGGACGAGCCAATTTTTGAGGAATTGACGTCTGCCGAAGCTGGGGATGAGGATGTGCGAACTGAATGATACTCCAAGCCTTCCATAACTACTTTCGTCGCAAAGAGAACCAATTCCATGAATTGAACTACCTGTTTTGGGAGTGTACACAACGCTGCAACCTCAATTGCCAGCATTGCGGCTCGGATTGTTTGGCTTCGTCGAGCTACAAGGACATGCCTTTTAAGGATTTTTTGAACGCGATTAAACCTTTGGAAACCAAATACAAGCGCAATTCGGTTTTGGTGGTCATCACGGGCGGTGAGCCTTTGGTGCGACAAGATTTGGCCGACTGCGGGCGGCAACTGCGGCAGCACGGTTTCCCGTGGGGTATCGTCAGCAATGGCTATGCTTACGATGAGTCTATGCACAAAAAACTGATGGATGCGGGAATGTGTAGCATCACCATTAGTTTGGACGGTTTACGAGACACGCATGATGCTTTCCGCAAACGCTCTGGCAGTTTCGACCATGCCATTCGTGCCATTGACTTGATTGCCAACGAGAAACGTCTGCCCACATACGACATCGTGACCTGCGTCAGCCCGATGAATTTCGGTGAGTTGGATGCCATCAAGCAGATGCTTATTGAGCACAAGGTAAAAGCATGGCGTTTGTTTACCATCGACCCGATTGGTCGTGCTGCCTCTGATAAAAGTCTGCAGCTCAGCGATGAACAATTCCGTCTGCTCTTGGACTTCATCGTCGCTACCCGAAAAGAGGGGAGGATTGACTGCAAGTTTAGTTGCGAGGCCTACGTTGGTCCATATGAGCGCAAGGTCCGCGATTGGTTCTATTTTTGTCGGGCGGGCATCACCATCGGATCCATTTTGATAGATGGCTCGATTTCCGCCTGTCCCAACATTGATCACAGTTATGTCCAAGGCAACATCTATCAAAACGATTTCTTGGATGTTTGGGAAACCCGTTTCCAGCCTTTCCGCGACCGAGCCTGGATGAAACAAGGATTTTGCGCCGACTGTAAAGTGTATAAGAACTGTCTTGGTGGCGCTATGCATCTTCACACGAAAGACAAAGGGGAGATAATGGTTTGCCATTATAATAAGTTGAGAGTTTAGCGTTGAGAGTTTAGAGAGATTGAGTACAAAAGTGGATTTTTTTTGGAAATTTTTCAAAAAAAACCACTTTTTTCTTGACAGTAATGAAAATTGTTGTACTTTTGCAGTGTTCTATTCAACTAATACACTATTAAACAAGAACAAATCAACAGTTAAACAGTTCAATAATAAACAATTCAACATGATTACAATCAACAACTTAGACTTTGGCTACAAGAGTCAGCCAGTCTTCAAAAACATCAGCCTCAGCTTCGAGAAGGGTAACATCTACGGGCTGTTGGGCGAAAACGGAGTGGGGAAGACCTCCCTGCTGAAACTCATCAGTGGCTTGCAGAAGCCTACCTACGGTGCATGTGAGGTGGACGGCATCGCCCCCTTCGACCGTTTGCCGGAAACCCTCCAGAAGATTTACTTCATTTCGGAAGACTTCGCCATCCCAGAGGGTACACCTATTAATAATATAAGAGAGTTGGGCGTGTTCTATCCCAATTACGACGAGAAGCTTTTCTTCGAGCTTTGCAGGGAGATGGACGTGGATCCACAGCGAAAGTACGCTGAATTGTCGTTCGGCCAACAGAAGAAATGCCTCATCGCCACGGCTTTGGCCCTCAACACGGACTATCTGCTCCTCGACGAGCCTACCAATGGCCTTGACATCCCCTCGAAGACGCTCTTCCGTCAGGTCATCACCAAGCACGCCACGGAAAACCGCACCATCATCATTTCCACCCACCAAGTGAAGGATGTGGAAAACCTCATCGACCCCATCATCATCCTCGACCACGACGAGGTGTTGCTCAAGGCCTCGTTCCGTGACATTACAGACAAGCTCTATTTCGACTACGGCATGGAGAAGGACGACAGTGCGCTCTACAGCGAGATGATTCCGGGCGGCTACGTCAACGTGACCCGCAACCTCGAGGGTCTCGACAGCAAAGTCAGCATCGAGGTGCTGTTCAACACCGTGATGAAAAACAAGGAAACCATCAAACAAATCTTTAGCTAATAGGAGGAACAAGTCATGAATAACACTTTTAGTTTCAATCGTTTCAAGAACCTCTTGCTGAAAGACGGCAAGATGTATATCCGCAACTTTGGCACCTCGCTCATCGTTTGGTGCTGCCTGAACGCCATTTTCTGGATTTTCAATCTGCTTTTCGGTTCCGAAACCATGCCACCTGTCCGTTTCGGAATGTTATGCACATGGACGGCATTGGCCATGATGATGGTACCTTCCAAGGTTTATGGCAATGCCAACCTTTCGCGTGAGGGTGTAGGTTTCGCCATGATGCCCGCTTCCTCTTTGGAGAAGTTTGTTAGTATGTTCGTCTATTGCGCCATTGTGACACCCATTGTCGTCTTCTTCGGCGGTTACCTGGTCGATGCTTTCTTGTCGATTTTCCCTTTCGGTGGCTTTGAGAAACCTATACGGCTTTACTCGATGAACGAAATTGTCCAGATGATTAACGACTCGGAAGGTGTAGCTCGTGCAGGAGAAATGGACTTTCCCATTGAGCAAGTGTTCCCCATTGGTGTGATGCGTACTTCATTATATGCCGGCATCATCCAGTGGTCGGCCATCTTCATGCTGGGCAATATGCTCTTTAAGAAGCACAAAGCTGGAAAGACTATTGCCTGTTATTTGGGCATTTCCTACCTGATTTCCATGATTATGGGCCTGGTGTTCTTCAATAGAGAAATCATGGAGGGATGGATAGCAAAGTTCGACGGTATGTCTACCGAACAACTAATCCATTGGTTCCAAAATGCAACGACATGGGGCATGGTTGTCGGCATCATCATCACTGCCGTGTTGCTCTACTTCACTTATCGTAAAATCAAGACACAAAAATACTAAACCATGGAATTCAACGCACACAAACCCATATATTTACAGATTTGCTCCCAGCTCTATGAGCAGATCCTGCGCGGCGACCTGAAGGCCGACGACCGCATCCCTTCGGTGCGCGACTACGGCATCCAACTCGGCGTGAACCCCAACACCATCATGCGCTCTTACGAGACCATGACGGCTGCGGGTATCATCTACAACAAACGCGGCATCGGCTATTTCATCTCGCCTGAGGCCAAGGACATCGTCCTCAAGCAGATGCGCGAGGAGTTTCTCGAAAAGGAACTGCCTGAAGTGATCAAGAAGATGAAATTGCTCGGCATTGGACTGGATGAGATAAAACTGTAGGAGATTCCCGCGAAGCGGGAACCTAAAAAATCACACTAGACTGTAACTTTTTCACCTATTCTTCGTCTTACTACAAATCAATTATAACAAACAAACAATGAAAAGAAACATCATAATCATCACAGCGGCCATCATCAGCATGGCGCTCAATGCCTGCTCCATCAATTTGGATGGGGAAACGCTCGGCGGCAAAACCATCGAAGGTGACGGTAACATCGTTACCCGCACTTACGATGTGACCGCGTTCAACGAAATCTCTACTTCACTGCCGGCAACGGTCAACTTCACCATTGCCGACAGTTACTCCTGCACCGTCAGTGTGGACGAGAACCTTTTCGACTACCTCGACATCAGAGTGAAAGACAATGAGTTGCTTATGGGTAAACGCAAGGACGACAAAAACAAAAATTTGAAAGCCACGAAATTTGTTATCGAAGTAACGGCTCCGAGTTTGGAGGCTATCAACCTTGCTGGCAGTGGCACTTTTAACGCCAACAGTCCTTTGGAAGCGGAGAAATTTGAAGCCAACGTTGCCGGTTCGGGCGACATCGTTTTCCATAAAACGGTCACTACTCAGAAAGTCGATTTGAATGTGGCTGGTTCGGGCGATTTAGCTTGCAATGAACTGATTTCTGACGAGCTAGGCTGCTACATTGCTGGTTCGGGCGACTTGAAAGTCGTTAGTGGTCAGGTGCGCAAAGCCGAGGCTGGTGTGGCCGGATCGGGCGACATCGTCCTCACCTGCAACATTGAGAACCTTGATGCCAACATTGCCGGTTCAGGCGACATCAAGGCGCGGGTCAGCGCCAAGCTCAAGTACGCTATCATCGGCTCTGGCGATATTGGTTACTACGGCAATCCCGTCGTGGAAGGCGACAAAGCGGGTCGCGGTGGTTTGACACGCCTTGGCGACTGACAACTACGAAAGTAAATCTCTTTTTCATAACCTTGTAATGAGAAACGGCTGACCTTTTGGGTCAGCCGTTTTCTGTTTTTTGGCTGTTGGGCTGCCATAGTACGACAGCCCTTCAAACCATTAACGTATAACGCTAACACGTTTGACACCCACACCGTTTTCGGTATAGATGCGAATCATGAACACACCTGCGCCAAACTGGCTCATGTTCAAGGTCTCCGTGTCGTTGTTCACTTCGGCATCGTACACCACCTGGCCGAGCTCGTTCACCACAGTGAGGCGTTGCATGTCTTCAGCCACAATAGTGACATTGCCATCGGTCGGGTTGGGGTAGAGGCTGGCGTTGATGCTGTACTCGTTCACATCAGTGGAGTTCTTCACCTTGATGTCGAAGGTGCTGTTGCCGTTGTTACATTCCGCAGTAGGCGTGGCGGTTAAGATAACTTCACCCTTGTAAGTGTCGCTCCAAGTGACGAGGACAGACTTGCCATCGTTTGCGGGTGTTAGTGCTCCTGCTTCTTCAGGCACGATGCTATAGCCGACTTTCACATCGTTGGCAATAGTGTAAGTGCTTGTAGGTGTGAGGCGCACATCCAATTCGGCATCGCCGCTGATTTCGGGCAGGGCGGCCACAGAATTTACAACGATATTGATGGGCAGTTCGAGGGCAGTCTCACAACCATGGGAATCGGTGATTTTGGTGAAGACGATGTTGACATCTTCTGTGGGGGTGAGGCTCAATGTGTAATAGTCAATAAAGCTAAAGCTTTCAATGCCTTCGCCTTCAACAGTATATTCCACACCGCTACCACCAATTACAGTTGTGCCAGACAAAGAGATACTCACTTCTTCGCCTTCACAAATGCTGGTTGGGACTTCACCAATTGAAAGCGTGGGCTTGGGGTAGCAAAGGACTACAAATCCTAAATCCCCTTCTTCGTATGTGATTTGGCACGTGCGATTGCTGATAGACATGATATTGTATACTGTCGTGCCGAGTTCAGGAATGCCAAGGTCAATGATGGTGTCGTTGGCATTAAGCTCATATTCAGTCCCATTGATGTCGACAACGAAATCTGGTTCCGTGGGATTTCCATTAGGTGTGTATCCGTCAAGAGAGATGCCCATAAAGGCGTGTTCACCTTCGCAAGCGACATAACCAGTGTATTCCAGATCTATCTTAGGCATGGGGTTCATCTCGAAAGGATAGTCATAAGTGAAAGAACCACAACCGGGCGAAACGGCAAACGCAGTCAAAGTGACTCCGTTTGCAATATCCAGTAATCCAGGAGTATAAGTGGTTTCCAAAGCGGAGGCATCTTCAAAAGTGCCGTCACCATCGGTCAGCCATTGGAAGGATATATATTCACCGGAAATTCTCACCGAAATGGGTTGAGGCTCATCGATGGCGCAATAATGAACATCGATAAGCGCGTTTTCAATCACTACCTTTTGGGTGACAAACACCGTCATTTCATCAGTAATCGCTTCGCCGTCGCCGTTGATGGTAAGGGTCAATGTGGCTTGGCCATTATCAATGTCCTGTTGTCCAGGGGTATAAATCGGGGTGGAGATGGTAGCGTCATCGAAGGTGCCGTCGCCCGAGGTCGTCCATTGCAGGTTGTCGTAATGGATGGCGTAACCCACGACTTGAGCTTCACTGCCTTCGCAAACAGTTACATCATAACCAGCAGTGCCTGCCATCACACGGTCGGTGGGCAGACCGACAAAGTCAATCCAAACGCAGTCGCTGCCACCAGTGGTGTATTGGTCTTTGGTGTAGGTCCACTTGTATGTGTGTCTTCCAGCGGTAACAGGATAAGAAGCTTTGGTCCAAGCTACTGTACCCGACCAATTGTTCTTTTCTTGGTTGTCGATGTAGAAATGCAGCTTGTCGTAGCCATTCTCCGTCGACACCTTATAATAGAAGGAGATGCTGTCGTTTGAGCCAGCCTCATGGGTTAAAGTCAACGTGGTAGTGGCGTTGTCACCGATGGCACCCGATTTGATGCAGTATTGGCCTTCATACGGATCTTCGGTAACGAAACGCCAGGGCTTATTGGCATCGTTGGTCCAGCCTGCGCTAAATTCGCCGCTTTCGAAGTCTTCGACGATGAGACCAACCTTGGCGACATACTCGTTTTGGACATTGTACAAGCCAGATGTCACGCTAAGGTCAAGTGGGCAAGTGTAGCCAATTGGTGTGTCCTCGCTAATTGTGATAGTGAAGACGGCAGTCTGCGTTTCACTGGCATTGACATTCTCAAACTCGATCGTGCTTTCTTCCAACATGATGTAGGGCGAAAGCATTTGCAACGTGGCTGTGGTTGTGGCAGCATCAGCATGGCCGTTGTTGTTGATGGGGAAACTGATTTGGGCGGTCTCGCCGGCATCCAAGCGTCCGTTGCCGTTGCCGTTCACTTCGGTGATGCTCATTCCACCAAGCTCTAACACAGGCGCGTAGGCTTTCATGACGAGGTTGCTGACATACACATCGTCGCCATTGGTCACAGTGATGGTGAAGCGATTGCTCGTGTTGTCGGGCACGTTGTCAGCCACCGTAAATGAGAAGGCATTGGCTACAGACTGTAAAGCGTTGGGATCCATACTCTCGAATTGGGCGGTGCTGTTGGTGATGGTGATGTATTCCGATTCGCTCTCCAATACGGCTTCGAAAGCATTCATGGCGTCGCTACCCACGTTTCTCAAAGTGATGTCAAGGTCGATGGCTTCACCAAAATCGAGTTGCCCGTTTTCATTCTGGTCGTGGATGACCTTGTTGTCGAAGACGATGTAAGGTCCATCGGCTGGAATGACACCCATGACGGCTTCATAGCGCAGGTAGTTTTGACCTGTCACGATGAGGTTGATTTCGGTCGGGGGCACTTGGGGAATGAAATGGATGGTTTGCGGGTCGCCAGTAGCTTCAGCGACGGCGAGGATATCCCAACCGCCTTCCATATTTTCCTTCACGAGGCTAATTATGCAGCCTTCAGGGGCGGTGATGCTGACTTCGCCCAAGCCGGCAAGTACCACTTCAGGATGAACTACTTCCATCTCTTGAGGCACTTGCGTGTAGATGCGAAGGAAAGCGTCGCAGTGGGCGGTGAACATGGTGTAAGTAATGTCTTTGTTTTGGGTGTTGTAGGGCCAGGCACTTTGAGCCAAGAAATACTTACCTGCCACATTGCCGAAAGCAGGCATCCAGTTGCCCGTGTTTTCGGCGAATGGACCATAGGTAGGCATGAAATCGCCGTCAAAGAGGTCATAGACACCCCAAACATATGCGTCGTTGACGAAAGAGTAGGAGACATGGGTCGGGCAGAGCAGACCTACGGCGCCGGCATTCTCACCATTGTAAGTACGGCGCATCCATTTCTCTGCGAAGCAGTTGCCGTTTGATCCGGTGTAGTCGAACATACCAGTTTGGCAGTTGATAGACATCACAAAAGGCATCTTACCAACATTGTTCATCTGATCAATATGGCTGTTACGTACAGCAGGTTCTCCCCAACCGGTCTCCAGACCATGGTCGCGATGTTGCAGCCAGAAGGAGCCTTCATTGACGGCTTGAACCACCAGCTCCGGGGTGCCGTTGTTCCAATCACCCAATTCACTCGGGGAGGCGGGGATATATCCAACACCGTTGGGGCCAAAGTAGTTGACCACCATTGAAGTGTTTTGGTTGCTCGACCAGATGCTGCCAGGCGTACCGTCATAGATGCAGTTGATACGGTTGGTGTCGTAACCATGATTGCGCATGTAACCACCAAACACTTCAGAACACAGTTGGAACCAACGTTCAGTCTGCCAGCCCAATGCGGTGATGGGGCGACTGTAGAAGTTTGGATCTGTGTTGGGGTTGGTGTATTCATATTCAATCTGCTTGCCGACGAAGACAGGGAGCTCGGAAGCGTTTTGTGCCACCAAACGCGAGAAGACCATGTCGGGAAGGTTGTCGTTGCCTTGGGCATCAGCATATTTATTGTCGGTGATGCAGTTACCATAGTAATCCGAGTGGTAAACAACCTCGGCAGGGATATACTGGCCCAAGTCGTTACCGTGGTCACCGAGCAGACAGACCGCTACTGGGGGGATATCCCAAGTGTGGTAGGCGTCGTGGAACCAAGCCTTCAACTGGGAGGTGTTGTTGGCAGGCATCTCGTCCAAACGATACACTTTAGTGATGATGCCTTGACGGGTGCGGTAGTCTTTCAGCTGGTTGGCATATTCGGCCCAGGCATCGTTGTTGGGCGTGATGATAAGGTACTCGGCACCGTTTTCATCGCCGCGAAGCCATTCTTGCATACGGGCGGAATAGTCAATGACGGGCAGTTGGTCGTAGTTCATCAACTCGGCTGCCAAGATAGGATCCCAGTAGGGAGAACGCAGACGGTCCTCACCAAAATGGCCTGTACCGCCTTCAAAATCAACGGCAAGCTCAATGTTGGTGTAGACAATCAAGTCTTTTGTGACAGGGTTGTACTGGAAAGGTGTGATGGATACCGTAACCGACTCAACGCCACGGATGTAGGAGCTGCCCATGGTGAAAGGCTCGACGGGATAGAAGGCGTCCTTGCCGTAAATGGACATGTCTTTCACATAGTTCATGTCAGGCTCCTCAGTCTCCGCCTGAATGCGAAGTGCGGGGGCGATGTTCACATTGTGTAAGGTCTCTTTTTCAAAGCTGACCACGCGCAAGTTTGCTGTGGCACCTTGTGGGATTGCCATCATACGGCTTTCGGTGGGAAGGTTGGGGCAGCCTGCGTTGTTAGGAAGGGCAATGGCAGAGATGGTAATCTCCGACATGTCTTCGCCACGATAGTTGAGTTGGCTCAACGACATCTGCCCTAAGTTGTAGCTGATGTGAAGGCCACTGCGGGTCTTTTCTGTCAGGGCAAAGCCTTGCTTCCCCTTGACGGGATAGTTGAAGGTCTGCGCCAAAGCAATATTGCCGATAAAGGCAAATAGCGTAAAAGCTAGTGCAAAGGATAATGACTTTTTCATATTGATTGTATTTTATATGTTGCTCATTGTTGTTTCGTCCTCTATTTACGGAAAAGAGACGCAAGCATTGACTCCGAAGAATCATAGATTTGCGCCTCTAGTCTTAATTTCTAACTCTTAACAGGTAGCTCAATCATACTCTCCCCATCTCATGCATGCACCTTGTAATTGCTTCTTCAACGGGAATAGCAAAGTGATTTTGACGGTAGCATCTGTGTTGATTCTTGTACCCAACAGATAGGGGTCGATGTAACCTGCGCCAATTACATTTTGCGATGTGCCGCTGGTTTCCTCATGAGTGAATGAGTTGAGTGCAGAGGCGTGTACATCAAAGGGGCTTGTGTTGACGAGAAAATATGCAAGAGAAGCGTGAGCGGAGACATCGGCTTTGAAGAGAAAATAATAGTTGCCCACGTTGAGTTTGTACATCACGCCAGCACCTCCCACAACACCGATATTCCATTGCCAAGTGTTTTGTGCGCTCAACCCCACAGTATCAATTGTTGCTGTGTTGCTCAGTTGTTGCTCAGGAGTACCATAGTTCAGGATTTCTGTCTTTTTCCAAATCATTTTTCCTGCCATAGGAACACTGACTCGAGGACCGACAAAAACATACGGTCTGATGGCGCTATTGGAGAAATAGTAGGTGAACGGTGCTTGGACATTAATCTCAGTAAAGTCAACATCCAATTGGCGGTAATAGTTCTTGTTATGTTCGGGACCCATTCCCAAACTTACTGGGAAGTTGTGTATCTCGTAGTTCAGCTGCAGGTTACGCATGGCATAATATCCTTCGAGGCTGATGGACATGCTTTTGTTGAGCATGCGTTCAACAGAGAGGCCACCAACAATACCGAAGTTAAAAGGCTCGTTGTATTTGGTTTTTGTCCCGCCAAAGTGGAACCAATAAGTCGAGGTGACGCCGCCAATGAGGCCGATGTTGTATTTGGCTTCCGTTGAATTCACATTGCTGTTGGCAGATTGCAGGGGCTTTTTGAATTGTGCCTGCATGGTGTTGCAAAGAAGTGAAAAAACCAGGAATAAAAGGAAGGTCGCTTTTTTCATTGCGTGTTGAGTTTGATGGTTATGTACTTAATTAAACTCTCCGTAATGCAAATCACCAACACTTTTCATAATCCAAACATTACCGGGAAGCGGTAACGAACCATTGTTGATAAGCGCATTATACAGGATGGAAGACTTGTTATAGTAATACATGGTTTGATAGCCGATTCTAAAGTCTTGTATGACAGGCATCTTTATCGTATCAGTAGTGTTGTTGACTGTGTCGGTCTGTACGACGATTTCTTCAGCCATTTTACCAGACATGATGACGGCATGAAGTGGTTGCGTATTGGAACTGATGTTGCGTAATTCATAAAAATACGCTGTAAAATATGGATCGTTTCCCATGATGTATATAGTGTTGAAATCCATATATTTGGCGTTTTCATTTTTGAAATAAGAAGGAGCTATGGTGTCATTGACGAACGCGTCAAACCTGTCGTTAGCGCTAATAATGCTGACCGTGCTGTCGTTGCTCGAATTCTCCAAAAACTGAAGGTGTCCCGTGTTGGCGTCAATATAGGGTCTTTGGAGGGTGTAGGTCGCGATGCCTTTATGTTGGTCGTAAAAATGGTAATACTCTTTGACGGGCAACAAACCGGTGCGGGGCTGCCAAAGCGTGTCTATTTTTACGGAAGACTCGAAGTAAAACCCATCGACAAGGTATTTCCCTTCTATTTTTGGAGGCTCATCACCAAAGTACAAATGATTCTGGCCAAACGCTTCCAATAGTCGCTGAGGCATGTATTCATTGATGTTCGGAATCTGCTGGTAGCCGTAATACACGGTCTTGTTGTTCGCTGGATCGTTTTTCATGCAGGAGCTGAAAAGCGTGAGCCCGCAAATGAAAACCAGTGTTCTGAATAGGTGTTTCTTCATCGTATTAGAGCTATGGATGAGGTACTTTTCTTTTGATAAAAAATAATCTGGCAAATGTAAGGATTTAGTCGTTACGTACAACAAACCAAACGATTTTTTTTGTTGTTTATTGTAAAGCCTTGAATATTATTTTGATATGATGAATTTCTTGGAGCTGGTGATTCCATGATAACTGAAGACCATGAGATAAATACCATTCGGATAATTGCTTAACCTATAATAGTAAGGGCTGTTGGGCGTAGCTGAAAGTTGGAATTGATCAATAAGCAATCCTGTCATATTGTAGATTCTGACATCTACCATTCCTGCCAAATCGTTGGTGTTGATGCGCATCTCTCCATTGTTGGGGTTGGGGATGATATCAAATGAACCAGTCGAATTGCCATCTTCCAGCCCATAAAATGTGCAGAGTAGCCAGAAGCGTCGTTCAATGTTGCCCTCTAAATCGCATGGACTGAATACCTTGGCCTTGAGCCAAACGGTGTCTTCCACTCGCTCGATTACGAAAACTCTGCAACAGGCATTTTTCTCACCAAAAGGATGTAATATCCAGTTGCATTTGGTTTCCAAACTCCAGGAAACAGAGTCCCATTCGTTGCCAACAATACTGTCGCTCAGCATGAAGTCATAGGAGTTAATGTTGAATTCGGTGGCTGTGATAACCAGGTGTGGGACAATATTATTGGTATCCATCGGGAAGATAGGGTTGGGATGTGGCGATAAGCTCATGCTTAATTCGAGATGGACGATGCTGTCGCAACCCAAGGAGTTGGGGATTGTGTCGGTGTAAAAACCAGGCTGGTCATAGAAATGTCCATGCCAAAACAACCCTGTGCAACTGCCTGTCAAGGTGTCGGTGTCTCCTTCTACAATATTAGAGAGGGTCAGGTGCAGGGTGACAATACTGTCGCATCCGGAGGACGAGACGAAAGTTTGGTCATAGTTACCATCTTCGGTATAGGTGATGTCGTTCCAGGTGTAGGAATCGGAGCACATGATTTGCACCAGTGTGTCGGGGTTGAAAATCCGGTCGGCAACGACAAGGTGCAAATCGATAACGCTGTCGCAGCCTTGTGATGTCGGCTCACTGATTTGCTGGTCGTATACGCCGGGGTGGTCATACACGAAATTGAAACCGTATTCATTGTAGGTCTCAGGCTCGCCTCTCCAACATCGCGCATCATTGTATGAGGCATAGTACCCAGGCAGTGCGGTGACATAAACCAACAGACTGTCTTTGCAGATGGGGTGGACAGGATTGTCAATCTCAGTTCCAAGGATGGTGTCGTTGGTGATGATAACATTGAGCCCATGGTCAGTATAAACAAATCCTTTGCATACTTCAATCTCCTCAGTGACGAGTTTCTTTCGGGTGTCGACATAGTAGTGCGAGACGTCGTTTGACATCGGATCCTTGGCAGTGGCTGTGAGCACCACTTCATAGACGCGTTTTTCGGCGTAGGTGTGGTTGACCGGATTCTGTGTGCTGGTTGTGCCATCACCAAAATCCCACACGATGGAGGCATTTTCCAAATTGACTTCTGCCTCGAAGGTGATGGTGGCGTCTGGACAGTATTCGTAGGTTCCCTGCTTTGGGACGAAAGTCTCGTTCATGCTGACTCTTGTGCTGAGGTCGATGGCTTTTGAGCCAACGAGATAGGCATATCCTTTGGCGATGCCGAATCCATAAACGTGGGCATTGAAACCACCGAAGCATTCCAGATGATGGACACCATGGGAGATGTTTTGTCGGGTGAAGCTGTAACTGTCGGTGCCGTTAACGTCTTCGAATTGGCTGGCAGGGATAAGGTTGCCATCCAACAATACAGTGCCGACATCACTTTTGTTTACGATAATGTTGACGTGGTGGGTGTCAATGTTGATGTTTTCGTTGTTGAAAGTGGAGAAGGTGATCTCATCAATGCGCTGTTCGATGGGGGCAATCCAAACTACAGAAGGGTCTCCAATGGAATTGCCGCCACGGGTTGTGTTGTAAAGATACACAGCAGCAGGCCCTGAACATTCGATGAAACACGACTTTTCTGTGTTTTCCAGAGGGAAGATGTGTGATCCGTTGCTGCCAAGGGTAGCGATAAGCTCTCCATTCTTGCGTATTTCATTGTTGTCGAAGGCAGAGGTGATTTTCACGTAATCTTTTTCGCGCTCAAGAGAGCAGGTCACCACAAACTTTTTGCCCCACGACTGCAAGGGCATGGCCTGCTCGAAAATATGGTCGAAACTGCTTCCGCTAGTGGGCACAGAAGTCAAAGTGTTGCCATTGAAGACTGCGAAGGGCTTGCTGTCGTGTGAAGTCACGCGTGAACCGCTAAGGTCGCGTTGATGGTTGTCTTGTGCATTGTCTGAACGAACTTGGTAGACTTGTCCTCTGTCCATGTTGATGGTGAAGGTTTGTCCAGCCTGGTGACCTGAAAGGGTTTTTGCTGCAGGTGTGATGTCGATAGTGGTGCCGTCTTCGGTCGCCACAATCAGAAATGCACTAGTTTGGTTCACTTTCTGGTATTGGCTTCCTGGTGCATACGATTGGTCGTAGGTCTGGATAATGTAGTCGTCGGCTAGACTTTGTATGGGCAACACATAGGAGGCATCGAAAGAGAGATGGGCAATGTTGGTGCAGAAAACCGAGACTGTGTCGTTGGTGACGACTTGCAATCCTCTGCTCAACACTTGTTCAGAGGTGGCATCTACATAAGCTTGGTCTTCGGGGATATTAACCGTTGTGATGTTGTTGGCTTGCACGTCGAAGGAGGTGGTCCAACCTGTATTTGGATTAGTGATGGTGCCGTTGCAATCACGTTTCGCGCTAATGAGTAATTGGGTGAGAATCCAGTTGCCGTCATTGGGAGCTTGGGGATGGTACTTGTGGCCATTACTCATGAAGGATACCCAAAACTCCGTACCTTGCGTGGATGCATCTTGAGCAAAGGAAGGAAAACTTGCAGAAAAGAGAACCACTAAAATCAAGATGGTAAGCTTAATATGATTCATGGCATTAATGGTTTTATTTTGTGATTATGCCGCTAAAATAAGTATAATTCAGTTTCAACTTGATATTTCATTGAATAATTATTACTTTTTTTGTCAAGATTGTGTTTTTGCATGAGGCAACGAACAGATAGAGCCCATCATTGGGCAATTTGCATTGGTAGGGCAGGGAATAAGTGTCAGTCTCACTGATGACCTGGAATTGGTCAATCAAACGGCCACGCATGTCGTAAACTTTGAGGTCGATTTCACCTATGAGGTTCTCAAAGTTCAGGTGCATTTGCCCATGGTTGGGATTTGGGGTGACACTGAAGGTTAAAGAGTTTGTCGAAAGATTGTCCTCATCCAAACCATAGAACGACGAAATGAACCAATAGCGTCGTTCAACGCCTTGCGGAAAACAATTATTGAACACTTTGGCGTTCAGCCAAACGGTGTCGTACACGTGGTTCAAGACATAAATCTTGCAATTCTTTCCAATGGGATTGGTGGTCGAGTCGGGTTCAATTATCCATTGGACTTCAGGATTTTCGAAAGTCCACCTGATGGAATCCCAATGGCAAGAGCTGTTGTTGTCCCATAAGGTGAAGTCGTAGGAGCTGATGAAGAACTCGTTTGGTATTACAACCCAATGGGGCGCAGCGTTTTCTGGATCTTTAGGGTAGATTTCGGTGGGATTGGGCGTATAGTCCAGCTCAAGGTTGAGATGGGTGATAGTGTAGCATCCTTCTTCGTTGGGAATGGTGTCGGTGTATTGCCCTGACTCGTAATAGGTCTTGCCGTGCCATTCATAGGAATCACAATGCCCACCTTCGTCTATCGGTTCTTCCTCGTTGAGGTCGCCTACTTCCAGAATAAGCTTGACCTGCCTGTCGCAACCATATTGGTTTGGACTAATGTAGAAGTCAGTGTAGTTTCCAGGTTGGTCATAATATAAGTTAAAGCCATGTTCCGTATAGGTGTCAGGACCCGTGAAACATACATAGTCGGAGATGGTGCTGTCGCTGACAGGATAGCATGTGATGGCCACGTTGACTATGCTAATGCAGTCAGGGTTGGGGCCTGGTTGCTCGCGGCTCAAGATGGTGTCGTGCTCGATTAGGACATTGTTGAATCCGTGACCCGAATAGTGTTGTCCGGCACAAATCTCATCCGCGAAGTTCTGGTCCTGCTCATGTCGTGCATCAATGTAGAAGATTGAAGCGTTGCTTGACGATGAGCCTCCGCAGGGGTTTTCTCCCGAGTTTACGGTCAGTGTGGCGGTGAAGAAATCGTTTGTCGCATAGGTGTGGACAACGGGGTTGTCGGTACTGGTGGTACCATCGCCGAAGTCCCAAAGCAAGTTGTAGTCGTTCAGGCTGATTTCGGCAGCGAAGGAGATGGGGTCGAGGGTGCAGTTGCTAATGGTGTCTTGAGGTTGGATGACGACATCGTCGATGATGAGCGTTGTGGAGAGGTCGGTAGCCTTCGATCCCACCAAATAGGCGTAACCTCTGTCACTGCCAAAGCCATAAACATGGGCGTTGAAGCCGTTTGGACAGGCGATATGGTGTACGTTGTGACTGATTCCCTTCCTGACGAAACTGTATTCCTCATTGCCGCTTACTCGCTCAAATTGGTTGGAGGGAATGGGTGTGTTGTCGAAGAGCACATTGTTTATGTCTTGAGTGGCGACTATGATATTGACGTATTGGTTGCCGATGGAAGAATTATGCTCTTCGTCGCCTGAGAATGTGGTGAAGGTGACTTCGGTCATCCTTTGCTCAACGGGTGAAATCCACAGCATGGAAGGGTCACCGTTGTGGGAAAATCCTGGGTCATCTGAACTTGTGGTGTTAAAGAGATAAACGGCACTGGGCGCGGTGGCTTCAATATAGCATGACTTGTCGCTGGAGCTGAGCTCGAAGCTGTACGATTCGTAGGCTTGTAGCGTGGCCACTTCCGTCCCGTTTTTTTTGATGGTGTTGTCGTTAGCCGAGGAGGTGATTTTCACGAAATCGCGATGACGTGATGAGGATTGCGTTACCACGAACTTCTTTCCCCACGAACGTAACGGCATGGCCTGCTCAAAGATGTGGTCGTATCCGTTGTCAACGTCGGGGATGGTTGTGAGTGTGTTGCCGTTGAAGACGGCGATGGGCTTGCAGTCGCGAGCGGTGACGCGACTCCCGCTAAGGTCTCGCTGGTTGCCGTTTGTGGTTGAACGCACTTGGTACGACTCGCCTTTTTGCAATGTGACACTAAACTCTTCATTAGCAGGCTTTCCGCTTATCGTTTTTGCCGAAGGGGTGATGTCAACGATAGTGTTATCCTCTGTAGCCACGATAAGGAAGGCACTACTAAGATAGTTTGAGATATTTTGCGCGAAATAAGAATCGTAGGAAGTGGACTGCTCATAGGTTTGTATGATATAGTCGTCAGCCAAAGCTTGGATAGGGAGGACATACGAGGCATCGAATGAGTTGGTCGCAATGTTGGTGCAATACACCGAGACCGTATCGGTGGTGATGATTTGTAGGCCTTTGTTGTTGGCAGTCTCATAAGACGAGGTCTCATTGTAGCCTTGAATCTCGGGAACGTCAATGGAAGTGATGTTGTTGGCCGTCACGTTGAAGTTATGACTCCAACCGGTTTGGGGATTGCTGATGGTGCCTGAGCAGTCGTGCTTCGAACTGATCATCAGTTGCGTGAGTAAATAATGTGTACTACCATTGGTTTTGAATCCGTTTCCCATGAAGGACACCCAAAACTCCTTGCCTTGGGTTGAGATTTCTTGGGCTTTACCGTTTATTGTGAAGAGGGTAAATAGGACAAAAAGTAGCAAATGTAGTTTGTTTCGTTTCATGGCAGAAGGGTTTAATAATTATTAATTAGGTGCAGCCCTCGACTATGGAATAACAGACTTTTTAGTTTATGACGATTTTTTTGCTAATAGTGCCTCCTTTGCTAATGACGATGAAACAATATATGCCTTTTACCGGGGTCTTGAACTGGTATGGCATTACGGAATCAGTGGCTTGGAACTGGTCGATAAGTATGCCTCGCATGTCGTAAACCCTCACTACGAGATGGTCTGTGAAGTTGTTAAAGGACAAGAGCATTTGACCATTGTTGGGATTGGGTACGACATCGAAGTCCACGGCTTTGGAATCTATCGAAGGATTGTCCTCGTCCAAACCATAGAACGAGCAAATGAACCAATAGCGGCGCTCAATGCCTTGCGGATGGCATTTGTTGTAGACTTTGGCACTCAGCCAAACGGTGTCGTCCACTTTGTTCAAGACATAAATCTTGCAGTTTTTTCCAACAGGAATTGTGGTCGAGTCAGGTTCAATTATCCATTGAACCTCAGGATTTTCGAAAGTCCACCTGATGGAATCCCAATGGCAAGAGCTGTTGTTGTCCCAGAAAGTGAAGTCATAGGAGTTGATTTGGAACTCAGTCGCCGTCACTACCCAATGGGGAGCAGTGTTTTCGGGATCTTTGGGGTAGATGTCGGTGGGGTCAGGAGTGTATTCCAAGTCGAGGTCGAGGTAAATGGTACTGTCGCAGCCCAAGGCAGTCGACAGGGTCTTTTGGTAGAAGCCCGAAGTGGTATAGTCTGTGTCAATCCAATGGTAGGAATTACACTCTGAAACAGTGAGGGTAGTGCCTTCCACATTGCCTGAGAGAGTCAGATGACAGTCAACGATGCTGTCGCAACCATCGTATGTGGTGAACTGCTGTTGATAGATACCGGTCTGGGAATAATCCTGTCCGTTCCAATGGAAAACGCCACAAGTGATGGTGTCGAAGCTAGTATATTGCGGATGTCCCATGGTGAGATGCAAGGTGACGATGCTGTCGCAACCACCTTGCGAGGTGTAATAACGCTCATAATCACCCGAAGTGGAATAGGTTTGCCCGTCCCAGATATAGCCGTTCCCGCATTCGTGGTGGTCGAATTCATAGGTGATTTGGTCGGCTACCGTTAGGTGTAGGTTGATGATGCTGTCGCAGCCGTTGGCGGTCATCAGGCTAAGTTGCTGGTCGTAGGTGCCAGGATGGTCATATTGGAAACTGAAGCCATGGTCGTCATAGAACCCAGGTTGGCCTTGCCAGCAGCGGCTGTCGTTGATGGGAATGTGGTAGTTCTGGTGTGCGGTGATGTAAACGAGGAGCGAGTCTTTGCATTCGCTGTGGACTGGGTTGTCTTGCAAACGGGCCAAAATCGTGTCGTTGTTGATAAGTATGTTGCTGAAACCGTACCCTGAGTAAAGCTCGCCAGCGCAAGTTTGATCATTCTCGGTGATGTATTGTTGTCTGGTGTCCACGAAAAAGTGTGTGGTGTTGCTTGACGATCCTGAGCATCCACCTTCAATATTGGTAATCACCAAGGAGACATTGTAGATGCGCCTTTCATTAAAGGTATGTGTCACCTGGTTGGAGTTGCTGGTGGTGCCGTCGTCAAAATCCCAAACGAGCTCATATTCGGGTATGTTGACTTCCACATTGAAGAGGATGGGTGAGTCGACGCAATAGAGGAAGGTCTCGTCAGGGAGCATCACTTCGTCATTAAGTGTCAGGCTGGTGCTCAAGTTGATGGCATTGGAGCCGACTAGGTAGGCATATCCTTTGGCTTGGCCGAAACCATACACATGGGCGTTGAAGCCATTGGGGCAGGTGATGTGATGCACGCCATGGGAGATGTCCATGCGCGTGTAGCTGTAATCGCTGTTGCCTTGAACACGGTTAAACAGCAGGGGCGAGATTTGGTTGCCATCAAAATACACCTGGGCGACATCTTCGGTGTTGACGATAATGTTGACACTGTGGATCTCAATGTTGATGTCGGGGTGGTCGAAAGTGGAGAAGGTCACGTCGCTGATGCGTTGCTCCACAGGTGCAATCCATACCATCGAAGGGTCGCCCAATCCACCTAGCCAGTTCTGGTCGTAGCTCGAGTTGTTGAACAGGTAGACGGCACAAGGTTGGGTGGCTTCAAGAAAACACGAGCCTTCCGTCTCAAGCATTGAGAAGGTGTACGACTGTCCTGCTCTCAGGTTAACAAGAGGCTCTCCGTTCATGGTGATATCATTGTCATTGGCACTGGAAGTGATTTTGATGAAGTCACGGTTGCGGTTGCGCGAGCTGGTCACTACGAAGTTTTTGCCCCACGAGTGTAAGGGCATGGCTTGCTCAAACACATGGTCTAATCCATTGCCTTGGTTGGTAGGGATACAGGTGAGGGTGTTGCCATTGAAGACGGCGATGCGCTTGCAGTCGCTTGACAGGATCTTTGTTCCACTGAGGTCGCGCAGGTTGCCCGTTCTCATCGACCTGACATGATAGGTCTCCCCGGCATTCATCGTGATGGTGAAGGTTTGTCCGGCTTCATGCCCGCCTAAAGTGGCGACGGAAGGGGTAATGTCAATTTCTGTGTTGTCTTCTGTGGCTACAATGATGAAAGCACTGGTCTCATTGTTGTAAGCATAGGGGTTGGAGTTGGGTGAAATGGACTGGTCGTAGGTTTGGATGATGTATTCGTCCCCCAAGCTTTCAGTAGGCAATACAAACGAAGCGTCGAAAGAAACATTGGCAATATTGGTACAATAGACCGAGATGGTGTCGTTGGCTTCCACCTTGATGCCTTTTTGCGTGATGGTTTCATAAGTGTATTGGTCGTGATAGCCTTGCTCCTCTGGGATTTCCACAGTGGTAATGTTGTTGGCTCTGACGGTAAAGTCTTGTGACCATCCTGTCAAGGGGTTGGTGACGGTGCCGCTACAGTCACGTTTGGCGCTGATGAGCACTTGGTTGATGATCCAACCGCCTTCAGGGTGATCTTTGAACCCATTGTGCATAAACGACAGCCAAAACTCCTTTCCTTGGGTGGATGTGTTCTGCGCCACCATGCTGGGGATGCAGAAAACGACCAAAAAACAAATAACCAAAACCGTATTAAGGCGCTTCATAATCATAATAGGATAGATATTATCTTTCGATGACAACCTTCTTAGCCAAGGTGCCTTCCTTGCATGTGACGACGAAGAAATAAATACCGCTCCTCGTGGTCTTCATGTCATAATTAAATAAGGTGTTGCCGTTATAGGTCTCGAAACTGTCGATAAGTGTGCCTTTCATGTCGTACACCTTGACGTCAACCTTTCCACTGATGCGGTCAAAAAGAAGTTGCATTTGTCCGTTGTTGGGATTTGGAATAACATCGAAGGTCGCTGAGTTTGTCGAAACAACGTCTTCCTCGATACCGTAGAAAGAACATACGAACCAATAACGCTGAATGATGCCTTGTGGTGCGCAACGGTTATAAGCGTGGGCTTCTAACCAGACAGTGTCATCCACTTGGTCCATGACATACACTTTGCAACATGAGCTTCTATCGCCGAAAGGCTCGAGCAGCCAATCTATGGGCTCGGCAAAGTTCCACGTGACGGTGTCCCAATGACAGTAGGGATTGGTGTCCCAAAGATAGAAGTCGTAGGAGTTGATTTGGAACTCTGTTGCGGTGATTACCCAGTGCGGCGTAGTGTTGTCGGGATCCATCGGATAGATTTCGGTCGGTACTGGAGTGTATTCAAAATGGACATTCATCGTGACTAAACTGTCGCAGCCCAGTTGGTTTTTGTAAGTCCGATGATAGCTGCCCGACTGGTTGTAAACAAGACTCTCGTGGTCGGTGTAAACAATTTCATGTCCTTCGGGGTCCCAATAGTATTCATCGCAGTTCTCTTCGTCGCTAACGGAAAATTCATACTCGTTAAGTGGGTTGACTGAGAGGTGGAGGTATATGACGCTGTCGCAGCCATGGATGGTCTGGAGGGTATGGTTGTACACGCCAGCTACGTTTAGGTTTTGACCGAAGAAGTTGTAGTATTCATTCTCGCAAATCGACTCGTATAGACTTGACTCTTCTTTGGGATGCACAAGGATGGTCACGCTGACTTCCAGGTCTGTCATGCCGTCGCTCACGATGCAGGTGAAAGTGGTGGTTCCTAAAGGTGGCGTGGCAACTGGGTTCTGTATTGTGGCGTTGTTGAGCAGGTTGGCAGGCGACCAAATGTAGGTATAGTTGCCAGTGCCAGCCATAGGCAGGGCATGGAGTGTCGTTGAGCTGTTTTCGCAAATCTCATATTGGTCGGCAGTGGCGGTAGCGGTCAAGTCGGAGCCAGCCATGTTGACGGTCACTTGAATCGTGTTGCTGCAGCCGCCCAATTCGTTGGTGACGGTCACGGTGAAAACCTGTGACGTTGTGAGGGGAACGGTTTGGGTCGTCTGACTGTTAGGGTTGGTCACCATGTTGGCTGGTTCCCAATGATAGCTGTAGTTGCCTGCTGGTACCGCATTGACGGTAAGTGTGGCCGTGCCGCCATAAATGACGGAGGAGGGACTGGCGGAAATCGTCAGTTGTGGAATGGCATAGACGGAAACGGTCTTAGTTATTTCATCAATGCAATGTCCATTGCCTGTATGCACTATGTGAGTCACTTGATAGTCACCTGGCGAGGCGTATGTGTGAGTCACGTTTGGCTCGTCAGCTGTTTCTCCGTCACCAAAGTCCCAATGATAGCCGGTGATTTCCTGCCCTGATGGGTCAGTGTCGGCTGTGCTGTTCAGTTGGGTAGCACTGCCTTCGCAAACATTGTTGAAGCTGAAGTCGGCAATGGGCTGGGCATACACGATGACTTCGGTGGAGCCAGTCGTGGTTTGGCCATCAACGGTGGTGACACAGGTGTAGATACCGCCCATCTCGAAGGTGCAGTTGGGGATAGTGGGGTTTTGCTCGTTCGAGGTGAAGTTGTCAGGCCCAGTCCAACTGTAGGTAGCACCTGCTTGGGTAGTGATCGATAGTTGGATGGTATCGCCAACGCAATAAGGGCCGCTATTTGTAGCGATGCCCGGAAGGATGCCGCAGTCTGTTGTGCCAGGACCAGAACCTTCTGTCTTGGTGAAGGTGATGATGCAGGGGTCGCGCGAATAATTGGTAATCAGTAGGATATAATATTCTCCTACTTCTGGAGTGTGTTCGTTGATGCTGCCATGTGAGGTGTTGTGGTAGTGCTCATTTTCTGGATACCCCAAAAAAATGTTTTCCGTATAACTGGAGGAATAACAACAGTCAATGATTTTGTTGGAAGTCAACTCATGGACGCATGGTGTGACAGGGTCGTCAAAAGGTCCCCAAATGATAAAGTCGATGTCTCTTTCAATGCTTGGGTCGATGGGGTCGACGCCTTCCATGTGGATGATGAACTGTCCACCCGTATTGATTCTCATGTGATACCAAGAAGGGTTGTAGGAATTGCCGATGCAGCCGATGTCAGGGATGCCAGCCTCTGCTTGTTGGGTGCTGTGTGAGGCCTCAAACTGGATGATGTCAGAAGTGCAGAAAGGATCGGAATTCACACAAAAGTCGTTGTCAGTGATGGCTCTGTTGAGGGCTATATCCATGGTGATTGAGGCGAAATACCTTGGAGTGACATTCGCTTTCCATTGGGACTCCAAATCAAAAATGTCTTTTTTCTCAATTAATCTGAAGTTGATGGAGGTCTCGTTGTAGAACGATTCAAAGCTGTCAAAGAAACTGTTCTCCATGAAATCTTCAGTTGGGTTGACAATGAACAATCCATATTCGTCTTCCGCATTTATCGAGAACCTATCGTCGTTGCTCAGATTATACAGAAGGTATAACCTGAAGTCAATGTTGTCAATCTCGAAAAAATTGAGGATTATGCCCTCTTCGGCATATTGTCTGTACGGCGTTTGTTCATGCCCCGATGGAATGGATACCTTAGCAGGTTGCGATGGTTGTGCTTGGAGCATGAATGGCAATAACAGGAAAAAGAAGCCTGAAACGATTAGTTTTAGTTGGTTATTCATAGTTATAAAAATTGTAAAAATGTAAGTTTTGTTGTGCTATCTTTGTATGACGACCTTCTTCGCTATGGTGCCTTCCTTGCTGGTGGCAACGAAGAAATAGATACCGTCTGTCTTGTTTTTCATGTGATAAAGGTATGTGTTGGGGCCGTTGCCATTGAACGTCTCAAACTGGTCGATGAGTGTGCCCTTCATGTCGTACACTCTCACGTTGACTTTGCCAGTGAGGTACTCAAAGTTGAGCTGCATCTCTCCGTTATTGGGGTTGGGAATGATGTCGAAATCAATGGCCGTTGAGCTTGTTGAAGCATCATTCTCGTCGATGCCGATAAATGAGCTGAGGAACCAATAGCGCTGTGTGACGCCCTCTTGAGGTGCGCAGCGGTTGAAGGCATGGGCTTCCAACCATATTGTGTCTTCCACCCAGCTGAGTACATACATTTTGCAGCATTGGTTATTGGTGCCAAAAGGTTCAAGCAACCAATCCACAGGCCTGGTGAAGTTCCAGGTGACGGAATCCCAATGGCAGTTCGGGTTGGTGTCCCACATGTTGAAGTCGTAGGAGTTGATTTGGAATTCAGTGGCCGTGATTACCCAGTGGGGAGCACCGATGGTGGCATCCATGGGATAGATTTCGGTGGGATGAGGTGTGTAGGCGAAATCCACGTTCATGGTCACCAGACTGTCGCAGTCGGATTGGTTTTTATAGGTGCGGTGATAGGTTCCTGACATGGTGTAAATTGGGTCTTCGTGGTCAGTATAAAGAATCTCGTGACCCTGAGGATCCCAGAAATACTCGTCGCAGTTCTCTTCATCGCTGACAGTGAAAACATACTCGTCGTGGTCGTTGATGGTCAGATAGAGTGTGGCTTCGCTGTCGCAGCCATAACTGTTGATATAGTGATGTGTATAGACCGTGTTTTCGTTGAATGTCATGTCAACATTATAAGCGTCGTTTTTCCAGCGATAGGCATCGCAGCTGGTGACAACGACATCATTTTGGAAGCTTGGTCTCAGTTCAAGGTATAAAACGAGCGTGCTGTCGCAAGAGTTGGGATAAGACAAGGTGTCATAATAGGTTCCTGATTCATAATAGGTTATGCCGTTTGAGGCCCAAGTATATTCTTCAGCGCAGAGGGAGACACTGTAACTCTTCGAGTTGTATTCGGCTTCATCAATATGAAGGTTTACGATGCTGTCGCAGCCCAAAGCGGACTCAAACACATAAACGTATGGATAGGGACTAGGTTGCAGATAATCTCCGTTGTAATAATAGCCTTGACCACCTTCACAAGTAGATTCGTAGAAGTTGAACTCGTAAATGGGGTCTTGGATGAGGTTGAGTCTGATGATGCTGTCACAGCCGTGTACCGATTGCAAAGTGTGGTAATAGGTGCCCGCAGCGTCAAGGGCTTGGTCGAAGAACATGTAATGTTCGCCTTCGCAGAAGCGGTCGGTGACGGGAGTCTCGTAAGTCTGCCAGTTGCTCAGATGCAGGTGGATGACGCTGTCGCAACCGTATTGTGTCTCAATAGTGTGGTCATATACGCCTGGGGTCTGTAGCATTTCTCCAAAGAAGCTGTACGTGCTGTTTTCGCAGATGGTCTCGTACACATCGGCTTCTTCGTTAGGATGCACCACGATGGTGACACTGACATCTTGGGCACTCAGGCCGTCACTGACATGACATGTATAAGTAGTGGTTCCAACGGGTGGGGTGGCAACAGGGCTTTGGATATTGGCATTGTTAAGCGTGTTGGCGGGTGTCCAGCTATAGGTGTAGTTGCCTGTGCCGCCTGAAGGTTGGGCATGCAACGTAGTTGACTCGCCTTCGCAAAGCGAGGTCTGGTCGGCGGTGGCCATGGCCACCATGTTGGAGCCTTCGATGCTCACCGTTACTTGTGCTGAGGCAGTGCAGTCGCCTTGAGGATTGGTGACGGTAACGGTGTAGGTCTGTGTGGCTTGGAGCGAAACAGTTTGAGTGGTCTGTGAATTGGGGCTGACCACCATATTGGCGGGTTCCCAATGGAAGTTGAAGGAACCCGTGGCTCCAGCATTGGCGGTAAGGGTGGAAGTGCCGCCGTAAATGACGGTACTGGGTTGCGCCGTGGCAGAGGGAACGGGAGAGGCATATACGGGCACGGTTTGGGTGATTTGCCCATTGCAGTCACCACCACCGACACCCACAGTGTGAGTCACTTGATAGTCGCCAGCTTGTGCGTAAGTGTGGCTCACGGTCTGCCCCGAACCGGTTTGTCCGTCACCGAAGTTCCATTGGTAACTGGTGATTTGTTGTCCGTTGGGTGCTGTGGCTGTGCTTGTGAATTGGGTTGGGTTGCCTTTGCAAACCGAGGTGTAGGTGAAGTTGGAGGTGGGCTGACCGTAAACGGTAACGGTCTTGGTGATTTGGTCGGTGCAGTGCCCGTTGCCGTTCGAGACGGTAAGCGTAACTTGGTAGGTGCCGGGTTGCGCATAGGTGTGGCTTACGTTTTGTCCTGTCCCAGTTTGTCCATCGCCAAAGTTCCATTGGTAGCTTTCGATTTGCTGTCCACTGGGGTTGGTGGTGGAGGTGCTGGTGAACTGGGTAGGGTTGCCTTGGCAAACTGTCGTGAAATTGAAATCGGCAGTGGGGTCGGGATAGATGATGACTTCGGTAGAGGCAGTAACGGATTGATTACCCACGGTTGTTGTGCAGGTATAAGTGCCAGCCATGTTTAAGGTGCAGTTGGGGCGGGTTGGGTTCTGTTGATTGGAGGTGAAGCCAGCAGGTCCTGTCCAAGAGTATGTTGCACCATCTTGAGCGTTGACGTCCAAATAAATAGTCTCTCCAACACAATAGGGACCGGTATTACTGGCAACGCCAGGTAAAATGCCGCAGTCAGTCTCGCCGGGACCGCTTCCTGGAACTTTAGAGAAAGTGATATTGGTGGATCCAGAAGAATACTTTGTAATCACCATAATATAATACTGACCTACTTGTGAGTTGGATGGAATAGTGCATTCTTGAACTGAATTGTACGGTGAGTCGCAGTCAATGATTTTGTCTGAAGTGAGTTGGTAAGGGCATGGGGTGACAGGGTCATTAAAAGGGCCCCATGCACAAAAATCCAAGTCATTGTTGTTGCTGTTGGTGATCTGGATCGTGAAAGTCCCGGCAACGGCAATTTTCATGTGAAACCAAAAAGGTGGTCTCTGTGTAAAGGAAGACATGCAACCGTAGTTGGGACCAGGTTCACAAACAGACGGGTTGTCTTCAACGTGGAAGGTGACGATGTCGGTGGTGCAGAATGGGTCTGATTCGGCGCAGGTCTGGTTTCCATCCCTGCTGTTTGGGTTCTCGATAAGCAACTGTCTGAAAAGCAACACAAAAAGTTCTTGTGACAGGCTTTCTTTCCAATAGGTGAAAGTGGCTCCTTGTGTCTCTTTGTCTGCGTTAGTATAAGTGTTAAAGCTTTCAGTGGCCGTAGCTCTCAATTCATCGAAATAGGCTTGGAATTGTTGGTCATCAAAATTAGCCGTTGATGACAATAATAACGAACTCTCTTCTTCATTGATGACGTATGAAATGTTTTCATCATTAGCGATATAGGAAATCAAACAGTAACGAAAGTCGGGATTGCTGATGGTAGACAGCTCAATCTCAATGGTGTGGTTTCTTACGGTTTGTCCAAATTGTCGTATGGGCATGGCTATCAGCATCAATGCAATCCATAATAGTTTGATTTTCTTATTCATATTGGATCTGTATTAAGGTGTTTGTTATGTTATTATGTCTTAGTACGTTTGATTTATTTTTGTATGACGACCTTCTTCGCGATAGTGCCTTCCTTGTTGGTGGCGACGAAGAAATAAATACCATCCGATTTTACTTTCATATTGTAGTCGTATGTGCCAGAGCCGTTGTTGTAGGTTTCGAATTGGTCGATAAGCGTGCCTTTCATGTCGTACACCTTGATGCCGACTTTGCCAGTGAGGTGTTCGAGGTTGAGCTGCATCTTACCGTTGTTGGGGTTGGGGATGACATCGAAATCAATGGTTTCCAAGCCTGTCGAAGGACCGTTTTCATCGATACCAATAAAAGAGCTGAGGAACCAATAACGCTGCGTGGTGCCCTCTTGAGGCGCGCAACGGTTGAAAGCATGGGCTTCCAACCACACGGTGTCTTCCACCCAACTGAGTACATACATCTTGCAGTATTGGTTATTGGTGCCGAAAGGCTCAAGCACCCAATCCACGGGCTTGGTAAAGTTCCAGGTGACGGAATCCCAATGGCAGTTCGGGTTGGTGTCCCACATATTGAAATCGTAGGCGTTGATTTGGAATTCGGTAGCCGTAATTACCCAGTGAGGGGCACTGTTGGTGGCATCCATGGGATAGATTTCTGTGGGATGGGGTGTGTACTCAAATTGTACGTTCATGGTCACCAAACTATCGCAGTCATAGATGTTCTTATAGGTGCGATGGTAAGTGCCCGATATGTTATATTCCAAATCTTCGTGGTCTGTGTATAGTATCTCATGCCCTTGTGGGTCCCAATAGTAGCTGTCGCAGTTTTCTTCATCTGTTACGGTGAAGCTGACTTCGTTATGGTCGTCGATGGTAAGATAGAGCGTGGCTTGACTGTCGCAGCCGTATGCGTTAACATAATGATGCGTGTAGACGGTGCTTTCGTTGAACGTCATGTCCACATTGTAGGCATCATTCTTCCAACGGTAACTGTCGCAACTGGTTTCATGCACTTCAATGTCATAACTTGGTCTGAGCTCAAGGTTGAGGACAAGGGTGCTGTCGCATGCGTTGGGGAAGGAAAGTGTGTCGTAAAAGGTACCCGTTTCGTAATAGGTCCTGCCGTTTGAGGGCCATGTGTATTCTGTGGCACATAAGGAAACATTGTAGGTCTTGGAGTTGTATTCCGCTTCCTCAACGGTGAGGTAGACGACGCTGTCGCAGCCCTGAACGGTTTCAAAGACGAATGCGTTGGGGTAGGGGCTGGGCGGAAGATAGATGTCCAATGGGGCGAAGTAGTAGCCAGGCCCGCCTTGGCAAGTCGATTCCCACAATTCAACCTCATAGGAGGGGTCTTGAATCAGGTTGAGCTTGATGACGCTGTCGCAGCCATGTGCCGATTCTAAGGTATGGTAATAGATACCAGATGTGCTGATGGCTTGGTCATAGAACATGTAGTGCTCACCTTGGCAGAAATGATCAGTGATGGGGGTCTCATAGGTGTCCCAGTTGTAAAGGTGCAAACGGATGAGCTTATCGCAGCCAAACTCGGTTTGTGTGTGGTGTTCATAAACGCCTGGGGTCTGGACGTTTTCTCCATAGAAGTCATAAATGTCATTTTCACAGATGGTATGCTCCACTTCTTCCACTTCATTGGGATGTACCATGATGGTCACACTGACGTTTTGGTTGGTGATGCCGTCGCTGACCGCGCAGGTATAGGTGGTTTCGCCAACGGGCGGTGTGGCCACAGGATTCTGGATAGTGGCGTTGCTCAAGGTGTTGGCGGGAGTCCAGTTGAAAGTGTAGTTGCCTGTTCCGCCTGAGGGTTGTGCATGCAGTGTGGTCGACTCGCCTTCGCAGAGTTCATATTGGTCGGCGGAGGCCATGGCGGTCATGTTGGAGCCTTCCATGCTCACGGTGACTTGTGCCGTACTGCTGCAGCCACCTTGTGGGTTGGTGACAGTGACGGTATAAGTCTGAGTGGCTTGTAACGGCACGGTCTGGGTGGTCTGTGCATTGGCATTGACTACCATGTTGGCGGGTTCCCAATGGAAGTTGAAAGTTCCTGTGGCACCAGCGTTGGCCGTAAGTGTGGCGGTGCCGCCATAGATGACGGTGCTGGGTTGGGCAGTGGCTGAGGCCACCGGTGCTGCATAGACGGGCACGGTCTGGGTCTTTGAGCTGGTGCAGTGACCGTTGCCTGTGGTCACATTGAGCGTCACCTGATAGTTGCCCGCTTGGGCGTAGGTGTGTGTGACGTTTTGTCCCGTTCCAGTCTGTCCGTCACCAAAAGTCCATTGGTAGCTTTGGATTTGCTGGCCGCTGGGGTTGGTGGTTGAGGTGCTGGTGAATTGCGTAGGTGTCCCTTTACAAACCGAGGTGTAGTTGAAGTTGGCCGTGGGTTGGGGATAGATGACCACTTCAGTGGTGGCGCTGTTCGATGCGGTGCCAACAGTGATGGTGCAAGTATAGGTGCCAGCCATGGCCATGGTGCAGTTCGGGCGGGTTGGGTTTTGTTGGTTTGAGGAGAAGTTGCCAGGACCAGTCCAACTATAGGTGGCTCCAGCTTGGCCTTGCGCCGAAAGATGAATGGTCTCGCCCACGCAATAAGGGCCTTCGTTGTTGACCAAAGGAGGCAGGATGCCACAGTCGGTCTCGCCATCACCGGCGTATTTTTGGAAAGTGATGTTACCACTACCTCCGTTATAGTTGGTGATAAGGAGAATATAGTATTGTCCTACTTGTCCATTAACCACGTGGGCATATTCGTAGGCTTGCGCACTAAAACTACAGTCATGAAGGTTACCTGATGGATAGAAATTAGGGTTTGAGGTGTTGTTAGGACAGCTGGTGCAATTCGAAGTCAGCAAACCTGTTTGACCTGCTGCTGTCGGGCAAGGGGTGGTCTGATCGGTAAAAGGCCCCCAAAGCGCAAAGTCAATGTCGAAGGGCGCTTCCATCTTGATTGTGATGTTACCGGCAACACCAATTCTCATATAGTACCAGAAGGAATGTTTGTTTGTAGGGGAGGAGCCTAAGCATCCGTAGTCGGGTCCCGACCATGAATAACCACTGTTGGTTGAGGGGAAAGTATAGACATCCGAGGTGCAGAATGGATCTGCATCCATGCAGTGGTTGGCACGGTCGAGGTAGTCGGAAATCAAGAAGTTGTAGTAGTCGTCACTGATATTTTGTGCCCATGAGTTGAAGATTTCACCAAATTCCTCTTTCGGCAATAAGGATACTTCTTCGTATTCTTCTCTCAGTGTCGTTCTAAGATATTCAAATTCGGCATAAATAGGGATGTCGTCATTGTAACTGTTGGGCCTGATGAACAATTCACCAGGGTTCTCAGTCGGGTTGCAAAGCCAGATGTCGCTTGTGGCGAGTTCCGACGCTAACTGAACACGTTCCTCCACATTTTCAATTTCAAATACGTTGAAAAGGAATCCGTTTTCATAATCCCTAATATGGGACTCGATATTCGTTTGTGCATGATTTGACATGTCATCCTGAGCCCATATCCTTGCAGGGATTACCGACAATATTAGGGCAAACATAATTGTCTTAGCGAATCTTTTCATGGTATGTAGGTTTTTATCTTGTTCTTATTTTAAAATGTTTATCGTATCACATTGACGCGTTTCATTGCCACGCCGTTTCCAGTCTGGATGCGGATGAGGTAGGTGCCCGTGCCGAACTGGCTCATCTCGATTTGGGCATAATCACCTTCTGTTTCATGGTCGTACATGATCTGTCCGAGGACATTCACTACAGTCAGGCGTTGCAGGCTTTCAGCCTCGATGGTGACAATACCGTTGGTCGGATTCGGGTAGATCTTGGCTTTGAAACCATATTCGTCCACATCGGTGGAATTCTTCACATTGATGGTCATGCTGCTTTCGTCTTGACCGCAGTAGCCAAGCGCCCACACATGGAGGAGGACTTCGCCTTTGAAGGTCTCGCTCCAAGTGATAGTGGCTATGCCTTCTTCAACGACTACAGTGCCTGCTTCCTCTGGATCAAGGCTCCAGAAGGTGCCTCCATTGGGTGCGGTCGAGTAGACACTCGTTGGCATGAGCCGCACGTCAACCTCTGTTTCACCGTTGATGGTCTCAATTACAGGAGCCGTCATGACACCCAAGTCGATCACGACAGTTGAGTCGCAACCATGGATGTCGGTATAGATGTGTTCATATATGCCAGTTTCGGTGTAAACAATGCCATCCCACTCGAAACTGTCGCAGGCATCAACGGCCAGCGTTATTTCTGCTGACGGATTATACGATTCATAAACGGTCAGGTTCATCGTCACGATTGAGTCGCAGCCGTATTGGGAGGTAAAGGTATGCTCATATACACCGCTTTCAGTGAAAACCTCGTCGTTCCATACATAACTGTCGCAGGCCGTAGCCTCGGTTTCAACATCGTAGCTGTCGATGAAGCTGAGGTGCATCACCACGGTTGAGTCACATCCGTATATGCTTTGCAAGGTCTGCTCGTAGTCGCCGGCCTCGTTGTATACGATGCCGTTCCAAGCGTAGGCATTGCACGAGACCATGTCAAACTCTGTGTTTTGTAACGGATGGATGGTCAGCACCAAATCGTGGACAGCGTCACCGCAGCCGTAAAGTGAGTTGGCGCTGAGCGTCAACGTGACGCTGCCATTGGCTTTGTCTTGCTCGCCAGGAGTGTAGTTGGCGTTGACGTTATCGGGACGGTCGAAAGTGCCGTCACCGTCGGTGGTCCAGCTGACGCTGCCTGTCTCGCTCACCAGGGCGTCGACTTCGAAGGTGTCGCCTTCACAAATCTCACCGGTTTCGTCCATCTCGATGCTTGCGGCTTCATGGAAGTTGACGACCACGTTGTCGTTTAATGTCTCTCCCGCTTCATTGGTTGCGGTGAGGCTCAGGGTGACGACCTTGTTCACAAGGTCTTGTTCTCCTGGGGTATAGACGGGGTTGAGGATGTCGTCTTGATTGAAGCTGCCGTCACCGTCTGACGTCCAGAGGAGACTTGCATATCCGAAGACAACGGCATCCAACTGGGCGGGCACTTGGCAGATGTCTTGGTCGGTGCCAGCGTTGCAGGCGAAGTCGATGTGGCGGACAGGGAAGAGGATCTCGTCAATCCAGGCATGGTCGTCGCCGTTGCTGCCCGAGGCATTTTTCTCATAAGCCCAAGTGAAGGTGTGCTCGCCTTGCGTGACGGGGAATTCGACCTCACGCCAACTGAGGGTTCCAGTCCATTCTTGTTGTAATGTGTTGTCAATATAGAAACGCAGGTAGTCCCCGTTCATCTCGCAGTCGGTCTTCCTGAAGAAACGGATTTCGTCGGTGCTGTTCTCCACGTTGAATTGGATGCTCAAAGTGGAAGTTTGGTTGTGGCCTATCGTGCCCGATTGCAAACAATAGCTGCCCGAATGGGGGTTGGTGCTGACGATGGTCCAAGGGTGTTCAGCGTCGTTCTCCCATTCAAAGTCGTCAAGACCGTTTTCGAAGCTGGCTATCTCAAGGCCGACACGGTGCGAGTAGTTGTTCGTGTGGGAATAGGAGCCAGAAGCAACAGTAAGGGTAAACTCGGCTGCTTCGCCCAAAGGCATGTTAGCAGCGATATTGACATAATAGGACACTTCAACGGACTGGCTTGCATTCACGGTAGGTGTCGTAACAGTGGGGTCGCTGATGGTGATGTATTGCTGCGTTGGAGTGCTCAAGGTGGCGCTTACATCATTAGCTGTTGAACCGCCTTCGTTTTCATACGTGAAGGTGATGGATGCGGTCTCGCCTGGGTCGAGGCGACCGTTGCCATTGCCTTTATAGGTACCTTCGTCATGGATGGTTATTCTATTGGAAATCTTGAAGACAGGGGCGTAAGCTGTGAGACTGAAATTATGTCTCCAGTTATGGTTGCCACTGACCATGGTGAGGTTAAATTGCAGTTGCGTACCGTTCGGAACGTTATCGGCCACGGTAATATCGAACACATTTTCCAAGTTGGTGGTTTGGCTGGGGCTCAGTGCAGGAATGCTTGCCGTGCCCTGGCTGATGGTGACGTATTGGGGTGTGTCTGTGGTAAGGGTGGCCGTAGCTTGCGACGAGGCTTGGTCGCCGGTGTTCTTGATGGTGAAGTTGAAGCTTGACTGTTCACCATAGTCAAGTTGGTTGTTTCCGTTGGCGTCGTTGAGGCTCATCTCGGTGACGTTCAGTGAGGGCTCGCTGATGACGTGGATGGTACCCACATAGCGGAGCTTGTCTTGCTTGGTGGCCACGATGGTGATGTTGGAGTTGGAAGGCTGGGCAGGGAAGGTGATGATTTGGCTGCTGCCTGTGGCGGTGGCCACGGCCAGGATGTTGTTGTTGCGTGTCAAAGCAATGACGGCACCTTGCGGGGCGCTGACATTGACGCTGGTGGTGGATGCGGAGATCTGCGAAGGATGGCTGACATTCATTGCAGTGGGCACTACGGTGTAGAGCGTCAGGAAGGCATCGCAGTGTGCCGTGAACATCTTATGGGTGATGGCCTTGTTGTTGACATTATAGGGCCATGAGCTCTGTTGCAGGAAGTATTTGCCGGCCACGTTGCCGAAAGCGGGTCTCCAATTGCCTTCATAACTGGCGTATGGGCCATAGTCGGGCATGAATTGGGGGTCATATTGGTCGTACATGCCCCAGGCGTAAGCGTCGTTGACGAAGGAGTAGGAGGTCTGGGTGGGTCCGATGCAACCCACAGCACCGGCGTTCTGCCCGCCACTGGTGCGGCGCATAAAGGCCTCGATGAGGCATTCGGGGGTGTGGTCGAAGGTGCCGGTCTGGCAGTTGATGGTGTTGACGAAGGTCATCTTGCCTACATTGGTCATCTGAGCCACATGGCTATTGCTGAAGTCGGGCTCGCCCCAACCTTGGTAGTAGCCATGGTCACGGTGCTGGAGCAGCATGCAGCCGCTGTTGACAGCATTCACGACCTGTGCAGCTGTACCGCCTGTCCAACCGCCGAGTTCTGATGGCGTGGCAGGAATGTAGCCCAATCCGTTGGGACCAAAATAGTTGACCACCATATAGGTGTTTTGGTTACTCGACCATTGGTTACCGGGATAACCGCTATAGATGGCATTGATACGCACGGGATCCTTGCCTTGGTTGCGCCAATAGCCGCCTACCACTTCAGAGCAAATCTGGAACCAGCGTTCGGTCTGCCAGCCTAAGGCGGTGATGGGGTGTTCGTAAGAGGA
>JAFWRA010000199.1 GCA_017508895.1 Bacteroidales bacterium
CAAAGCAAGCGCTGACGCTGAGATCGTCTTCGGCGGCAACTGCGACAAGAGCATCGGTTACTTTGTGGAGCCTACCGTCATCCTCGCTAAGGTGCCGAACTACGAGAGCATGGTGGAAGAGATCTTCGGACCTATCATCACCATCTACGTCTACGACGACAACAAGTTCGAGGAGATGCTGGATGTATGCGACCAAAGTTCACCTTACGCCCTCACCGGTGCCTTCTTCGGCAACTGCCTGAAGGCCCAGAAGATCGCCAACGACAAGCTGCGCCATGCAGCCGGCAACTACTACGTGAACGACAAGCCCACGGGAGCCGTGGTCGGCATGCAGCCCTTCGGTGGCGCCCGCGCCAGCGGCACCAACGACAAGGCCGGTGGCCTGTGGAACCTCATCCGCTGGACCAGCCCACGCGCCATCAAGAACACGTTTGTTCCTGCTGCCGCTTATGGGTATCCGTTCCTGGCAAAAGACTAAAGGAATGCAAATCCGATTGAAAAAGGTGGGGGAAACTCCACCTTTTTCAATTAATATCCTTATCTTTGTCGCCTGTTAATGAATCAACTATGAAAAAAGCACTACTTTTCGTCCTGGCCCTCGTGACGGGCATCATGCTACAAGCCCAAGAATACCGCTTCAACAGCGAACCCAACGGGTTCAGCATCAGCAACAGAAACAAGAGTCAATTGACCCTGAAGCATAACCTTGGCTCAGTCACCATAGAAGACGCCAACCGTGCCGAAGTGCAGGGGCAGGTCATCACCCTCTCGGGCATCTATCTTTCCAATGAGGCTGGTGCCCCCGACCTGCCAAGCGCCAGCACCTATGTCGCCATTCCCAATGGAGCTACAGCCTCGCTAAAGATGGTTTCGTCCACGACCAAGGTCATCGAAAACGTCGATCTCATCCCTGCGGCAGTGCCTCAAATCGAAAACGACAACTCCCCTGCCCTCTATCAAAAAGACGCCAGCATTTATGGGCGCAATGCCTTTTATCCCGAGTCGCCATTTCAGATTTCGGAAGTCACCGAAATCCGAGGCGTGCAGGTAGTGTTTGTGGGCGTGATGCCATTCCAATACAACCCCATCACCAAGGAGCTTATCGTCTATAGCGACATGGAACTGCAACTTGACATGAAAGGCGGCGACGGCAGCTATGGCGACCTTCGCTACCGCACCCCTGAATGGGACCAGATTCTGCAAGACATCATCCTCAACCGCGACGATCTGCCCGAAGTGGACTATGGAGAACGCCTGCGCAAACATTACGAAAATCGCGAGACGGGCTGCGAATACATGATTATCACGCCTGATAACGAGGAATTCATCTCGCTGGCCGACAGCATCAAGCAATTCAGGACCGAGCAAGGCATCCCCACTGAGGTCTTTACCGTGTCGCAATGCGGTGGCAACGACCCAACAGCCATCCGTAGCTTTATCCGCAACGCATACAACAGTTGGGACATGCCGCCAGCGGCTGTACTTATTCTAGGCGACCATAACTCCGACCCCACCCAAGGTGTGTTGTCCTACACCATGAACAACCATCCTGGCGGCGACGGTTACAATCCTTACATTTCTGACCACGCATACACTGTGATGGGCAGCAACCAAATGCCCCAGATCATCATAGGGCGCATCACGGGACGCGACTACGATGAAATGTACCACATGATCAAGAAAGACCTGGACTACGAGCGCAGGCCTCCCACCGACCCCTACTTCTATGACCGTCCTGTCACCGCCATGGGATTCCAGTTGGAGCGTTGGTTCCAACTCTGTTCCGAAGTGGTGAACGGCTTCTGGGAAAACGAACTCGGCAAGCATCCCGTCCGCCTGAATGCCATCTACGAAGGCACGCCTGGTAGCCTTTGGTCGACCTACGAACACACCAACGAAGTGCTCGACTATTTCGGACCTACGGGCTGTGGCTACATTCCACAAACCATGTCGCACCTCACCGAATGGGACGCAACAGGTAACATGGTGAACGAAGCCATCAACAATGGCGCCTTCCTCGTCCAACACCGCGACCACGGCGCCGAGGAGCTTTGGGGCGAGCCTAGCTACAGCATTGGTTATATCAAACGCCTGACAAATGAAAACCTCACCTATGTCATGTCGAACAACTGCCTCACAGGTCGGTTCAACTATGGCAGTGCAGGAGGCAACGAATGTTTCGCCGAGGTCTTCCACCGCCATCAACATGGTGCATTGGGTCTCATTGCCGCTACGCAGGTTTCCTACTCCTTTGTGAACGACATTTACGTTTGGGGTGCCTACGACAACATGTGGCCCAACTTCATGCCCACCTACGGCACACAACATGCCACCAACTTCATTCACCCTGCCTTCGGCAACGCAGCCGGAAAATACTTCCTCAAGCAGTCCTCGTGGACCGAAGGCAACTGGAAGTCCATCACCTACTACCTCTTCCACCAATTCGGCGATGCCTACATGAAACTCTACAGTGAAGTGCCGCAGGAACTCGCAGTGGAGATGCTACCCGTTTTGACCACCGGCAGCGAGCAATACACGCTGAAAGCTAACGAAGGCGCCACCATCTGCCTGACCGCTAACGGACAAATCATCGGATTCGACATGGCAACGGGCGACACGCAGCAGATTGCCATTACGCCACAAGAGGTGGGCACGACCGTGAAACTTACCATAACCAAGCAGAACTACTATCGTTATGAGCGTTACATCAAGACGATATCTGCTGTAGAGCCCTACCTCATTCTCAACACCATCGAAATCAACGACGCAGAGGGCAACGGCAACCACGCCCCCGACTACAACGAGACCTGCCACTTCAGCCTAGGCTTACATAACGCAGGATTCTCCCCTTTGGACAATTTCAATGTCACACTCTCTTGCGCCCATCCTGCCGTTGAAATCATTCAAGGCACTTCTGCCTATAGCGGCATGAATCCCGACGAAATCCAGATGAAAAACGACGCTTTCACCGTACATTTCGGCGATGAATTGTACGATCAAGAAAAGGTGAAGTTTTTCCTGAAGATGGAGAACGCGAACTACACCTTTGTTGACAGCGTGACGCTCATCGTGAAAGCGCCCAACCTGAAATACGGTAGACTTAGCATTGCGGATTTGAACGGTAACGAGATGGACCGTCTGATGAAAGGACAATCCATTTATCTAACTTTCGACATTGAAAACCAAGGGGAAAGCAAGTCGTTGGCCATCAGCAACAGAATCAACGTCATGGCGCCCTTCCTTCGCGTTGAAGAAAACGAGGATGCCATTCCTGCTATAGAAGCCGGAGCCATGGGACAGGCTTCCTTCCTTGTCCATGTGGATGAAAATGCCGTTGACGGTATCATTAACTATAGTCTGCAAGCCGAAAGCGGATTCCACAGCGACCACATTGAAAGAGCCATTCCCTTGGGCTATACCTTTGAAGACTTTGAAGACGAGACTTTAAACGAAGACCTGCAATGGAACTTAGGCTCAGGTAACAAAAAATGGTTTATCGTGGAAGATGCCACTTCCCACGGTGGCCATTGTCTGAGGTCGCCTGTCATCGGCGACAAAGTCATTGCCAACCTCAACATTGGCATCACTGTTGAAATAGACGACACATTTTCATTCTATTATAAAACATCCACCGATGATGGCGACTTACTCATTCTAACATTGAACGGTATAGAAGTAGGCAGTTGGAGCGGCATCGGCGATTGGGAACCAGCTGAGTTCAAGCTGGCTAAAGGCAGCAATCTGATTCGATTCACTTTCAAGAAAGACAATGAAGGCAACGCGGGTGAAGATGCCGTCATGATTGACGACCTTCGCTTCCCTCCTTTTGCCAAGATGGTGCTTTATGCCGGTGACGACACAGAAGCCTGCCCTAATGCCACCTTCACCCCTAACGGCTATATCTACAACCAAGCCGATTTCACCTGGGCAACCCATGGTGATGGCACTTTCGATGACATCACGGCTGAGCACCCGACTTATACCTTTGGCGAGGCCGACAAGGCAGAAGGAAAAGTGGAACTTACCCTAACTGGAACATGCGCACACAGTGGGAGCCAACAAAGCGGGACAGTCATAGTAAGTCTTTTGCCCAGCTTTGATCCAAGTTACATGCCTCAAAGCCCAACTGGTGAGACCGTAATCGACCTGCGCTTGGTCAGCCAGAGCGAATACAGAGGCGAAGAAAACGATGAGGTCATATACAACTGGAACATCGAACCTTCTTCAGCTGGAACCATCACTTACGAAGGTCATCATGCCCTTGTGGAATGGGACAGCGAATACCGCGGCCAAGCCTCCATCAGCTACCGCTATGAGAATCCTTGTGGTTCCACTGCAGTTTCAGAACCCATACTCGTCAATGTGTTCAACTCGACAGGAATCAACGAACAGGGAACCGCAACCATCGATGTATATCCCAATCCCGCGAAAGACTTGATTCATGTAAAGACTCATCTAGACGGCGAAGTCATACTGCGTGTCGTCGACCTGACAGGAAAGGTGGTATACAAAAGCCTTTCTTCAACAGACTCAGAAACTGCGACAATTGCAACTTCCACGTTCGGAGGCAGTGGCATCTACACACTCCAAGTCATCCAAAACGACAATGTATCCAATATCAAAATAGTCATTATTCCTTAATGTCGATCACCTTGTTTCGGGGTCTTATTTCAACAAGTTGAGCACTGAAAACGAGAGTTGCTCAAAGAAAGTAAGTGTCAAATGACAATTATTGGAAAGTAATTTCTATTTTTGCCGAAAATAACTATAGCCGATAGCCAAAGGCCTATGGCCCGCTTTACCCAAAGTTCTGGTTTCACGCCTTGGGTGAAGCGAGCCATAAGCTATAGACCATAAGCCATCGGCCAAACAATTAAACGATTAAACAATCAACAAATCAACAATAATAAAATGATCAGCTACAAAGAATTAGGGCTTGTGAACACCCGTAAAATGTTCGCCAAGGCTGTGGACGGCGGCTATGCCATCCCCGCTTTCAACTTCAACAATATGGAACAGATGCAGGCCATCATCATGGCTGCCGTCGAGACCAAGTCGCCCGTCATCCTGCAAGTGTCGAAAGGCGCGCGCAACTACGCCAACCAGACCCTGCTGCGCTACATGGCCCAAGGTGCCGTGGAATACGCCAAGGAACTCGGCTGCGCCCATCCTGAAATCGTGCTCCACCTCGACCACGGCGACAGCTTCGAGACCTGCAAGAGCTGCATCGACATGGGCTTCTCGTCGGTGATGATCGACGGCTCTGCCCTGCCCTACGACGAGAATGTTGCCCTCACGAAGAAGGTCGTCGACTACGCCC
>JAFWRA010000200.1 GCA_017508895.1 Bacteroidales bacterium
TCTGGAAACTTTTTGTTATTTTCGCGACGCCATTGAAGGCGTCTTTGATGACTTCGGTGAGCTGGTCAAGTGGCATTCGATTCATAGTGTAACTTGTTGTTTGGTAGCTACAAAGTTACTGAAAATCAGTCATTTGACCAAATTTTTTTGCCACTTTTTTCTGCCAATTTACACTATTTATACCATCTTTCCCGAGAGCTCTTGTTTATGGACTGGAACATGCCCTAAAACAGGGCGAATGCTCGGTACAATACGCGCTATGTAGCTTATAATGAGTCATATAATTAAAAAATAACTAAGTATTGAAGTGATAATTCACGATGCAAAAATGCTACACTTATGACGGTGCATGAACCCTATTCCGAACTTTTTCTGTCAGATATTATCATTAATACATTGATAAACAGAAAAATATGTTCTTTCCGATTCCGAACTAATTTTGATTTATTCCGAACTTTTAATAGCAATAAGCGGTTTTTACACTACAAAACGGATGCTTTTCAGGCTTTATTGATGGCATTTAGTGTCTTTGTCGCCATCTTTTTCTTCACGCTAGTGCGCAATTTATCCACCATGAACACGCTGATGCCGAGCAACACGGAAGTGTCTTCCCTCGAAGCATCCACGTACGATAAGAGAAGGATTTTCTGTTCTATTTCGGACAAGTCAGGATGTTGTAAGGCAATTTCTTTTCTCATGCCCGGAAATTGCTTGTCGAAAGTTTTCAGCATGGCATCCCAATATTGTTGATTACCCAAGACACTATATTTCAATGCATCCAACAAGGCTGAATCCGTCTTGTTTCCAAGGTAAACCGCCATTTTCTGCATGATCTGCTGTTCTTTCAGCAAGGCTTTTGAGAGTTTCTTGTCACTTGCCTCGTATGCGTTTTTGTATTCTTCTGCTTGATTCGCAAAGGTTTGTCGGGCTACTTCCGTTTCCTGATGCCTTTGTTCCAAATCATGGTGTGCTTTCCTTACGGCCTCGCTTTGCTTGGCCAATTCTTCGTTTTGCTTCATAAAGTGGAGCAGGCTGGCCTTGATTTCTGCTTCCTGTTTCCTGATTCTTGCTAACCGAATTTGGGATACGAAAAACATCAATAATACCACTGCCACCAAGATACTCAGAGCAATGATAATACGTTGTCTTCGAATCACTCTCTGATTCATTATGTTTTGCGAAGTCTCATAGTCATATTTTCGTTGGATTCCGTATAAATTGTTTTGTTCAGATTGGTCTCGCACCTCATTAAGCCATTTGATGTATTGTTTCCAATAGTGCAAGGCTAAGGAATCGTTTTGTTGACTCTCTGCAAATCGAGAAAGAGCCCTATATGCAGATACCTTATTTTCCGATTTTATTTGTGCTTTAGGCAAAAATGAATCAACATAGTTATAATAATAATTGGCAGAATCCATTTCTCCCTCATCGAAAAACACATTGCCCAAATTGAGGTTGAGCAGAAGCGATTCTTTTTCATCGAGATTGGAATTGTTTGAGTTTTGCTTCAAGCAGGCAATGGCTTGGGCATGTTTCCCCTGCAATTGGTAAAGCACAGCGTAATTGTTCAAGGCTTTACGTATTACCTTGTCTACATGGCTTTTTCTTGCATTCACCAAACTTTGTTGTAGGTAGATTTCAGAACTTCCATAATCACCAAGCAGTATATGGCTCACTGCAATAGAATTCTGCACAAAAGCCTTTTCAATTAGACAACGGCCAAAAAATCCTTCAGCTTTTTTCAACAGGGCAAGTGCTTCGTGTTCCATGTTGTCTGAAAGAAGCATCTTCCCCATCCAATACTCTGCTTGTGCAATAGTGAGGCTATCCAAAACAAGTTTGCCATACCGCTCCGCATCCTTAAACGACTGCATCGCTGTCTGTTTCTCTCCGTAATGCTGTTGCACATAGCCGCTATAGAGTGCAGCGTGAGCAGCCTTGGCATATTGTTTTTTTCGGGCATAGTAGTCGGTAGCCCGCTCCAACTCAGGGCTAATGGTGAGGAAGGGTTTGTCGTCAAAAAATTCATCGTCCATCAAAGGTGGAATTTCTTGTCCATGGTCGCCAAACAAGGCCTCGCCTTGCAGTAAAGCCATTTCCATACGGTGCTTCTCGTTGAAATAGACAGGCATACGCAACACACTGTCAATCAAAGCGACTGTACTATCAGGGTCAGTGTCAAACAGCCGCTCCGCACAGCGTACCATCTGCCGAGCCTCATATTGAGCATCATGGCAAGAAGCCAAAACCAGCAGCAGAAACAATAATATGAACATAAGCCGTTTCACAAGTGCAAAAGTAGCAAAAAATCCATCGCAAATACACATCTAAGATTATAAAAAATATGCTACCTTTGCCGCCACAAATATAAAACCATGTCCATCGAAATCAACCATATCACCAAGCGCTATGGCGAACAACTCGCACTTAATGACGTGACGCTCTCTATTAATAAAGGTATCGTCGGACTGCTCGGCCCCAACGGTGCCGGCAAGTCGACGCTGATGAAAATCATCACCTGCTTCATCCCGCCCACCTCGGGCACGGTGAGCGTGGAAGGCCACGACGTCATGGACGACCCGATGGCCGTCAAGCGCATCGTGGGCTACCTGCCCGAACACAACCCGCTCTACTTGGACATGTACGTCCGCGAGTACCTTGAGTTCGTGGCCGGCGTGCACCAGCTGAAAGGCGAAGCCGCCCACAAGCGCATCGAGGCGATGATTGAAGAGACGGGCCTTGGCCTGGAGGCACACAAGAAAATCGGGGCCCTCTCAAAGGGCTACCGCCAACGCGTGGGGCTCGCCCAAGCCATGATGCACGACCCGCAGGTGCTCATCCTCGACGAACCCACCTCGGGCCTCGACCCCAACCAGCTCATCGACATCCGCAACCTCATCAGCAGCCTCGGCAAGGAGAAGACCGTGCTGCTCTCCACCCACATCATGCAGGAAGTGGAAGCCATCTGCGAACGCGCCATCATTATTAATAAGGGTGTGGTAGTGGCCGACGACAAGATTGAGAACTTGAAACAAGACAACACCATGAGCAACGTCATTATCGTGGAGTTTGAAAGCGAAGTGAGCGAAAACCTCTTGCGCAGCATCCCGATGGTGAGCAAAGTGCAGCAAGTGAAGGCCAACCATTGGATCCTTGAGCCGCAGGGCGATGCCGACATCCGCGCCAACCTGATGCGGTGGTCGGTGGAACGAGGATTGATTATCAAGACCTTGCAGAAAGAGGACTTGAGCATTGAGGAGGCGTTCCAGAAGCTGACGAAGTAACGTAGGATTTCTTCATTTCCTTGCAATTCTTGAGTTTAGGGCCAACACATGCCAACTGCCATCATCGCGTCTGTCAACATAGCCTTTTTTTCTGAATCCTTCAACTTGCTTTTGCACCGCCGACCGGTTTACCGACAAATGTGCCGCCATCTCGGAAAAAGTGACAAAAGGCTTGTAACTCAACAGACTGAGTAAGCGTACTCCGTTTTCGCTCCTGAAATTGATTTTTTGTCCGTCGTACCACCAAGTGTCGCTATCGGAATTCCTTACTATATCAATCTCACACTGCATCTCCTCACACACTGTATTGCGGAAGAAAGCGAGAAACGAAGCGATTTTACCTATCGAGGCATTGGCTCCCTCAGAAGGGTTTTTGCCAATTTTTTGGTCCGAGCGGTGTAATGCGTCGAGATATTCTGGCTTTTTACGGTTGCGGATGACAATCATCGGCCATCCATGTCGAGCCAAAATATAGTTCGCCATCAGGCGGGCAATGCGGCCGTTACCGTCCTCGAAAGGATGTATGCGAATATAGCGGTAGTGGAACAAGGCCGCCAACTCTACGGGTGAGAGGTTCCCCGACTGCTCAGCAGCGTTGTACCAGTCCACAAGGTCGCTCATCAGCGAGGGCGTTTCTTCGGGCGAGGCATACTCGAAACGGTCGCCATAACGCGTAATGACACTGTTAGGACGTGTCTTGTACTGTCCTGCATGGACAGTATAACTGGTGGCTCCTCCTCCGGGCAGGTCGCGGTAAACAGTGTAGTCTTCACGCAATAACACCTTGTGAAGTTGGCGGATGAAATTTTGCGTCAATGGCATACTTTTGTCTTGCACGGCTTCTTTCACCATCTCAACGGTCACTTGGCTGGCTTTCATGTCGACGAACTCCTTCAAGTCGCCTTCGCCACTCACTTTGCCGAACAGCAGAAGCAATTCGGTCTGCCCATAGGTCAGCGTATTGCCTTCAATGTGATTGCTGTTGAAGTTATACTCAGTCGTGAACTTGTTGCGCAGTAGTTCTGCTTGTTCTTTCGGAAGCGGAAAGAGTGCTTTCCATGCGTTGAATGTTTCTTCTATTTTCATAAACGTACCACCAATTTAAATGGGTCACATACCACCTTTTTAACGCAATTAGCAACCTTTTATTATGCGTACCACCATTTTATGTGGGGTATATACCACTTTTTTTTTCAATCTTACAGATTGCAAAGGTACAAATGATTTCATGTCCCCCACAACAATATTGAAAATTAAGTCCAACTTAAAAACCTTTCCACATTCACATTTTTTCGTACTTTTGCCGCCCGAAAACAGAAAATCAATACTAACTTAAATCAATAAAAAATGAAGTACAATTTCAAATGGACGTTCGCCGCCATCCTCATCTGCGGCCTGACCGTTTCTTCATGCAAGAAAGACCCGGCCCCTGAACCAGAACCCGAACCCGTCAAACAAACCGTGCTGGCCAGCATGGTGGGCACTGGCGTGTCTGTCTTCGACAGCGTCACCTACAACTACGAGTATGACGCCGACTACCGCCTCGCAAGAATCGAAGCGCACCTCACCAACACCAACGAACCCATCCAAGACTATCGCTTCACCTACACCGATGGCAACATCAAGGTGGAAGGCACATTCGCCGGCGACCTCACGACCTACGACTGCACCCTCGACAGCTTGGGCCGCATCACCCACATGGACGAAACCTATGTTCACTCTGACACCGCTTCGAGCATCACACACTTCGATTTCACCTACGATGCCGATGGCCACTTGGCTACCAGCAACAGACTCTCTGAGCCTAACGGCGGAGGCGCATTTACCAAGTACATTTGGGAAGGCGAGGAACTGAGATCCACCGACACGGGCGACGGCATGATCGTTGTCGACTTCGAGACCTCCGACGCTCCTGCCCAAGCCATGTTCAGCATTCTTGGCTACCACGTCGAAATTTCGGAGCTTTGCGCCCAAGGCTGCTTCGGCAAGTTGCCCGCCCACATGCCCTCGAAGAGAACTGTCACCACCGCGTTTCCCGTCCCGGGAATGGCTCCTATAGTGAAGGTTTTCGACTACACCTACACCACCAATGCCGAAGGTCGCCTCGCCACTTGCGAAGACAGCAGCGACAACGGCACCACCAAATACACCTTCAACTGGGAAGAAAGATAATAGCCATTCCAACCTGAATAAAATCCCGCCATCCGTGGTGGGATTTTTTTTATTACTTGGCTAATTGAATTGTCGTTCAATAACTGATAATCATTCCAATCCATTCAAAAAAAGCGGAGACGACCTCAAATCGTTTCCGCTTTTTTCATACTTTTGCCATTTCAACAAATAATAGCGCATACATGGAAAATGACAATATCGACCTCCCTGAGACCGAGACAGAGAATGACGGCAAGAATTTCTGGAGAAACCTGCTGCGCACCATCTTGGGTACAACCATCTCCATCATGCTCACTTTCGGCACCAATGCCTTAATACAGCGAAACCGAAAGGCCCAAGACCGCAAAATGACCGCCATGATGGTGATGAGCAACATTGAGAGCTTCGCCCGAACCCTTGAGACACGCTCTGAGCGCATGGCACCCAACGACAGCATCGCGGCATGGCTTCTCTGCATGGCCTACGAGGACCTTGAGCTGCTGCCCGAGAAGGAACTTGACCATCTCATTGACGAAGCTACCACCCTCGCCACGCTCAACCACGACCACACAGCCGAAAACGTGTTCACCAACCACATAGAAACCTGGAAGAACCTCAACAACGTGCAATTCATCGACAATGTGGGATCCTGTTTCTCAGCCATCAACGGTGTCGAGGAACAATTCAACGAATGGGTGAAAGGGGTGCCAGAGAGTAAACACGACGTCATAGTCAACCCCGACAAATACGATGGCAGCACCCTCCCCATGAAGATGATGCACTCCAAACGGGTGCGCACCGCCTTGTCGGCCATTCACAATCGCCGATGCTGGCTACGCTATGCCGCCGCCAGCCTGCGCTACTTCAACTTGCAAAACATGGCCGCCATCGGCATCGCTGAGCAGAAAGTAATGAAATACACCGATGCCCGCGAGGAAAAAGGCGAAGACGTGGGTACGCTCCCCGACGCCAACTCGTTCTATACTCATGCCTACACCCTCGACAGCCTCACTTCACTCACCCACCTTACCGAACGCATTGAGGAGCTGAAAGCGGGGAATAATAAATAATTGACCACGGGCGTCTATGTCTTGCGCCACATCAACGGTGATGACGTGAAAACGCAGAAAATCTTGCTGGAATAACACACACTGGTTCCCTTTTCGTTTATACGAAGGCTGACAACTCAAGCTGTCAGCCTTAATTATTTCTTCCAGGACCCATACACATATCAATCTTATTTCGTATCTTTGCAGCCTCAATCGTGGAAAGATTTGATTTGATTGCAACCACAAGAAAAAATGCTAAAACAATGCCGTTTTTCCTTCCCTTTCAGTCAACAACTTCCCACACAAATTTATTATTAACTAACTAATAAACAATTTGTTATGGGTTATTATTTCACTTCAGAATCCGTCTCCGAGGGTCATCCCGACAAGGTGGCCGACCAGATTTCGGATGCCGTATTGGACGAGATTCTGCGCTATGATCCCACCTCAAAGGTGGCTTGCGAAACTTTAGTTACCACCGGTTTAGTCGTCGTGGCAGGCGAAATACGCACCAACGCCTATGTCGAAATCCAAGACGTGGCGCGCCGCGTGATCGAAAAAATCGGCTACAACAAGTCGGAGTACCAGTTCGACGCGCAGTCGTGCGGTGTGCTCTCTGCCCTTCACGGCCAGTCGAACGACATCTTCCAAGGTGTCAAACGCGAGGCTGACGAAAACCAAGGCGCTGGCGACCAAGGCATGATGTTCGGCTTTGCTTGCAAAGAAACCGAGAACTACATGCCCCTCACCATCGACCTCTCGCACATGCTTTTGCAAGAATTGGCCGCCATCCGCCACGAAGGACGCCACATGAAGTACCTCCGCCCCGACGCCAAGTCGCAGGTGACGGTGGAATACGGCGAAGGCTGGAAACCCTTGCGCATCGACACCATCGTCATCAGCACGCAACATGACGAGTTCTTGCCGAACGACAAGCTCATGCAAAAGAAGATTGAAGCCGACGTGCGCCACATCCTCATCCCAAGGGTGAAGAGACAACTGCCCACACGCCTGAAGAAACTCTTCGAGGACGACATGAAGCTCTACGTGAACCCCACGGGTAAGTTCGTCATCGGTGGCCCCCACGGCGACACAGGTTTGACGGGACGCAAGATCATCGTCGATACCTACGGCGGTCGCGGTGCACACGGCGGTGGCGCCTTCTCGGGCAAGGACAGCTCGAAGGTGGACCGCTCAGCAGCCTACGCTGCACGCCACATCGCCAAGAACCTCGTGGCCGCAGGCATCTGCGACCAGGCCTTGGTGCAAATCGCATACGCCATCGGCAAGGCAGAGCCTGTAGGCTTCTATGTCAACACCGACGGCACCTCACACGTGAAGATGAGCGACGCCGACATCGCCCTCAAGGTGAAGGAGCTGGTCGACTTGAGACCTTACTTCATCGTGAAGCGCTTCGGCCTCACCAACCCCATCTTCGAGGAAACGGCTTCCTACGGCCACTTCGGTCGCCAGCCCGAGACCCGCAAGGTGGAAGTGTTCTACGAAGACAAAGACACCTTCCGCGAAGGCGACCACATCTACAAAAACGTGGAGTTCTTCGGCTGGGAAAGGCTCGACTTGGTGGACAAGCTAAAAGAGGTGTTTGTTTAACAAGTATAAAAGTGGGTGCATCAAATAGACGCACCCACTTTTTTATTTATTTCATTTCATTCTTCTTTATTTCACTCTTCATCGGAAGTTACACTATCGCTATAAAATACCTTACCTTGCTTGAATTGTTTCATAGCGATGTCCTCCATGATCTTTTCTGGCGACCAGCCCAAATACTTTTTTGAAGCCTCAACCGATTCGATAAGCTCGCTATCAGGATAATCAGTAAGGATTCTATCATAAATCTCGCGAGCCTTATCCAAATCACCGAGTTCCTTTTCATAAACAAATGAGCCTACAAGGTACATTCCTCTCGGAGCCCATTTTGAATCGGGATATTGTTTTGTCATCAGATCACACAATTCGATGATTTTATCCGTATTATTCATCATGACATTGAGTTCCATGGCATGATAAAGCCAAATTGGTGCAGTGGAATCATTTGGATTGTTCTTGACAAATTCAACGTATTTCTTTTCCACCTTGGGAATTTGCAAAGAATCCAACTTTCCGTCTTCAGTAAACAACGTAGCCTCTACCTTTTTCATATCAGCATAAGTCTGTTTCTTTTCACCACAGGAGAACATGCCAAATGCCAACAAGGCAATGATCATCATTTTAATCGTCTTTTTCATTTTTCTCAGATTTTAACTTTACTATTCAATTTATCTGTGTTTCTTTTTATGCGGGAAAATCATGCGGTAATCCACGTCACATTTGCCTTCGGAGATAGCACGCAGTTTGCTTTGCAACAAGGTCTTACGTAGTGGCGCGATGCGGTCGACATGGACATGGCCTTGCAGATGGTCATATTCATGCTGGATGATGCGGGAGCGGATGCCTTCAAACACTTCCTCATGCTCTTTGAAGTTCTCGTCAAGATACTTGATGCGGATCTTGTCGGGGCGCATCACCTCTTCATAAATGTTGGGCAGGCTGAGGCAGCCTTCCTTGAAAGAGACCTCATCACCAAAGGTTTCAAGGAGTTCGGCATTAATAAAGACCTGCTTGAAGTCCTTGGCATCCGGGTAGTCGGGATAGAAGGGGTTGCCATCGACGATAAACAGCCGGATGGACTTGTTGACTTGCGGGGCGGCCAAGCCGACGCCTTCAGAATTGGCCAACGTCTCCCACATGTCCTTCATCAGCGTGTCCAATTCGGGATAATCGGGGGTGATGGGCTGGGCGATGGCTTTCAGCGTGGGGTGACCGTATGCTACGATGGGCAATATCATTGTTTAATTGTTGATTGTTGAATTGTTTAATTGTTGATTGTTGAATTGTTTTTGGATTCCATATAAGATTGCAAGATGATGGTGGCGGCGATGGTGTCGACGAGTTCCTTGTCTTGACGGCGTGATTTGCTCAAGCCCGCGTCAATCATGGTCTGATGGGCCATCACCGAGGTGAAACGTTCGTCATAACGGACTATTTTCATGTCGGGAAGCACCTTTTTCAGTCGGTTGACGATGGGCTCGATATATTTCGAGCAGTCGGAAGGGTTGTTCTTCATGTCCTTGGGTTCGCCGATGACGATTTGCTCCACTTCCTCGCGCTTCACGTAGTCGAGCACGAAGTCGACAAGCTTGTGCGACTCCACCGTTGTCAGCCCGTTTGCGATAATCTGCAAAGGGTCGGTGACAGCGATGCCGCTGCGTTTGCGTCCAAGGTCAATCGCCATTATCCTTGCCATGTCGTTCAAATTGAGGTGCAAAATTACACAATTTTTCAAATATCGAAGTGGATAAACAAAAAAAGAGGCTCTCGCGAACCTCTTCTTTTCAGGGTGGAATGTGGGATTCGAACCCACGACCCTCGGAACCACAATCCGGTACTCTAACCAGCTGAGCTAAATCCACCATCTGATTTGCGGGTGCAAAAATACAACATTTTTCTGAATTGGAGTCAATATTTTCTCAAATTTTTCATTTTTTCCGTTTTCTACACAAAAACAAGGGTGAAATCCGTATTTTTGACGGCGCAAACGAAAGGATGTCATGGACAGCAAACCGAAACAAGCCCAATCACCTAAAGCTCTGGCATGGAAGCGGTTCCGCAGCAACAAGCTCGGGATGGCTTCTTGCGGTTTCGTGCTCCTTTGGGCTTTGTTGGCCTTGTTTGCCTACCTCTTCATTCCCGACAAGACCCCTAACGCCAACCGACAAATCCTTGAAATCAGCACCAAGAAACCCGGTTTCGAGGTCGACATGCTGATGATACTGAAGGAAACGCCGCCACAGAAAACGCCTTTCTTCAACTTCCTGTTCAACGGGCGACCCGACGATTGCATCTATTTGCCTTTCGACAGCATCAGGGTTGACAAGGAGCGTACAACGGTTTATCTCTATCAGGGTGAAGAAAGTTCGACAGCGAGGACGGAGGTTTTTGATAATAAGGAACTACTTATTAACGCCCCTTCGACAGGTTCGGGGACTTTTGATTCTGCAGAAGAAGCCGACACCTATATAAGAAGTCATTGCGTGAAGCACCGCAAGTTCCTGCTCGGCACCGACCAGTTTGGCCGCGACTTCCTGAGCCGTCTCGTCCTGGGCAGCCGCATCAGCCTGACAGTGGGCTTCATCGCAGTGCTGCTCAGCCTGATGATAGGCATTGTCATGGGCAGTTTGGGCGGCTTCTTCCGAGGCAAGGTCGATGATTTGGTGGTGTGGTTCATCAATGTGGTGTGGTCCATCCCTACCCTACTTCTGGTCATCGCCATCACGTTTGCCTTGGGCAAGGGCATCGCACAAGTCTTCATCGCTGTGGGTCTGACCATGTGGGTGGAGGTGGCGCGCATCGTGCGCGGACAGATCCTTTCCATCCGCGAGACCACCTTCGTGGAGGCTGGCAGGGCTTTAGGTTTCAAAAACTTGCGCATCATCTTCAAGCACATCCTGCCCAACATCCTCAACCCCATCATCGTGGTTTCGGCGGCCAACTTCGCCTCGGCCATCCTGCTTGAGGCGGGCTTGAGTTTCTTGGGCATCGGCGTGCAGCCACCCATGCCTTCGTGGGGCAGCATGATCAAGGAGAACTACGCCTTCATCATCTTGGACGCGGCCTATCTGGCCATCCTGCCCGGCATCGCCATCATGCTGTTGGTGCTGGCATTCATGCTTATTGGCAATGCGTTGCGCGAAGCGCTTGATGTGAAGAACTAATGTGGAATGCAGAATGCAAAATGTAGAATGCTGAATGCAGAATGACATTCATAATTCATAATTCATAATTCAGCATTCAGCATTAAAAAAAATGTTGTATCTTTGCGCCCTCAAAAACGCGACTTTCCTGCGGGTGTGGCGGAATTGGTAGACGCGCTAGACTTAGGATCTAGTTTCTCACGAAGTAAGGGTTCGAGTCCCTTCATCCGCACAAGTTAAAGACAATCAACAATATAAAAATGAACATCACACAAAGTACAAAAGGAGAGAACCTCATCTCCATCAAAATCAATGTTGAAAAGGCCGATTACGAAGAAATGGTTGAAAAGACCTTGAAGCAGATGCGCCAAAGAGCCAACGTGCCTGGTTTCCGTCCCGGCATGGTGCCGATGGGCATGATCAAGAAGTTGTATGGCGCCAGCGCAAAAATGGAAGCCTTGAACAACATCGTTTCGGACAACCTCAACAAGCATATCGTCGACAACAAGCTCAACCTCCTCGGCTATCCGCTCAACGACCCCGAAAAGGGCCCTGCCGACCTTGACAAGGAAGACGACCTCGACTTCTACTTCGAAGCCGCCCTTCGTCCCGAAATCAACGTCGACTTCACCAACACGATGGTCGACTTCTACCATATCATTCCCACCGACGAGGAAGTGGACAAGGTCATCAAAGACCTCTTGGAACGCAACCCCAACACCAGCCATCCCGACACCGTCGGCGAGGACGACCGCCTCGAAATCAAGATCCGCGAAGCCAAAGACGGCAAGGAGGTGGAAGGCGGCTGGGAGAAAGACGGCTTCTATTTCAACATGAGCCAGATCAAGAACAAGACCCAGCGCAAGAAATTCGTCGACAAGGAAGTGGGTTCAGAGTTCATCGTCAACTTCGCCAAGGTGTTCGGCTCTGAAGAGGAAGCCGCCAAGATTTTGGGTGAAGGTGCTCCCGCAGGCAGCGACTTCAACATCATCATCGACGACGCCATCCGCAACGAAAAGCCCGAACTCGACGAAGACTTCTTCAAGAAGATCTTCCCCGACAAGGATATCAAGGAACTCGACGCCTTCAAGCAAGCTGTCAAGGCTGAGATGGAAAAACAACACGATATGGAGACCGACCCCATCCTCTTCAACAAGATGATCGATGAGTTGGTGGCAGCCGTTCATTTCGACCTGCCCGACGACTTCATGAAACGCTGGCTCGTCGAAAACAGCCAAGGCAACCTCAAACCCGAGGATGTGGAGAAGAACTACGAGAAAGACTATGTGAAAGGTCTGCGTTGGCAACTCATCGAAGACAGCATCGTGAAAGCCAACCCCGAGCTCATCATCACCGACGAGGAAGTGAAGAACTACGTGCTGAGACAGATCTTCCCCGGCATCGACTACAACACGGTGGAAGACGACATGAAAGCCAACCTCGACAAGATTGCCGCCAACTACCTCAAAGACCCCAAACAGAACGAGCATCTCAAGAACCAGCTGGCCGACATCAAGATGACCTCCTTCCTGAAAGGCAAGATGAACATCAACTATGAAGATGTCACTGCCGCTGATTTCATGAAGAAACTCGAAGATGAGCGGAAAGCCAAATAAACTATGGCTCATGACTATGGCCTATGGCTCATTTCACTTTCGTCGAATTGTGCCATAGGCCATTTGCCATAAGCCATAGGCAACTAAAAGGACTCTTTAACCCAAAAACTATGCTAACGAAATGAACAACGAATTTTTCAAATATGCAACAAAGCATGTGGGTTTGAACACCCTCGGCCTTGAGCAATATATCTCCAAAATCAACAACAGCGGCTACATCAGCCCCACCGTCATCGAGGAACGCCAACTCAACGTGGCCCAGATGGACGTGTTCAGCCGCTTGATGATGGACCGTATCATCTTCCTCGGCACTGCCATCGACGACTATGTGGCCAACATCATCCAAGCCCAGCTGCTCTTCCTTGAGTCGACCGACTCGAAGCGCGACATCCAGATCTACCTCAACTCGCCTGGCGGCAGCGTGTATGCCGGATTGGGCATCTACGACACCATGCAGTTCATCAGCCCCGACGTGGCCACCATCTGCACCGGCATGGCCGCATCGATGGCCGCCGTACTGATGTGCGCCGGCACCAAAGGCAAACGCTCTGCCCTGCCCCACTCCCGCATCATGATCCACCAACCCATGGGCGGCGTGGAAGGTCAAGCCACCGAGATCGAAATCACGGCGCGCGAGATCCAGAAGCTGAAGAAGGAACTGTATGAAATCATCGCCCTGCATTCAGGCCAGACCTACGACAAGGTGTGGGCTGACAGCGACCGCGACTATTGGATGACTGCCGCCGAAGCCAAGGAATACGGCATGATTGACGAAGTGCTCATCAAAAAAGCATAATCCATGACAAAGAAGTCAGGCGTTTGTGCGTTTTGTGGCAGGAAAGCCAAGGATGTCCGTCTGCTCATTCAAGGCATTGATGCCGAGATTTGCGACAGCTGCGCCGAGCAGGCCCATCTTATCGTCAAAGAGCAGTTTGGCGAGGGCAACGGCAGGAAGAACTTCGAATCGAAAGGCATCACCCTGAAGAAGCCCGCAGAGATCAAGGCTTTTCTGGATCAGTATGTCATCGGTCAGGAGGAAGCCAAACGCACCTTGGCCGTGGCCGTTTACAACCACTACAAACGCATCAGCCAAAAAGTGGAAGCCGACGAGGTGGAGATCGAGAAGTCGAACATCATCCTCGTGGGCGAGACGGGCACAGGCAAGACCCTGCTGGCCCGCACCATCGCTAAGATGCTCAACGTGCCCTTCGCCATCGCCGATGCCACCGTGCTCACCGAGGCTGGTTATGTAGGCGAAGACGTGGAGAACATCCTCGTCAAGCTGTTGCAGGCCGCCGACTACGACGTGGCCGCCACCGAGCGCGGCATCGTCTTCATCGACGAAATCGACAAAATCGCCCGCAAGAGCGACAACCCCAGCATCACACGCGACGTTTCGGGCGAAGGCGTGCAACAAGCCATGCTGAAACTGCTCGAAGGCTCCATCGTCAACGTGCCGCCCCAAGGTGGACGCAAGCACCCCGAGCAGAAAATGATTGCCGTCAACACGAAAGACATCCTCTTCATCGCAGGCGGTGCATTCGACGGCATCGAGCGCCTCATCGCCGCCCGCAAACGCACCAACGTGATCGGCTACGGCAGCAGCAGCAAAGAGATGCTCGACAAGGACAACATGCTGCAGTACCTCTCGCCCGCCGACCTGAAGAAATTCGGCCTGATTCCCGAAATCGTCGGACGTCTGCCCGTCATCACTCACCTCAACCCCTTGGACAAAGACGCGCTGAAACGCATCCTCACCGAACCCAAGAACGCCTTGGTGAAACAGTTCCAGAAGCTCTTTGCTATGGACAAAATCAAGTTGGTGATTAAGGATGAGGTACTCGATTTCGTAGTCGACAAAGCCATTGAGTTCAAGGTAGGCGCGCGCGGACTGCGTTCCATCCTGGAGGCCATCCTTAACGACGCTATGTTTGAGATGCCTTCCGACATCAACGCGACTGAGTTGGTTATCGACCGCGCCTATGCCGAGGCGAAACTGGAGAAGTCGGGGATGCAGAAGCTTCATGTCGGGGACTGATTCCTTTGGTTTTAAATCTTTACAAACCCTCCCATTATAGATTCCATGCCCACGCACAGCCTCGGCGGGAATGACATAACGGGAGGGTTTGTTGGAAAATTACGATGACGTTTTTTTTGGCACAATACTTGCATTATCCAACGCGTTTAACCTCAGAAAAAGCAAACGCCATGAAAAGAACAGCCTTAATCGCAGCAATGGTCCTGATGAGCCTCTGCAGTTTCGCTCAACTGATTGACAAAGGTGAACACGCAAAGAAAGTCACGATAAAAAAGAGTGAGGCCTCCCAACCAAAATCAGCGGTGGTCGACTTCTCCAACCCAGCAGAGCCTGTCAACGGCACTGTGGTTTACGGCCGCATCGATGAGAACGGCGACACCACCCTCATCGTCTACCTCCCCGAAGTCGACATCGACCTGATGCAGCGTTACCTGCAAATCACCAAGACATGGCAGGGACGACGTTTGGCAAACAACGTGAAGAAAGTGTTTCCCTACGCCAAGTTGGCCGGCGCGAAGATGCAAGAATACGACTCGATTCTCGCCACTATCCCCGACAAAACGGAGCGCAACCGCCTGATGAAAAAGGCCGAGAAGGAAATCACCGACCAATACACCGACGAGTTGAAAGACCTCACCATCACCCAAGGGCTCATCCTCGTCCGCCTCATCGACCGCGAGACAGGCAGCACCACCTACCAGGTCGTGCAAGAGCTACGCGGCAAGGTGCGCGCTTTCTTCTACCAAGGCTTCGCCCGCTTGTGGGGTTACAACCTGAAGACCGAATACGACCCGCACAACAACCCGGAGGACGACGAAATCGAGACCATCATGGTTTTGTTGGAACGCGGGGTTATCTGAAGGCAGTTTGGATTAAAAGATTCAAAATTTAAAGATTAAAATTCAAAATTTAAGATTCAAAATTCAGCATTCCGCATTCTGCATTCTGCATTCAAATTTCAAGTAACTGTTCAAAATTAAACTACAATATCCTTTGGCTTCGGAACGATGACTTATGACTATGACAATGAACGCTTCAACCAAGGGCTGAAACTTCAGCATCCCCGTGGAAACGGTCATAGTCATTGTCAATGGTCATAGTCATAAAGTCTCGTAGTCTCGTGTCCAATAGGAAAACTAATTTTGCTCATCTACTTAAGATCCAGCATTCAAGATTCAAAATTCAAAATTTAAGATTTAAGATTCAACACACCTCATACCTCATACCTCATACTTCATACCTCATTCAGCATTCAGCATTCAAGATTCAAAATTCAAAAATTCAAGATTTAAGATTCAAGATTCAACATACCTCATACTTCATACCTCATCCCTCAAACCTCATTCTGCATTCTGCATTCTGCATTCAAAATTATTGCTGTCCGCTAAATGATTTTTGCTGAGCATAAAAAATAGGCTGAACCCCCATTAGGGGATCCAACCTTTATCGTTACTTTTGTTTCTGCTAAAATACACCGTAACGATGAACAAAAGTACGCATTTTATCGGACA
>JAFWRA010000201.1 GCA_017508895.1 Bacteroidales bacterium
CCGATAAGCGGTGCCGCAAGGCTCAATAGGGAATCGGGTGCAAATCCCGGACAGTTCCCGCTGCTGTAAGCTCTTCACCCTGGCCACTATGCCACTGAAAACCCAGTCTTTCGGGAAGGCGGTCAGAACAAAGGAGTAAGTCAGAAGACCTGCCGCCTGTCGCTGAAACAAGGCTTTCGGGATAAGAGCTGGTTTTCCTTATAGATTAAGGTGTACCCTCGTTTTCCCCAAGCATTGTAATGTAATGGATTGAATGTCAAACCTAAAATTATATTATTATGCGTAAAAACTTTACCCTTTTATTCCTTCTTGGAATCTTTGGTCTGTTTACGACCAAGCTGTTTGCACAACAAGATGCAACCATCGACCCTGCCGACATCCGTTACTGGATTGGCGAAGGCGAAAACGAAGTGGTCTTCATCGTCAACTGGGCCGAGCCCGATACGGCAATGGCTTGGGGCTACCGCTTCGAAGAAGAGACGGTTACGGTTCAGGCTATGATGGACGAAATCGTTGATGCCGACTCCCGTCTTTCCTACACGCTGGGCCCATGGGGTCTGGGCGACATCCTCTATAGCGACGGCGCTCTCGAAATGAGCATTACTGCTGGAGGTTATTGGATGTTCAATGTCGATGGTGAGATGGCTCAAGTGGGCTTCGACCAGCAAACCATTACCAACGGCAACTATGTGAAATGGGGCGACACGAATTGTGGTACCATGATTGACCCTGATTTGTGGATATATGTCTGGGAAAAGGAAGTGGCCGCTGTGTATCCCGATGCAGAAGATACCATGATTGACCCGTCGGCCATCCGTTATTGGATTGGCGAGGGCGAAAACGAAGTGGTTTTTGCCGTCAACTGGAACGAGCCTGACACCTGCTTGGCTTGGGGTTATCGCTTCAGCGAGGAGACTGTGACCGTGAAGGGCGTCATGGACGCCATCAAAGACGCCGACCCGCGTTTCGACTACGTCGACATCGGATGGGGCGTGGGCGACATCTATTATGCAGATGACGTTCTCGACCTCTCTCTCTATGGCACTTATTGGATGTATAACGTCAACGGCAGCATGGCCATGCTCGGCTTCGACCAACAAACTGTCGTGGATGGCGACTTCATCAAGTGGGGCGATGAGTCATGCGGCACCGAGATTGCTCCTTGGACCCTCGTTTGGGAGTCGGAAGTGGGTGCTGTGTATCCTTACGCTGAAGAAGCAAAGATTGAAGCTTCCGATATCCAGTATTGGGTTGGTGAAGGCCAAAACGAGGTGGTCTTTGCCGTCAACTGGAACGAGCCCAACAGATGCTTGGCATGGGGCTACCGCTTCGACGGTGAGAGCGTTATCCTGAAAGAGGTGATGGATGCCATCGCCGAAACCGACAAACGCTTCTCATACGTGCCTGGCGATTGGGGTGTCGACGACATCATCTTCAATGTTGATTCAGAAGAGCTGCACTATGACCTCGCCGGTCAATGGTGGCTCTTTAACGTGAACGGCAGCATGGCCATGCTCGGCTACGACCAACAAACTCTCGAGAATGGCGACTTCATTAAGTGGGGCGACGAGTCATGCGCCACTGAGATTGCCCAATGGTCCTACGTTTGGACGCAAGAAGTCGAGCCCGTTTGGATGAACACGGGTGTCGAAGAAATCCAAACCAACACCTTGAGCGTTTACCCGAATCCTGCCGCCAACGAGACCTTTGTTACCGTTGAAAACGCTGGTTTGAACACAATTTCGGTGTACGACATCCAAGGCCGCATGGTCAGCACGGAGAGCGTTGAAGCCATGGCTGGCGAGCAAGTCCGTGTCAGCACCGAGATGCTGAATGCCGGTGTGTATTTCGTCACCGTGAGCAACGAGAGCGCTGTGCGTACCGCAAAACTCGTGGTGAAATGATAAAAAGGATATCCATCCTGCTGATGGCTTTGGTGCCGACGATGCTTTGGGCCCAGTTTGCGCCCGAGGCGGGTGTCGCCGGCACCACAGCCATGCATGCCGACTCGTCGGCGTTTGTGGCTTGGGCTACAGGCTGCACCGTTGTGCGTGGACCGCAACAGATCGACAGCCTCAGTCTTGGACTGGCCAGCTATGGCGCCGATGCCGATGCCTTGGGCAAGGCCGACAATGTGGTGGTCAGCTTAGGCGATGGCGGCACAGCCGTGCTGACGTTTGCTTCGCCCATCTGCAATGAAGCTGGCCCCGACTTCGCCGTGTTCGAGAATCCCTTCCATAATGTGCCGAACTGCTTCCTTGAGCTGGCTTTCGTTGAGGTGAGCTCCGATGGCGAGAACTATTTCCGTTTCCCCGCTGTCACCAACGTGCCCTTCGACGAACAGGTGGGTTCTTTTGCACTCATGGATGCCACACTCATCCATAACTTCGCAGGGAAATATGAGGTATTGTACGGCACGCCCTTCGACCTTGACGAGGTGGAGGACAACCCTTTGCTCAATAAGAGCAAGATTACCCATATCCGCCTCATCGACGTGATTGGCTCTATCAACCCTGAGTATGCCGCTTACGATTCCGAAGGCCACATCGTCAACGACCCGTTCCCGACACCGTTCTGGTCGAGCGGCTTCGACTTGGATGCCGTCGGCGTGATTCATGATGAAGCACATTTCGATGTCCCAGAAAATGTGACTGAAACCTTGAGCGTTTATCCCAATCCTGTGAAAGACAGACTGACAGTGAAGGCCGAAAACCTGCAGTCGGTTGAGGTCTTTAATCTTGTTGGACAATTGGTTATGACTTCTGACCAGCCCATCGTCGACATGAGCGACTTGAACCAAGGCGTTTATTTCGTCCGTGTGATGGCTGATGGGAAGACGGTTACGAAACGTGTTGTGAAACAATAAATTAGTACGATGACCAATGACTATGACAATGACCGTTTCCTAATTATTGTGAACTTTCCCTATTTCAAAATGCGGTCATAGTCATTGTCAATAGTCATTGTCAAAATGATATTAAGATGAAAAAAGTAAATCTATTCCTAATTGTTGTCGTTGCCGCTTTGTTGTTCGCATGCAAGCCTGAGCAGCCGGTTAACCCGAACACTTTTACAGTGGGTTCGGGGGTATTGGTGCTCAACGAGGGCAATTACCAGTTCTCCAATGCCTCATTGACGTATTACGACCCGGTGGCAGATACAACGGTCAACAACCTCTTCTATAGGGTGAACAATGCCCCTCTTGGCGATGTCGCTGAGAGTATGGCCTTGGTTGATGGCAAACTCTACATTGTGGTCAACAACAGCAACCTCATCTATAAGGTGGATGCCAATACCATGGTGTGTGACACGACGAAACCTTTCAAGCTGAGCGACTTCTACTCGCCACGTGAGATTCAGTTTGTGGCGCCCAACAAGGCCTACGTGAGTGATTTGTATGGCACACAGCTGTGGATCATCAACCCTCAGGACATGAGTCATTCGGGCTCCATTGAGATGGGCAAGTCGACGGAAAAGATGGTGCTTGTGGGCAATGAGTTGTACCTCAGCAACTGGTCGAACACCTTCGTTACCGGCATGGAGAAAAATACCGTTCAGGTCGTCGATGTCAACAACGACGTGAAGGTGGCCGAGATTCGGGTAGGGAAGGAGCCCAACACGATGGCGGTCGACAAGGACGGCCACGTGTGGGTGCTTTGCGAAGGTGCCGTTTGGGAAGCCGATGGCGAGCAACCCAGCCTTTGGGAAATCAACCCCATGCTGAAGACAGCCGAGAAACGTTACGAGTTTGACGGCACGGCCATGGTGCTGAGAGCCAATCCTTCGGGTGACCAACTTTATGTGATTTACAACAATGAAGTGCGCCGTTTCGACATCGCAACGCTGACCTTGTCGGATACCTTCCGCATCGCCGCAGAGCCACAAGGCATGTTCTACAACATGGCTGTTGAGCCCAAGACGGGCGACATCTATGTGACCGACGCCAAGAACTACATGATGAACGGCACAGTGTATCGTTATTCCAACGATGGTGTGCTGCTCAGCTCGTTCGAGGCGGGCGTCATTCCCAGTGCAATGTTGTTTAAATAATTGATATTCTTTTAGGGGATTGCAAATCCCCGACTCCGTTCGGGCGGATTGCAAATCCGCCCGAACTTTCTAACAATTCAACAATTGACTACGTCGAATTATCAATTCAACAATTCAACAATTCAACAATCAACACTTCAACAATGAAAAAAGCCTGTCCCCGCTGTGGAAAAACCTTCGAATGTGTCCATTCCATCGATTGCTGGTGCGTCAAGGTGAAACTCACCGATGCGACAAAAGCCTATCTGAAAGAACATTACAGCGATTGCCTATGCAAAGACTGTCTCGAAAAACTGAACGCACAATGAGAAAACTGTGGGTTTTATTGTTGGTGGCTTTGGTGGCCTGTGCTCCAAAAGCCAACGAGAACACCGAGAAAGCGCAAGGCGACAATCTGATGCGCTATGCCCGAAACATTGTGGTGTACGAAAAAGACTACGGCTATCGTGTAGAGGTGATTTGCCCATGGGACACCACCTTGTCGTTAGGCAAGTTCGCCTTGGTCAGTGACACTACAAAATCGGTAGGCGAGGAGTTAACCAAGGTCAAGGTGCCAATAGAGTCGGTGGTTTCGTTTTCGGCCACGCAATGGGCTGTCTTTCTGCGTTTGGGCGAGATCAACCGCGTGAAAGGCATCCTTGAAGGCCGTTTTGTGACCGACAGTACCATGCGTTCGCTCTTGGCGCAAGAGAAGGTTTATGACATCGGTACGGAAGCCGCTGCCGACATCGAGAGGATGATCCAGATTCAGCCCGATATCTTATTGTATTCCCCTTATTTCGATGGCAACCAAGGCGGCTTGAACGTCACAGGTGCCGTGCTGTTTCCCTTTGCGGATTACATGGAGAATACGCCTTTGGGCCGTGCCGAGTGGATTCGTGTCATCGGCATGATGACGGGTTGCGAGGACAAAGCCAACGCTTGGTTCGATGACATTGAGCGGCGTTACAATGCGCTTTCTACTTTGTGCTCCAAAGTTGACCATCGTCCGACAGTCTTCTCCGACTTAGCCTTCAATGGGCAATGGTACGTGGCTGGCGGCAGAAGCTATATCGCCAAACTCTTCGCCGATGCCGGTGCCGACTATATCTGGAAGGACAACCCATCGACGGCCAGCGTACCCATGGATGCCGAGAGTATTCTCGCCAAGGCGCAGAAGGCTGATTTTTGGCGCGTTATCAACTCCAATCCTTTTCCGATGACCTACGAGTCCTTAGCCAAGGAAAGCCCTGTCTATCCGCTTTTTGACGCTTTCAAGAACCATAAAATCATCGTTTGCGACATCCTCTCGACGGGCTATTTCGAGCAGTCGCAGTGTGAGCCCGACCTGCTTTTGGCCGACTTCATCCATTTCTTCCATCCCGAGCTGTTGGAAGGCGAGTGGGAAGGCTATCAGCCGAAGTATTATCATTTGGTGGAGTAAACAACTTTGGATTTAAGTCCAGGTTTGTTTAGTATCTACCCTCCTGTGAGATAGTCTTGCCGGTAAAAAAAGGATTTTTATCCAAAATCATTCAAAAGTGAATAATTCTTTTTATTTTTGCATCGAAATATGTGTTTATCAAGATTAACACAATTAGAAATTATATGTTTATCCATGTAAACATTTTTATTCCAAAAGTGTTCATCAACGATAATAATAGTAAAACGAATTGGTATGGAAAGTCTGTTTAAACGTCATGATGCATATCTTTCAACGGTTCCGATGGAATACGTTCGCGACTATATGCAACGGGTGAATTGGAACTCACGTCTGATTGTCATCAGAGGTCCCAAGGGCGTGGGCAAATCGACATTGATGCAACAATATATCAAGCAGAATTTTGCCGCTGGAGACCGACATGTACTTTATTGTTCGGCTGATACGAACTATTTTGCAGCGCACTCTTTGCTTGACTTGGCTGACAACTTCGTAAAGTTGGGAGGAAAATGGCTTTTCATCGACGAGGTACACAAGTATCCGGGATGGAGTCGTGAAATCAAGGAAATATACGACCTCTACCGCGAGCTGAATATTGTGTTGAGCGGCTCGTCACTTATCCAAATCAATGATGGGCAAGCAGATCTGTCACGACGTTTGATGCCGTATGATATGCCAGGGCTGTCGCTGCGCGAGTTCCTGCATCTCGATATGGGTCTTGACATCACTCCCATATCATTAGAGCAATTGTTGGACAAGCCATCGGAGTTTTGCGTGAAAGTGATTTCGAAATGTCATCCACTAGAGCATTTCGCGCGCTATCTGCAATTCGGCTATTATCCTTTTTATTTTGAGCAAAAGCAAGAGTATTACGACAAGTTGGAAAATACAATTAACTATATCATCGACGTGGAACTGACAAAATACCGCAGTTTAGATGTGGGTTACACCCGTCAGGTTAAGGCCTTGTTGCACGTGATTTCCCAAATGGTGCCCTATGAGGTGGATATTGCGAAATTGTCGAAGGCCTCAGGAATCAGTCGGCTCTCCACTCTTAAATACCTTACTCATCTGGATGAGGCTCGTTTGATTCGCCGTTTGTTCACGGATTTGAAAAACGTCACGGATTTGCAAAAACCCGACAAGATGTATCTCGACAACACCAACCTGCTATATACGCTCAGTCAAGAAATGCCTGAGACAGGGACGGTCCGTGAGACATTCTTTGCCAACCAGTTGGCTTCGGCAGGCCATGTGGTTGAATATGCTGGATTCAAGAAGGGTGATTTCCGAATTGATGGTGACATTGTCGTAGAGGTGGGCGGCCAAGACAAAGGCTTTGGTCAGATTGAAGGGCAACCCAATGCATACGTGGCTGCCGACGGCATCGAATCCGCCATCTTCAGAAAAATCCCCCTTTGGGCATTCGGCTTTCTTTATTAATATCCTTCCATACCGGGTGTACTCGTTGCTTCTACGCTTTCCACTCACCATGTTTCTTATGGGTTTAATACTCTATAGGTTGTACAATAAAAACTCAAAAAGACGGGGGAAATAAATAGGAGACTAAAAAGTGATATTTGTCTCATTTTTTTGGCAGTATGTTTGAAAAATACCTATTTTTGCCCTGCCGAAAGTGCGGATTTATAACAAGAATTGAATTTAATAAATTGATAATCAGAAAATAAAGAGAATTATGCGTAAACATGTTTTGAAACTAATGATGTCGGCTCTTCTGATGGTTTTAGTGGTGCCGTGCATGAATGCCCAAGACAAACAGGATGAACAAAAGGTTCAGAATTCTAATGTTAAGGTGGGTTATATCCTTTGCGAGGGTGATACTGTAGTCAGCCCTGCTGATTTCGACTCTTTGAATATCAATGCTTTAGGCGTGGTGTTCTATGTGGAGAATTCGGGAGAACATGGCTGCGTCGTTTCCCTGCAAGATGAGGGTCAGTTCACATGGGGCGGATATGGCACAGACACGAAATTGGATAACTATTCCAACAGAAGCTCTGCATCTGATGATCTTGATGGCAAAAAAAATACTCAGACCATTCTCGAACTGGATACCATCTATCCCGCTTTTGATGCCGTTGATTTCGAAAATGGTTGGTATCTCCCCGCCGCTGGTCAATTGAAGCGTCTGTATAAGAATCTCAAAGATGTGAATGCCAGCCTTGAGAAAGTCGGTGGATATCCCGTCAAGCCCATCGGAGTGACTTATTGGTCATCAACCGAGTATTCTGACATTGATGCTTGGTATTTGATTACCATCGGCGGTTTAGAGTACACCTCTGACGGCTACAACGACCACAAAAACGGTGTCCGTCTCGTCCGTAGCGTGAGGGACTTTTGATTCATTGAACATATTACCGTAATTGTCACAAGTACTCATTGCATCATTGCAATGGGTACTTTTTTATTTGCCTTTCAGCGGACAGTTCGCTGTGCAGGAAGCGCATTTGTCGTTTCTCGGATCCTTCCCGTTTTCGCCACATGAGCAATTGCCTTTGCCTTTCCGCAGCGCCCTAATGGCGACCAGGACGAGGGCAAGTACAACCAGTAATACGATGATAGTGGGCAGGTTCATGCGATGACAGCGTTGGCAATGAGATAGGCAAACCAGGCGCAAATCCATGCTACGGCGCATTGGAACAGGATAATAAAGAGCATCCACTTGGCTCCCAACTCGCGACGGATGGCGGCCATGGCTGCTACACATGGTGTATAAAGCAGGCAGAAGACCAGCATCGAGATGCTTGTGACAGTGGTGAATAGCGGCATCGCATTGAGCACTTCCAAAGTGGCCACCACACTTTCCTTGGCCATGAAGCCGCTGATAAGCGCCGTGACGACCTGCCAGTTGCCTAAGCCAATCGGCTGGAAGATGGGTGCAATCCAACCCGCTACGCTGGCCAACATGCTGCCTTCACCATTCTCCACCATGTTGAAATGGAAGTCGAAGGTCTGCAGGAACCAAATGACCAATGTGGCTAAGAAAATGACTGTGAAAGCACGCTGCACGAAGTCTTTGGTCTTGTCCCACAATAAATGGGCAACGTTTTTTGCACTTGGCATTCGGTAGTTAGGTAACTCCATAACGAAAGGTGCAACTTCGCTTTTGTTTCCCAACCATTTGGTTACCAATGCGGTGACGATGCCAACAAGGATACCTAACAGATAAAGACAAATGAGTACCAGTCCACCGTGACCTGGGAAGAACATGCTGGTAAAGAAGCCGTAGATTGGAATTTTGGCTGAACAGCTCATGAAAGGGGTGAGTAAGATGGTACGCCAACGGTCGTGGGTGGAATGGAGGGTTCGCGTCGACATCACGGCAGGCACGGTACAGCCGAAGCCAATCAGCATGGGCACGATGCTGTGTCCCGTGAGACCGAGTTTCCTCAAGAAACTATCGCTGACGAAGGCCACACGCGCCATATAGCCGCTATCCTCCAAAAGGCTGAGGAAAAAGAACAACAATATGATAATGGGAACGAAACTCAACACGCTACCTACGCCGCCAAAGATACCATCAACCACAAGCGACTGCACAGCGGGACTAACATTCCAGTTGGCCAAGGCGTTGCCGATTACTTCAGCGAGCCACGTGATGCCTTGGTCAAGCCAATTTTGCAAAGGCGCTCCCAGGGCATCTATGCTGAGCCAGATGATGCCTACCATTACGAGGATAAAGATGGGGATGGCCGTCCATTTGCCAGTCAAAATGTGGTCGATGCGGCGGCTGCGTTGGTATTCCTTGCTTTCCTTAGGTTTCACCACAGTCTTGTCGCAAAGTCGTTTGATGAAGGCGAAACGCATCTCAGCCATGGCTGCGGCACGGTCGAGGCCACGTTCCTCTTCCATCTGAACGATGAGGTGCTCAAGGGTCTCTTTCTCGTTTTGGGAGAGTTGCAAGGCTTCCATGACGATGGCATCGCCTTCCACAAGTTTGGAGGCGGCAAAACGGACGGGGATGTCGGCACGCTGGGCGTGGTCTTCTATAAGGTGCATAATGCTGTGCAGGCAACGGTGTACCGCACCGCCATGGTCGTCCTTGTCGCAGAAGTCCTGACGAATCGGGGCTTCCTGGTATTTCGCGATGTGGATGGCATGATCCACCAACTCGGAGATACCTTCGTTTTTGGAGGCGGAAATGGGCACCACAGGTAGACCGAGTATCTTTTCCATCTCATTCACGAGGATGCTACCACCGTTGTTGCGCACCTCATCCATCATGTTGAGGGCCAAAACCATGGGTATGCCCAATTCCATGAGCTGCATGGTGAGGTATAAATTGCGCTCAATATTGTTGGCGTCCACGATGTTGATGATGCCTTTGGGTTTCTCCTTCATGATGAACTCACGAGAGACGATTTCCTCGGAGGTATAGGGAGAGAGGGAGTAGATGCCAGGCAGGTCGGTGACGGAGGTGTCGGGGTGACCTTTGATGATACCGTCTTTTCGGTCGACAGTGACACCGGGGAAGTTACCCACATGTTGGTTGGCACCTGTCAGTTGGTTGAAAAGGGTGGTCTTGCCGCAGTTCTGCTGTCCGGCAAGAGCAAAAGTCAGCTTGGTGCCTTTGGGAAGTGGGGTCTCATGGGTCTTGTCGTGATAGATGCCTTCTTCACCTAAGCCTGGGTGGGCGTTGTGGTCGGGGAGGGAGATGATGTACAATTGGTCAATGCTTTGATGGTCAACAGATTCTGCTTCATCGGTGTTGCTGCATGGCTCAACTTCAATCAATGCGGCATCCGCTTTGCGCAGGGTGAGGGAATATCCATGAATCATCACTTCCATCGGGTCGCCCAAGGGTGCATATTTCACCAGCTTAATGACGGCATCGGGAATGAGTCCCATGTCCAAGAAATGCTGTCGGCGTTGGCCTTCTCCGTTAACAGCTTGAATACGTGCTGATTGTCCTATATCTAATTTATCAAGTGTAATCATCTGATGCTTTTGTTTGATGGTGCAAAAATACAAAGACATTTCATGCGCTTTCATCCTAATAAATAATACTTTTTTAGAAAAACACTCATCATTAGTTGGGAAAGGAATGGTTTTTGCGGTTTTATTGGTCATCAAAAAACTAACTGCCATGAAAAAAACATTGATATTGGCTTTGCTCGTCCTGTTATCACTTCCCATAGTGGCACAATCAAAGGATAAAAAGCCTGGCTTCAACAAGGAGAACTGCACCTTCGTTACCAAGGACGGCAAGACTTTCAATCTTTACGGCAAGGTTAAGATTGTGGAGAGCTTCCCCGACATCAAGGTGCAGATTGTGGAATCCTTCGAGGATTTGGATGTAAAGATTGTGGAGAACTTCCCAGACCAATGTGGAAAAATAAAGCTTGTGGAGAACTTTCCTGATGTGAAAGTAGAGATTGTCAATAGCTTCCCTGATATCAAGGTGAAGATTGTGGAGGCGTTTCCGGGAGTGAGGAGGTAGTTGTCAGTTGTCAGTTGATAGTTGGGTGGCTTCGCCCCGTGTCATGAATCGTACGGTAACATACGGCGATTTCTTTTCTTCGGTTGTCACATTGCAAAAGAATGAAACATCGGAACTGCCTTCATTTAATAGGGAGACTCCTTGTGTTTCAATTTTCTTTATCTTGTTGTAATTCAAGTCGGTAATAAAAGCCGTTCCGTCAAAATCATAGATAAGGCATTGTCCCGCTTTGAGGGTACAGGGGAAGCGCAAGGTGTCGTTAGGTGTCTCCAGATATACATCACTGATGCTGCCTTTGCCTTCCACAGTGATGCAGAGTGCAAAGGCACTTGTGAAGGGCGTGTTCCATTGCCAACTGTCGTCCTTGAAATTGCAGAAATAGCGTCTCGAAATGTGTTGAGGATAAAGCAAATAGGTGGAGTCATCCGTTTTCTCGATGTGCCAGTCTCCGTATGGGTCTTTGAACGCTTCCTTTTGTTCCTCGCTGAAGGCGTTGGCAAAACGTAAGGTCTCCCAATTGTTGATAGTGAGTAGCATCTCATCCGTAAAACCGTGTTTCCGCATGGTTTCCGCACTGAAGTCGAGGCCGAAACCTGCATCAAAGGCGGCGGCTTTGGAGAGGAACCATTCCATTTCCTCCATCGTGGTGGCTTTGCGGTTCTTGTCGGCGAGGTTGATTTGGAAATTGCCGATCATCCACGGCATTTGTCTCTTTCGATAGAAGTCTTGCTTCTCGGTCAGTGTTTCCACTATTTTAGTTCGCATTGACGCGTTCCAGAGTTGGTTTTCGTTGACACGGCTCAAGTAGTGCCACGAAGTAGGGGTGAGCAGGTCGGCTTGAAGGAGCTTGTCGGGATTGTATTTATGTATCGTGTCAAGAAAACGTCCTATGGCCAAGTCGCCTAGATTATTATAAGAATAGCTTATCAGGTCGTTGAAAATCAGTAGCGGGTAATCGGTCTTGGCTAGTTCTTTGGCTTCGGTTTGAGCCATTTTCTCTTGCAACTCGAGGTCGGGAAGGAGGGTGCGCTCGGGCGTGTCCCAGAGTTTGTAAACCGTAGTGTTATTCGAGTGTGCCGATCTCTTTGTGCCGAATGCGCCTCTAACGCAACCGTAAAACAAATTGATGTTGCCGGTTCTTTCCGTCGTGCGATAGGTGATGAGTTCCTCGCCGATTTGCAATACGTTGATGTTGGCAGGCTGGTCGAAGAGGTCTGAGTGGTAGACGGCAAACTCGGTCTGCTCGTCGTCGATTGACAGTTGGAGATGCAATTCGCCTTGGATTAATATATGTTCCGAAGGTTTGGGCGTGACGTATTTGCTGTCGGTCGAGAGGCGGTTGGCCAATACGGAAAGGCCCAAGTCTAAACCGGCTTGACGGCATTTCTCTTTCAGGAAAGCCGTGTCTTTTGGATTGTAATCAGCTATCAGATAAGACTTTGTGCTTCTTATGATGCCTGACAAACTATCAGAAACTTGTGCAAATGAAAACAATCCGCACAACAAAAGGCAAACGATGGTTAAAATCCTTTTCATCAGTCGATTCCTCTCAGGTCTTTATAGAGTTGTACGGCATAGAGGTCGGTCATGTTAGAGATAAAGTCGATGACGGACTGGAGCTTGGTGTAGGTATCGTCGGTCTGCACCTTGAACTGCTCAGGGATGAGCGAAAGGAGCTTCTTGTTATAGGGAGTGTCGGGATTCAACACGGCATCGGTGAAGTCCTCCATCAGCGTCCCGATGACATTGAAGCCCGTCAGTTCGATTTTCACCACCGAGGGGTGACGATAGATATGCTTCACCGATTCGTCGCGGCATGTCTCCAGCGCTTTTTTCTCAAACTCAGGCAGATGCGAAATCAAGCTCTTTTCGAAGCGGCCTTCCATGATGGCATCGTGGTTTTTGACGAAGATGTCGCTGGCCAGGTTCACTAACTTGTTGATGAGCATGGCTCGGAGAAAAGCCATCCGCTCGTTGACGTCGGTCACGTCGCGGTAGACGTCATCTTTGTGCTTGAAGAAAGCCTTGTCTTTGTTCGGGTCGAAAAACGAGACGAAGCAGCTCTCGATGGCCTCCGTGCTGATGATGCCGCGTTTGTGGGCGTCTTCCATGTCGAGGACGAGGTAGCAGATGTCGTCGGAGGCTTCCATCATGTAGGACAATGGGTGACGGGCATAGACAAAATGCTCGTCATCGATTCTCGGTATGCCGCATTCGTTGACGACCTCTTCGAAGGCGGGAACCTCAGAATAGAAGACATTGTATTTCTTCCGGTTGCCTTTGTTGAAAGAAGGGTAGGGGTATTTCAGTAAGGTGGCCAAAGTGGCGGAGGTCAGCGAGAAGCCTCCTGCCCTTCGACCTGTGAATTGGTGCGTCAGTTGGCGGAAAGCGTTGGCATTGCCCTCAAAGGCGATGAGGTCGCTCCATTGCTCTGGTTTTACAAGCTTTTCCAGTTCCTTGCCTTTTCCGTCCTTGAAGAAGCTGCTGATGGTGTCCTCGCCCGAGTGGCCGAAAGGCGGGTTGCCGAGGTCGTGCGCCAAGCAAGCCGAGGCCACGATGGTCTCGATGTCGGACTGGCGTTCTTTCAGCTCGTGATGCTTGTTCGCCAGTTTCTCCACGGTTCGGCAAGCGATGGAGCGTCCGACGCTGGCCACTTCGAGGCTGTGGGTCAAGCGGTTGTGGACCATCTGTGCGCCAGGCAAAGGAAATACCTGAGTCTTGTTTTGCAGTCGACGGAAGGGACTACTGAAAATGATGCGGTCGTAGTCGCGCTGGAACGAGCTCCGGATGTCGGGGCTTTTGTGCGGCTGCGCGTAACGCTTGTTGGAGAGTAGGTCGGGCCAGAACATGAAGTGTAATTCTTAATGGGTGCAAAGGTAGGAAAAAACTTTGTAAGGCTGGAAATTTGGATATTTTTGTATATTTGCGCCATGAATAACAGCTATTTCGAATGAAAAGATTTAACACAACTGGAAGTTGTAATCCTGAGCGGCATTACATGGTGAACACGGAAAAATGTTTCAAAGTTGTTGAAAGTATGATTAATTCAGGTGAGTATTTCACCATCAATAGAGCAAGGCAATATGGAAAGACAACGACTTTGAACATGATTCGTCGCAAGTTGTCGGATAGGTATCTCATTATTCAAACCAGTTTCGAAGGTGTAGGCGACAATCCTTTCAAGACGGAGCTTTCGTTTGTGCAGATGTTTGCAAGTTTAGTGGGTGACGTTTTGCAACACCAAAAAAAAGGTGAAGACCTATCATCGTTTTGGAATCCAGAGAAAATACACGATTTCAAGGAGTTAGGCGTAACCATCAGCCAATTCTGCAAGGCTTATCACCTGCCTGTAGTCATTTTGATAGATGAGGTTGATAAAAGTTCTGACAATCAAACATTTATTGGGTTTATTGGCCTTTTGCGTGATCTGTATCTGAAACGGGACCAATATGGTGTAGACTCAACCTTCCACAGTGTCATCCTCGCTGGAGTCTATGACATCAAAAACCTCAAGCTGAAACTTCGTCTCGATGCTGAAAAAAAATACAATTCGCCTTGGAATATTGCTGCTGATTTCAATGTGGATATGACTTTTCATCCTGAAGAAATAGCCGAAATGTTGCAAGATTATGAAAATGAACATCATACTGGTTTTGATGTCAAAAAGATGGGGGAGGAAATCTACAAGTACACCTCGGGCTACCCTTATTTGGTGAGTGCAATCTGCAAGTTGATTGACGAGCAATTGGATTGTGATTGGACGGAAAAGGGAGTTGTAAAGGCTGTGAAAATAATCGTGCAAGGCAATAATACTTTGATGGACGATTTGTCAAAGAACCTTGAGAACTATCCTGAGTTTCGGGAGTTCATGTTTTCAGTGGCTGTTAATGGGATTTCGTATGCTTTTACTTTGCTCAATCCTATGGTGAGTATGGGCAATATGTTCTCCTATATCAAGAATAAAGACGGTCGCGTGACGATACACAACCTTGTTTTCGAAGAGGCTTTGTTCCTGTATTTTACTGTGGATTATGCCATCAAAAACCATGATAAGATGGCTCCTTTCCAGTCCACCTACATCCAAAACGGCCGTCTCAACATGGAATATGTCGTGGAACGTTTTGCCCAACTCATGCACGAAGAGTACAGAGAGCGTAGGGAGTCTTTCCTCGAAAAGGAAGGACGGCTGCTGTTTCTTACTTTCTTGAAACCCATTATCAACAGCATTGGCTTTTATTATGTGGAGCCGCAGACGCGCGATAACCGTCGCATGGACTTGGTGGTGAACTATGACCGGCAGGAGTTCATCGTGGAGTTGAAGATATGGCGGGGCGACAAGTACGAGCAGACGGGTCGCGAACAATTGTCGGAATACCTTGCCATCCGAGGCATGGACGAAGGCTATTTGCTGACCTATGATTTCTCGAAGAACAAGCAGGAGATGGAGCCACAATGGCATGAAGTGAACGGCAAGCGGATTTTTGAAGCGGTGGTGTGAAATACTACCAGTTTGCAGATAGCGTTTGCTTAAAATTTTGTGTCTGTAGAAGTACTCTTAAATCATTTTCCAACCTTTAATCTTCGCGAAGCCCTTGGAAATTCTGCAAGCCGATAGGATATTTAGTCATAATGCCCTAATCTAATATTCTGTCCGCAAAATTACAAAAAATCATTAAACTTGGCAGGTTGCTTTGTTTTTTCTTATTTTTGCCGCAAACAAAACAAATTTTCGTTTTGTTGTTTACATAAAAAATCATTATTTAATAAACAAATACTTAACAAAATGAAATTAAGCACTTTACAATTCGGAAAGGCGATGAGTGCCGCCTTGTTCGTCCTGCTGCTGGTGGCGGGAATGAAGAATGCACTTGCACAGAACCTTGTTGCGACATTGCAACACGAGGGTACTATTACAGGTACATATTTTGGTCAGAACGCACTTGTATCGGCATATAATGCTGCTAGTGATGGCGACATCATTACGCTTTCAAGTGGAGTATTTGTTGGTACGTCGATTTATAAAGCGGTGACCATTCATGGGGCAGGTTGTGTTGATGATACTATTACTGGTGTAGGAAGAACACAAGTTTCTTCTTTTGGAGTATCAAAAAGTGGTTATAGCGAAGCTTCTAATTCTATATTCGAGGGCATTTATTTTAGTACTACAATAAATTTTTATGCCTATGGCTCGCCGATAACTAATGTTACATTTAGAAAATGTAATATTGATGCTATTACATATAGCACTAATGGTTCTACCTATAATAACATTCAATTTGAAAATTGTGTTATAAAGTCATTTTCGTTTCAGAGGTTTCTTGACGCATCTTTTGTCAATAGTGTGGTAAAGTTTTCCAACTATAATCATGGCGATATATACAAATGTACTTCCTTCCATAATTCTGTAGCACTTTTTAATGATGGCTTAAATATCAATAACCTAATAGCTTACAATAGCATCTTTGCTACGATTTCGAATCATACCGTTTCAAATTGTACTTTTTTCAACTGTCTCAATATAAAGAAAGGAGAAACTTCATTGTTTGATGGACAGACTTGTAATACTGTTATGGAAGTGAATGACTATTCGGATGTGTTTGAGACCTTTAACGGCACTGTTTCTTACGATAACATTTATCAGTTGAAAAATGACATTGCCACGAGCTTTTTGGGACATGACGGAACAGAGGTTGGTCTCTATGGTGGTATGTTGCCTTATCGTACGCGTCCCCATTATATGATTATTAGGAATTGCAATGTGGCAGGTAGAACGACTATAGATAACAAGTTAAGTGTGGAAATCGAGTTGATTGATGAGGACGAATAATTGGAAAGGGCTAAAGCCATGAGACGATGCTTACTTACTTTGAACTGTCTGATGCTCTGTCTGGCTTTGAGGTCGCAGTCGCTCTATAACTGTCGCTATTGGTTCGATCAAAATTATGAACAGGCTTCGACGACTACCTTTAGCAGCGACTTCTTCCAGATGGAAGTGGATGCAGGCATGTTAACGAATGGGCTGCACACAATGTGTCTTATGGTCATGGATACTACAGGGACTTGGTGCGCTCCACAACAATATTTGTTTTACCAGACTTTAACTGGGGCTCCAACAAATCCGAACGAGGTGGTATGCCATTTTTGGTTCGATGAGGATTTTGAGCACATGCAGTCGATGCCTTTTGGAACTGGCCAGTTCATGTTGGATGCGGAAGGCCTTGAGGAAGGTCTTCACTTGCTGTATGTGCGTTTGGAAGCTGACGACTTAACATCAACGGAGAGTTACATGTTCTATAAAGAGTTGGTGGAAGAACCTATGGAAAATGTGGCTTATCGCTGCTGGTTTGACCATGACTACAGTACGTTGCAAACGGGATTTATCGGTAATGGCGTTTTCGAGTTGGACACCGATTCGTTGTCTGGTGGGATACATACTTTAGATATTCAACTCGACAACGGCACTTTAACCGCACCACAATGTTATGTATTCTACAAAACTCAAAACGAACAAATTGCCAGATGGGAATACATAATAAATGATGACATAACCCAACGGTATGTCACAAACTTGTCGCCATATTTGGACACCTTGAATATCATTGCTTTATTGCCTGTTGAGACATGGCCTATTCGTAGTACTTGCTTCCATTTTCATACAAATGGAGACGAACCATACGTTAATGCAAAGAACAAGATTACTTTCCGTTTTTGGGACACACAGGAGCATTATGTCGAACAATCTTCATTTTATGTGGATGAAAATGTAATAGAAAGTATTGCTGCAAATGTTTTTGAACGAAACACCACGGAAACCTTTGCTTCTCCTCGTAACAACCAAATCAGTTGGTTCAAATTGGAGGCAAACAGGGGCGATTATTTGTCTTTCCAAGCGGACAAGGCCTGCACGATGCAGCTTTTTGCACCATCAGGTGAAGAGGTTTATGTTGCTTCAGGGCCTGAATCCATACAAGAAGTTGGTTTAAATGTTTGGGAAGACGGTGTTTATTATTTGGCTGTGCACGATGTCACGGGAAGCGGTGAAACGGTTTCGGTAACTTATAATTGGTTAAATAGATATGCAGTCGTGTCATTCGATGTGCATTTGGTAGGCAATGGTGGTTGTTCTACCATCACTTTCAAAGGTAACGGTTTCAACAGCCTGTTGGATGTTTATTTGGTAAACGCGCAAAATGATACCATTAGACAATTGGATATTGGACATGAGAGCAATACCACCACTACGGTGTCCTGGAATTTCTATCAAGAGAATATGGGCGTTTATGATGCCGTGTTTGAGTTCTATGAGGAAACTATACGGATTAATGGTGCTTTGGAAGTGCAGGAGCCTGTGGATATTGTGCTGACTTCTACGGTATCATACCCATCGGCATTTTTGAGGAATACGCCTTGTACGTATACATATACTATTACTAATAATGGGAATATGACGGCATATAATGTGCCATTATATTTGTATATCTCTACAGAAGATTTTGGTCTTTATAGTATTCATATTGACGGACTGGAAACACAAAGTTTCTATGATTGTGTGAAGGACTTATATGAATGGAATGAATTGGAAAAAAGAAATCTAAAAGAGTATAGTGATGTTGTAGGTGTTGATTATTATTTTGTTAAATCGATTGATATTGGTGATAATGGGGTAGATAGTGTTTTGATACGATCTGGAAATTTTTATTTAGAGATACCTCCATATACAACAAGGACAATTTCATTAAGATTGACTTCTTTTAGCAGCATAGATACTTGGTTTACTTGCCCTAACGAGTGGCTTCCCATTGTTGAACAACAGAATCGTTTAGTTTTTTTCGATGGATCAAATAGTCGTTCTTGGTGGGATTTTTGTTGTTGGCATGCAGGTGTTGAATTTATGTTGAATGGTGTAGGAATAGGTGCCTCCATCTTTTCGATGCTCTTTTCAGTAGAAGCAGCGGCGACTATGGGGGCAGCCGCAGCTGCAGGGGCGACAGCATTAGTTCCTACACCTGCCTCACCCGTTGCGTTGAGTACGGCTGGAGCACTGTTGGCAGCGGCTGAAGCGGATGCATCTATGGCTTTAGCTACTGCTCTTCTAAGCTGTGTGGCAAGTGCATTAGCTACTTCGTCTTCTGAAATAGCTAATGGCTTATGTGGTGGGGAAATAAAAACGAGAGATAGAGCGATTTCTTGGGGTGGATTAGTAATGGGTTGTCTTTCTGGACCTTTTAGCACAATTGGTTCAATTCCGAGTAATATTGCAAGTGTAATAAGCATGCTTAGTGGGGTGTATTCTATGGCACACAATGAAGTTAATCCTTGTACCGATGGGAATTCTAATGGTGGTCATTCTACTGCTGTCACCCCCCTCGACCCCAACGACATTCGTGGCTACCTCTCTGAATCCGGCAGCCACTATATGCGTCAGGAAATCCAGAATGTGCAGTATGAGATTGAGTTTGAGAACGACACCACTTTGGCCACCGCTGCGGCGCATACCATCATCGTGCGCGACACCTTGGATGCCACCAAGTTCGACTTGAACTCTTTGGCCGCCCGCAGTGTCACCATTGGCGACAAGCGTTTGGAACTCAACGGTGAACAAACCTTTGCCCGCACTTTGGATATGCGTCCAGAGTTATATGTTATTGCGCAAATCGAACAGGACTACGACCCAACCACAGGCATAGTAGAATGGACTATCCAATCCCTTGACCCGATGACGATGGAACCCACCGACAATCCTTATCAAGGTGTGTTGCCCGTCAATTACTCTGGCAACGGTGTGGGCTTCATCGACTACAGCATCAACCTGAAACAAGCCTTTGCCGACGGCACCGCTATCAGCAACCGCGCCGGTATCATCTTCGACCAAAACGATGTCATCATGACGCCTACATGGACGAATGTTGTCGATGCTGAGACACCCACCTCGTATATCGAGGAAGTGACCCCCATGGCGGATAGTCTGAACTTCGTTTTTGTTTCGCAAGACAACCGTTCGGGCGTGTGGTACCACAGCTTGTACTATCGTAACGCATCCACCGACCAGGAATGGCAGGTGAGGAAGGCGCAAATCTTTGAAGACAGTTTTGTGCTGCATCTTGAGGACTTGCTGACCACCGAATACTTGGTCATAGCCGTCGACTCGGCTGGCAACCGCGAGGATAAGGACATGGTGGCGGAGTACATCTACACGGCTTCGGGTCTCCATTTCGTCACAGAAGGCAACTGGAGTAACGACTCTAATTGGGAAGACTGCACAATGCCCGGAATCAATGATGTGGTCTTCATTGATGCATCATGCCAACTTGACCAAGATGCTGAAGTGGCAGTATTGGTGGTTGCTGACGGGCAGACTCTTACCGTGCAATCAGGTAAAACGCTTACAGTCAATGGTCTCCTATCCAACACTTCAGCAGAAGGTTTGGTCATTGAGGATGGCGCTCAGATAGTGAATGCTTCTGCAAATGTCGCAGCCACATTGAAGAAGGATGTCCAAGCCTACAATAACGGTGATGCGGAAGGTTGGTACACCATCGCCTCGCCAATGAACGGCATGGCCATTGAGGGCAGTGGCTACGTCACACCTGAATACGACTTGTATCGTTACAACGAGACCAACCTTAACGGTGAGGAATGGGAGAACTACAAGGCCAATCTTGCAGATTTCACCACCTTCGAGAAGGGTAGAGGTTACCTCTTTGCCAACAGCAACAGCTTCTCGCCCGTCTTTATTGGTACGTTGAACAACATGGATGTCACTTGCTCCTTGACATACACCAACCGGCCTAATGACCCGCTCAGCGGCTTCAATCTCATCGGCAACCCGTTCCCGCATAATATATACAAGGGCTCAGGTGCAGCCATTGATAATGTCAACTTGGCTTCGGGCTATTACACGCTGACCAATGAAGGCACATGGCAAGCGCATACCTTTGAAGATGCCATCTTGCCTGGTCAAGGCATCTTGGTGAAGGCCACAGCTCCAACCGTCTTGACGATAGCCAAGAGCACTGCCGTCGCCACTTCGGAAACGGGTGGAGCCAAGAGGGAGACCGGCGCGTTGAGCATCAGCGTCAAGGGCGAAAACGGTCAGGATCAGGCATTCGTGTACTTCGGCCGTGGTAACAGCATGGAGAAGATGGGTGGCTTTGTCGCACAGGAACCGCGCCTTTGGGTCCGCGACAACGGCAAGGATTACGCCATCGCACACATGGAGAAAGCCTGTGAGACGCTGGAACTCTGTTTCAGCTGCAAACAGGTGGGCGACTTCACCCTGACCGTCGACAGAAACGAGACGGAATTCGAATACCTGCAACTGGTTGACCACGTCACTGGCTTGACAGTGGATTTGTTAAAACAGCCAGCCTATGTCTTCCAAGCCGCCGGACAAGAACCTGAAGCCCGTTTCAGTATCAGATTCAAAGTGGCGGAATAAACAATGTGATTTTGTTTAAATAAACGGTCATCTCATTCGAGGTGGCCGTTTGTTTTATGGCTAGTGCATAAATCATTTTCCAACCTTTAATCTTCTCGAAGCCCTTGAAAGTTCTGCAAGCCGATAGGATATTTAGTCATAACGCACTAATCTTGTATTCTGTCCGCAAAATTACAAAAGATCATTAAACTTGGCAGGTTGCATTGTTTTTTCTTATCTTTGCCCCTTAATTTACGAAACAAAAGTCTAACCAAATCGAATTGAAATGAATACAGCGCATTGGGCGCAATAGCGAAAAAACGGCATATCATAAATAAGGAAAACACAAACAATTCAAATCCTAATATTATGAACAAAAGATCTTTACATCCAAAAAGGGCGCTCCGCTCCGTCCTGTTCATCCTGCTGCTGAGTGCGGTGGGAATGGCAAATGTTTTTGCGGCAAACCATGATTTTACCTCTGTGGCCGCCAATGGGCAGACACTTTATTACAAAATCACCTCCAATACGACCAACTCTCGAACGGTGATGGTGACGCATCCTAATAGTGATACTTATGGTATTTCTTCAGGTCCTAATGATTATAACTATGCAGGGAATCCATATGGTAATGGTGGTTCATCTATTTACTATTCTAGACCAACTGGCAACCTCATCATTCCTTATTATGTGGAATACAACGGCATCAGCTATTCGGTAACTGCTATTGATGATTATGCGTTTGGAACAACATATTCTTATAGCAGTAGTAATCCCAATTTTTATGCTTGCACAGGCCTTACTTCTGTGGTCATTCCTGCTTCGGTGCAGACGATTGGCAATCAAGCGTTCGCTCGTTGCTCAGGTTTAACCACGGTTACCATCCCAACATCAGTAACTTCAATTGGCAGTGAAGTGTTTCGCTATTGCAGCAATTTGGTTACGGTCAATTTCAATGCTACCAACTGTAGTAGTGTTGGTAGCAACACATGGGAAAGTTGCACGAAATTCACCACATTGAATTTGGGCAATACCGTTACCAGAATTCCTAATTACGGTTTCCAAGGTGCTACAAAAATTGCTTCTGTCACACTGCCAAATAGTTTGACAACCATCGGCACTGCTGGTTTTTCTCAATGCACGTCACTTACTACAATTACTTGCGGCAATGCCAGCACCTTGGCTACCGTCAGCAGTTATTCTTTCCAGAATTGTTCCAACTTGGCCAATATCAATCTTCCCAACACAGTAACCACCATAGGCAATTATTCTTTTGCTGGTTGTTCAAAGTTGAAGTCAACTTTAACAACGCAATTGCTTCCCAATTCGCTTCAAAGCATCGGTAACTATGCATTCCAGAATGCCACCACCTTGGCCTACATCCGTATCCCCAGCACGCTGACATCTCTTGGCAAGTATGCCTTCCAAGGCTGTACGGCTTTGAACACTGTGGATTATGAGGCCACCAACTGCACCTATTCAGGTACGCAAGCTGAGCCGCCTTTCTTCGGCTGTTCTGCTCTGGCCACGGTGATGGTGAGTGATAATGTTACACAAATCCCTGATTACTGTTTCAAGGATTGCACCGCCCTCACTAATCTTACTTTGCGCAACGGCCTGACATCAATCGGAACATACGGTTTCTATGAATGCCGTAATATCAACTCATTGGTGCTTCCTGTTAGCGTAACCAGCATTGGTAGTTTCGCCTTCGGCAATGCATACGATATGCAATTAACCCGTGTGGAGTCGCACAACACCACTCCTCCTACCATTGGCGGTGAAGTGGCTTTTGCCTCGGGACAGACCATTTATGTGCCCAATGCCTCGGTCAGCGCCTATCAATCGGCGGAGTATTGGAGCGGTTACAACATTGTGGGCATGGATCAACATTATGACTTCAGCCAAGCCTGCTCGTCGGGTCAAACCTTATATTACATCATAGAAGATGCTGCCCAGCATAAGGTGAAAGTCACCTATGCCAAGGAATACAATGGCTATTACTATCAAGGCCATCCCGAACCAGCAGGGGGCGTTGTCATCCCTACAACGGTTTCTTACAATGGCCAGAATTATACTGTGACCAATATTGACGAAAACGCATTCAAGGATTGTATCCGTATGACGGCTGTCACCATCCCGACCAGCATCAATACCATTGGCGAAACCGCTTTTTCGGGCTGCACAGGTTTGGTCACGGTCAATTATAACGCCATCAATTGCACCACCATGGGCAGCAGCGCATCGCCCGTTTTTGCCAACTGCACCTCACTTACCACTTTGAACATCGGCACAGGCGTTACCACCATTCCAGCCTACGCTTTCAAGAATTGCTCACACCTCAACTGCAATTTGGTGTTTCCCAACTCCATGCTCACCATCGGTGAAGAAGCTTTTTATGGCTGTTCCGCAATGATCAGCCAACTCAACTTCCCGAATGCCGTCACTGCGATAGGCGACAGTGCCTTCTACAACTGTTCCAGCTTGATTGGCAACTTGCGCCTTGGAACGGCAGTGACCACGGTAGGGGCATCGGCTTTCCAAGGTTGCACGAACTTGACCACCCTGACCATGTATAATGCCATGGAGCAAATCGGGGCATCGGCTTTTAGAGGATGTACCGGATTAGGCGAAACGGTCACGATCCCCAATAGTGTCGTGCAAATCGGAGCTGATGCGTTCAAAGACTGCTCGGGCATTACGGGCCTCGTCTTAGGGACAGCCCTTGAAAGCATTGGAAACAATGCTTTTGAGAATTGTACGGGGCTGGCGGTTGCCATCGAGTTGCCTAGTTCGGTTGCCAACGTTGGCGAAAACGCGTTCAAGGCTTCGGGCATTACTGGAATCACCATTCCCAACACGGTGACTTCCATGAATACGGGAGCCTTCATGAATTGCACAAGCTTAACCCAAGTCGACATCCAAAACAACAAAATAGCTGCGTCCCAGTTTGAGGGTTGCACGGCTTTGACATCAATCACAATTCCCGCCACAGTAACGACAATGCTCGAGAACGCCTTTAAGAACTGTACGGGATTGACCACCGTTACAATGCAAAACGAGACCATCGGTGTTTCGGCATTTGAAGGTTGTACCGGCTTGGCCTCAATGTTAATTCCTGACTGCATCACCAGCATCGGTGAAAAAGCATTCTACAACTGCTCGGGATTGACCACTGTGAATGTGCCCTATACTGTGACTTCTATAGGCACATCAGTTTTTGAGAATTGCACATCGCTCACCATTGTAACCCTCAACAACCTAGTTATTGCTGCCAATCAGTTCAAGGGTTGCACAGGCATGGTTGAATTCACAATACCTTCCCAAATCAACAGTGTGGGCGAAAATGCCTTGTTTGATTGCTCTAACCTTACGATTATCAACTATAACGCTGCAAACTGTACGCAAATGGGCAGCTCGGCGAATCCCGTCTTTGGCGGTAGCACAGCCATCACGACCTTCTACATTGGCGTTAATGTTGTCACAATTCCGAACTATGCCTTTAAGAACTGCTCAAGCGTGGCTGAAATTCATGCTGCATCAGCCATGCCTCCGACTTTCACAGGCAACGACACCCAATATGGTTTCACCGATATAAACCAAAGCATTCCTGTGTATGTGCCTTGTGGCAAGTCGAACAACTATCGGAACGCTACTTATTGGAACCATTTCTCCAACTATGTTGAGGACTATCCTTACTATGTGACTGTTTCGTCAAACAACACAACGATGGGTAGTGCCAGTGTTACCCAGCAGCCTTCGTGTTCTAACAATGGCCAAACCATTGTGAAGGCCACGCCTGCTCCCGATTGCTTCTTCATTAATTGGACCCATAATGGCAATGTCGTTTCGACGAGTGCCACCTATAACTTCACTCCTACAGAGAACATGCAATTGGTGGCCAACTTTGCCGATTCGCAAGTTGTCATCGCCGCTGTTGCCGATCCTGAAGAAGGTGGAACGATTACGGGTGATGGCAATTACGATTACGGTGCCTCGGTCACGCTTACGGCTGTTGCCAGTTCTGGCTATGTTTTCGTCAATTGGACTGAGAATGGCGATGTGGTTTCCACTAATTCGACGTTCTCGTTCACGGCCACGACCAGCAGAAACTTGGTGGCTCATTTTTCCGAGTTCGTTAACCATTGGACGCCCGAAACCAGCTTGTATGAAGACAACATGACATTCACCTGTGTTTTACAGTTGGACGGTGTGGAACAATACACGACGATGCTTGAAGTTGGTGCCTTCTGTGGCGAGGAGTGCCGTGGTAGCCAACGCGCCACCTATTTCGCGCCTACCGATCGTTATATCATTCAAATGACCGTGTTCGGTGAAGTCAATGATATGATTTCGTTCAGGTTGTTCGACCATCAGCAGAATGCTGAACTCATTTTGACCCCGCCAACACCTGTCCCATTCACTACCAATGGCTATGGTTCGCTTTTCAATCCTTATATCTTGAATTTCACTTCTACCGTCCAGATTTCTGCTGAAGCCAATCCTGTCGATGCAGGTGAAATCACGGGAACAGGCGAATATATCGTTGGTGCCGTAGCCACATTGACTGCCAATGCTAATGTTGGTTATCAGTTCAAGAACTGGACCTTAGACGGTGTTGTGGTTTCAAATAGTGCCTCATACCAGTTTACTGTCACTGGAGCTGGTCATTATGTTGCTAACTTCCAATATGTCCACACACAAGCCCTCAGCAATGGCTGGAGTTGGTGGTCGTCATATATCGAGCTTTCCAATATTAACGGATTGGAGCAATTGGAGAACAGTCTCGCAAACAATGGATTGATTATTAAGTCGAGAACCAATGGCTATGTGGAGGCTTATCCCTATAATGGCTCGACCTATTGGTATGGTCCATTGAATTCCATTTGCAATGAGCAAATGTACAAGATTCGTGTCAATGCCGCTTGCAATGCTACCATTGTCGGTGAAACTACCGTACCAACGAGTCATCCTATTTCCATCAAGAACGGTTGGAACTGGATTGGTTTCCCCAACATCCAAAATGTGAGTGTGGATGTGGCCATGAGTAATTTCACACCTGAGAGCAATGATGTCATCAAGGGAAGAAACAGTTATACAACTTACTATTCCGATGGTAACTACAACATGTGGTATGGCACTTTGAACACCTTTGAAGCAGGTAAGGGCTATATGTACCGTTCGAATAGTAGCACACAAAAGACTTTGGTGTTCCAGACGGGTAGGGGTGAGACCAGTTTAGACAACGTAACGCCTGAAGACAATGTCTTCCAACCTGTTGACGAGTATTTCGCTGACAATATGACATTGACTGCGGTGGTTGAATTGGAAGGAACGGAACTGCGTTCCGAAGACTATGAGATTGCCGCTTTTGTTGGTGACGAATGCCGTGGCAGTGTGAAGTTGATGTATATCGAACCCATTGACCGCTATATTGCTTTCCTCAACATCTTTGGCGATCAGGCTGAAGCTATGCAATTCCGCATCACCGATGGCATTAATGTGAGCTTCTCATCCGATGATTTGACCTATGAGAATGACGGGATGGTTGGCACACTGAGCGATCCGTTTGTCCTACATTTCGGCACAATGGATGTAGACGAAGCCCTCAATGCAAACGTGATGGTTTATCCCAATCCTTCAGAAGGTCTTTTCAACATTGAAGGACAAAACATGAGGAAGATAGAAGTGCTCAATGCATTCGGCCAAGTCATCCTTTCCGAGGAGATTGAAAACGGATTCTTGCAAATTGACTTGAATAATCGTGCAAGTGGCATTTACATGCTTCGTGTGACCACCGATGATGGAATAATGAACAAACAATTGATTAAAAAGTAATGACGATGAAAAAGAGCATCATATTCTTGCTCGTCTTAATGTTGTCCAATGGTTGGCTATTTGCCAACCATTGGATTCCTAATGACTCGAATTTCGAGGATAACATGACCTTGACGGGCATTATCCAAATCAATGATGTTGAGCAGCAATCCACCACACTGGAAGTAGGTGTTTTTTGCGGAGAGGAATGTCGTGGTTCAGGAATACCGACCTATTTCATTCCAACACAACGTTATGTTGTGCAACTGACCATTTTCGGAGAACTTGGCGACCAGCTTACCTTCAAGTTGTTTGACCATGCTTTGGGGCAGGAACTGGATTTGGTTTCACCCGAGGCGGTGTCTTTCAATGCTAACGGTTATGGCTCATTGTCCGATCCTTATATCCTGAATTTTACGGGAAATGTAACAGAAAGGTTCGCTATTACTGCAAATGCCGACCCTGCGGAAGGCGGAACAATTGAGGGAACAGGTTTGTACGAGGAAGGACAGACTTGTACTCTTGTCGCCACGCCCAACGAAAACTACGCCTTTGTCAATTGGACAGAAGAGGATGTGGAAGTCTCAACGAACAACACTTATTCTTTTATCGTGGATGCCGACCGTGCCTTGACGGCACATTTTACAAGCAGTGAAACCCACTGGATTCCGAACGGTGCCCCGTATGAAGACAACATGACCTTGACGGGTGTCATCCAAATCAATGGAGAAGAGCAACAATCCACCACTTTGGAAGTAGGTGTTTTTTGCGGGGAGGAATGCCGTGGTTCAGGAATACCGACCTATTTCATTCCGACCCAACGATATGTTGTTCAACTGACCATTTTCGGAGAACTTGGCGACCAGCTTACCTTCAAGTTGTTTGACCATGCTTTGGGGCAAGAGCTGGATCTGGTTTCGCCAGAGGCAGTGTCTTTCATTGCTAACGGGTATGGCTCATTGTCCGATCCTTATATCCTAAATTTCACAGGAAGTGTAACGGAAAGGTTTACCATTACTGCAATTGCCGACCCTACGGAAGGTGGAACAATCATGGGAACAGGTTTGTACGAGGAAGGACAATCCTGTACTCTTGTTGCCACAGCTAACGAAAACTATGCTTTCGTCAATTGGACAGAAAATGGTGTGGAAGTCTCAACGAACGACACTTATTCCTTTACCGTGAATGCCGACCGTGCCTTGACGGCACATTTTACAAGCAGTGAAACCCATTGGATTCCGAACGATGCCATGTATGAAGACAACATGACCTTGACGGGTGTCATCCAAATCAATGGAGAAGAGCAACAATCCACTACTTTGGAAGTAGGTGTTTTTTGCGGGGAGGAATGTCGTGGTGCCCAATTGGCGACCTATTTCTTCCCAACGCAGCGCTATTTGGTGCAACTGATTGTATTCGGAGAAACTGGCGACCAATTGACTTTCAAATTGTTTGATCATGCTATTGGTCAAGAGTTGAACCTTATTTCACCCGAAGCAATCACATTTATAGCCAACGGATACGGAACGTTGGGGAATCCATACGTTTTGAATTTTACAGGTGACATCCCAACCCCAGCTTTCCACTTCATCGCGGCAGGCAATTGGAGCAATGCCGCCAACTGGCAGTACGGGGCTTTACCCGGAGTCAACGATATTGTCTTCATCGATGCCAACTGCCAGCTCGACATGACCACCGAGGTAGCCGAACTGACCGTTTCAAATGGCCAATTACTCACCCTCCAGCCAGACAAAACCCTCACGGTGACTGGCGACCTGACCAACACCTCCACAGAGGGCTTGGTCATCAAAGATGGCGCACAACTCATCAATGCATCTGGTAATGTGTTTGCAACGTTGGAGAAGGACATTGTCGCATATAGCGACAGCAACCCCGATGCTTGGTACACCATCGCCTCGGCGATGGACGAAATGCCCATCGAGGGAAGCAGCTTCGCCACCCCGGAATTCGACTTGTATCGCTTCAACGAGAGCAACCTCACCAACGAGGAATGGGAGAACTACAAGGGCGGCCTTGCTGACTTCACCACCTTCGAGAATGGCCGAGGCTACCTCTTTGCCAACAGCAACGCTTTCAGTCCCGCCTTTACAGGTACTCTAAACTCCTCAGCGGTCACTTGCCCCTTGTCCTACACCGAGCGTCCCAACGATCCGCTCAGTGGCTTCAACCTCATCGGTAACCCCTTCCCACACGACATCTATAAGGGCGTGGGAGCGGCCATCGACGATGCCAACCTAGCTTCAGGCTACTACACCCTGACTAACGAAGGCACATGGCAGGTTCATACCTTTGAAGACGCCATCCATCCTGGACAAGGCATCCTGGTGAAGGTAGCTGCCCCCACCGTCTTGACGATAGCCAAGAGCACCGCCGTCGCCACTTCGGAAACGGGTGGAGCCAAGAGGGAGACCAGCCCGTTGAGCATCAGCATCAAGGGCGAAAACGGAATGGATCAGGCATTCGTGTACTTCGGTCGTGGCAACAGCATGGAGAAGATGGGTGGCTTTGTCGCACAGGAGCCGAGCCTTTGGGTTCGTGACAACGGCAAGGACTACGCCATTGCACACGTGGAGAAAGCCGATGGGACATTGGAGTTCTGCTTCAGCTGCAAACAGACGGGCGACTTCACCCTGACCGTCGACAGAAACGAGATGGAATTCGAATATTTCCAACTGGTTGACCACGTCACTGGCTTGACTGTGGATTTGTTGAAACAACCCACCTACGGCTTCCATGCCACCGGACAAGAACCTGATGCCCGTTTCAGCATCAGATTCAAAGTGGCGGAATAAACAATGTGATTTTGTTTGAATAAACGGTCATCTCACGCGAGGTGGCCGTTTTCGTAACATTTAAAAGTAGAAATAAACTTCTTTTTTTTGATTTTTCTTTATTCTATTGCGGAAATACGTATCTTTGTCACCAATACTACAAATATTATTGATATGAAACACAATCTATTATTATTCAGTATGCTTTTTTTGGTCATGCCTTTGATCATGAAAGCCACCCCCGTTGACGAAGGAACCGCCCGCGAAGTGGGCTTTAGGTTCATGAACGCTAACGCAAAAGAACCGATGCGAGGTATTAATGACTTGCAATTGGTAGCCACTTACGACATCAGCCGTGGCGATGCGGCCTTCTACATCTTCAATACGCCAAATGGTTTTGTTATTGTGTCTGCCGATGATTGTGCCACGCCCATTCTTGGTTATTCCGATGAAGGGCAATTTGATATGGAAAACATTCCAATCCAGATGCAGGACTACTTGCAAGATTTTGTTGAACAGATTCAATATGGCATTGAAAACCATCTGGAAGCCGATGAACTAACGGCTCAACAGTGGGAACTTGTGATAACCGAGGGGCGATTGACCAATAACCGTACCAACGAATCGGTAGAGCCTTTACTCACCCCTATCTGGGGTCAAAGTTATCCTTATAATATGTTTGTCCCAAATGGTTACCCCACGGGCTGTACGGCCACTGCCATGGCGCAAATTATGAAATATTGGGAATGGCCGGTGCAAGGAATAGGCTATCATTCTTACGAATGGAATGGCCAAAATCTGAGTGCCAATTTTGGTGAGACCATTTACGATTGGGCCATGATGCTGGATAGTTATTATGGCCAAGCCACACAAGAACAAAAGGAAGCCGTGGCAACACTTATGTGGCATTGTGGTGTTTCTGTTGATATGGATTATGCATCAGGTGGTTCCGGCGCTTTGTTGTATCCCAGATCGTTGATTAATTATTTTGGCTATTCTAATGAAATGAGTGCTGAATACCGTAGGAATTATTCCGATGCTACATGGAAAGCTAAACTTAAGGACTGTCTCAATTTGGGCAGGCCTATGTATTATACAGGTTATCATGGGATGAATGGTCATGCTTTCGTATGTGATGGTTATGATGTCAATGAATTGTTTCATTTCAATTGGGGTTGGGATGGTTTAAGTAACGGTTATTTTGCTATTGGAGCTTTAATATATCAATTTAATAGTGATCATAGGGCAATATTTAATATCCATCCTCAAGGTGATACGACCAATTATGAAATCAATGTTACGGTTAATCTAGCTGAAGGCGGTATTGTGTTAGGTGATGGCTCTTATACACATGGTACAATTGTAACTCTTACGGCAATTGCTAATGAGGGTTTTGGATTCTGCTATTGGGAAGAGAATGGGGGAATTGCTTCTACTGATCCGGTGTATTCTTTTAGTGCAAACTATAACCGTGACTTAGTGGCGGTGTTTGCAGAACCTTTCGCCATAACTACATCTGCCACAGAAGGAGGTATTGTCTCAGGAGAAGGCTATTATTATTATGGAGAGTCAAGCTTGGTAACAGCCACTGCAAACGAAGGATATTGTTTTGCTTTCTGGGCAGAAAATGACAATGTTGTCTCATACAACGCCAACTATAATTTTGTTGTGTCAAGTGAAAGACATTTGACTGCCCATTTTGTGTTGTTGGAAGATAATATTGTCTTTGCCGATTCCAAAGTAAAAGCCATTTGTGTGGCAAATTGGGATTCTAACGGTGATGGTGTTCTGAGTTATGCAGAAGCAGCCGCGGTGACTAGCATCGGTGAAGTGTTTAGAAATCATCCTGAGATTACATCCTTTAAAGAATTGCAGTATTTCTATGGCCTTATATCAATTGACAATTATGCTTTCTATAATTGTAGAGGCTTGACCGCAGTGAAAATTCCGAATTCTGTAACAACAATAGGAAAAAACTCATTCAATGGTTGCCAAGGCTTAACGGGATCATTGACCATTCCGAATGGAGTTGTTTCAATTGGCAATAATGCATTTTCTAATTGCAGTCAATTGGAATCGATTGTCATTTCAAATTCCGTAAGCACGATTGGCGGTGCTGCTTTTTCCAGTTGTAACGGTTTGACTTCAATAATTGTCCTCCCCGAAACACCACCTGTTTTAGCTTTAAATTCATTTATAAATGTCCCAACATCTGTCTCTGTGTTTGTCCCTTGTGGTTCGGTTGAGGCATATCAAACTATGGATGGTTGGGGCAACTTTTCAAATATTTTGGGGTTGTGTTTGCCAGGAACCATTACCATTAATGCTGACCCGTCTGTAGGTGGAATAGTTGAGGGGGCGGGAACCTATATTAGTGGAACTTCTTGTATAGTCACAGCAATGCCGAATGAGGGATATCGTTTTGCAAATTGGACAGAAAATGGTCAAGTGGTGTCTGTTGATGCCGATTATAGTTTTATTGTGACCAATGACAGACAATTAGTTGCACATTTTGTTTTAAATGAAAATATTGTTTTTGCTGATTCAAATGTAAAAACCATTTGTTTAGTCAACTGGGATACTGATGGTGATGGTGAATTGAACTATGGTGAAGCTGCAGCAACAATGAGAATTGGGGAAGTATTTAAAAATCATACAGAAATCACCTCATTTGATGAACTGCAGTATTTTGTTAGTTTAATCGCAATAGACAATTCTGCTTTTTCTGGTTGTAATGGCTTGACCTCTTTAATCATCCCCAATTCTGTGACCTCGATAGGCAGTTATGCTTTCTCTGGTTGCAGCGGATTGACTGGTGATTTGACCATTCCCAATTCTGTGACCTCGATAGGCAATTATGCTTTCTACAATTGCAGCGGATTGACTGGTGATTTGACCATTTCTAATTCAGTGACTTCAATAGGCAATTATGCATTCTCCAACTGTAGCGGTTTGGTTGGTGATCTGATCATCCCCAATTCTGTCACCACTATAGGCAATTATGCATTCTCCAACTGTAGTGGTTTCAATGGCAATCTCATTATTTCAAATTCCGTTAGCTTTATAGGGGAATACGCCTTCAGTAATTGTGGAAACTTAACAGGCTCGTTGACCATTCCGAACTCTGTTACCACTATTGGCAAAGGTGCATTTTATTATTGCACGAGTCTGAATGGATCTTTGACTATCCCTAACTCGGTCATCTCAATAGGCAGTTCTGCTTTCTCAGGTTGTAGCAGTTTAACAGGAACACTGACTATTCCAAATTCCATAACCACAATAGAATATGGTGCTTTCTCAGGTTGTAGAGGTTTTACAGGTTCATTGGTTATTCCAAATTCAGTAACTTCTATTAGTGATTGGGCTTTTGATTTTTGTATTGGTTTGACAGGCACACTTACTATCTCAAATTCGGTTAATTCGATTGGCGATCGTGCTTTCAGGAATTGTAATAGACTGACTTCAATGATTATTCTAACTGAAACACCGCCTACATTAGGGACAGATGTATTTAATAATGTGTCTACATCTATCCCAGTATTTGTTCCTTGCGGTTCTGTTGAAGCTTATCAAGCAATGGATGGATGGAACAATTTCACCAACGTTATGGATTTGTGCTTGCCAGGAACCATTACTGTTATTGCTGACCCTGCTGAAGGCGGTGAGGTGACTGGTGCCGGAACATACGAAAGCGGCACGTTTTGTACTGTTACAGCTACACCAAACGAAGGATATCGTTTTGCAAATTGGATAGAAAACGGCAATGTTGTCTCATTTGATGCAAATCATAGTTTTGTTGTGACGGGTGAAAGTTTGTTGACTGCCCATTTTGTATTGGAAGGAAACATTGTTTTTGCCGATGACAATGTGAAAGCCATTTGTGTATCCAACTGGGATACCAATGGTGATGGTGAGTTGAGCTATGTTGAAGCGGCCTCGGTGACAACTCTATCGGTGATAAACATAGGTGAAATATTTAGTGGCAACACAGATATCACCTCATTTAATGAGTTAAAGTATTTTATAGGTTTGACTTCTATAGGTAATAATGCGTTTCGTTATTGCAGTAATTTAATGGAATTGCCAACATTACCGAGCACTATCACCTCGATAGGCAATTCTGCTTTTTCAGGTTGTAGCGGCATAATAGGTCCATTAAATATTCCAAATTCTGTTACTTCAATTGGCAATTCTGCTTTTTCAGGTTGTAGCGGCATAATAGGTCCATTAAATATTCCAAATTCTGTTACTTCAATTGGCAATTCTGCTTTTTCAGGTTGTAGCGGCTTAATAGGTACATTAAATATTCCGAATTCTGTCACTTATATAGGCAATTCTGCTTTTTATATGTGTAGCGGTTTTACTGGCAATTTAACTATTCCCAGTTCCGTGATCAAAATAGGCAGTTTTGCTTTTTATGGTTGCAGAGGTCTGACAGGTTCAGTGACTATTCCGAATGCCATCACTTCAATTGGGAGCGCAGTTTTTTATTGGTGCGATGGATTGACGTCAATGACAATTCCGAATTCCGTCACCTCTATAGGCGAATCAGCTTTCAGTAATTGTAGAGGCTTGACTTCAATAATTCTTCTTGCAGAGACTCCTCCTACGGTATCTTCGCCTTCTGAGGTTTTTTATGGTATCTCAACCTCTATTCCGATTTATGTTTTATGTGAATCTATTGAGGCATATCAGTCATCAGAAGGTTGGAATCGTTTCTCAAATATTGTTGGTATGTGTTCTCCTGGAACGGTTACGGTTGCGGCTGTTCCAGCGGATGGGGGAGAAGTGACTGGTGCAGGAACGTATGAGAGTGGTACTTTTTGTACCGTTACAGCAACACCAAACGAAGGATATAGCATTGCCAATTGGACAGAAAACGGTGTTGTGGTTTCCTACAATTACATTTATAGTTTCGTTGTGACAGGTGAAAGTGTTTTGGTCGCCAATTTTGTCCCTGACGGTAACATTGTTTTTGCGGATGCTAACGTAAAAGCTATCTGCATTGCCAATTGGGATACTAATGGCGATGGTGAACTAAGTTATGGTGAGGCTGCCTCGGTTACGAGTCTCGGAGAAGTGTTTAGAGGAAATACGGAAATAACATCATTTGAAGAATTACAGTATTTCATCGCATTGAACTCTTTAGGCAACTATGCGTTCTACAATTGCAATGGCTTGACTGGATCGTTGACCATTCCTAATTCTGTCACATCTATTGGCAACTATGCGTTCTACAATTGCAGTGGCTTGACAGGATCGTTGACTATTCCTAATGCTGTTACATCTATAGGCAACTATGCGTTCTGCAATTGCGGTGGCTTGACAGGAAGTCTGATAATTCCCAATTCCGTGACCACAATTGGTAATAATGCTTTCAGGGGCTGTAGTGGATTCACTGGCGATTTAACTATTCCCAATTCCGTGATCACAATAAGCGGTTCAGCTTTTTATGGTTGCAGTGGCTTTACTGGAGATTTGACCATCTCCAATTCTTTAACTTCAATAGGAGGCTCTGTTTTCTATGGTTGCAGTGGATTTACGGGAGATTTGACCATCCCCAGCTCGGTAACCTCAATAGGTAGCTACGCTTTCTATAATTGCTGCAATTTAGCTTCAGTTATTATGCTTTCTTCATCAGTGCCCTCTTTAGGTAACAATGCTTTCTCAGGAACAAACGCTAACTATTACATCTATGTTCCATATCCATCCTTAGATGCCTATAAGACTGCTGCTATTTGGAGCAATTATGAACCCAGGATCTTACCGATGGTCTATGCCACCGTTCCTGGTTATGGCGTTGGTAATGACAAATGGGTGTTTATCGCCTCACCACTTAGTGACGACGTAGTCCCCACAGCGATTGATAACATGCTCCTCGGAACGAATTATGACCTTTATCAATTCGACCAGTCAGCTACCGAAGAAGAATGGCAAAACTACAAGGTTGACAGTTTCAATCTTGTCAATGGCCAAGGCTATGTGTATGCGAACGAGGTTGAGGTCAATATCATCTTTAAGGGCGTATTCAACGAGGACGAGACTAAAGTAGTCAACCTCGATTACGATGCTGAAAAAGCGAACCCCGGATGGAACCTCGTTGGCAATCCCTTCCCTGTAGATGCTTACATTGACAGACCTTACTATGTGATGAACGAATACGGCACGGCAATCAATCCCATTGCGGTGCCTGCCTCTACACCCATACCGCCTTGTGTGGGAATACTGGTGAAAGCGAATGGAACAGGCGAATCGGTCACTTTCAGCAAGAGTGTGCCCGGAACCAACAAATAGGTTTGATTGTAGGTGCAACGAATAGGAAGAAAGCTATCTATACATGTATAAACGGCCATCTCACGCGAGGTGGCCGTTTGTTCATGCCTACTCATTTCACTCCACTCCGCTGACACCCATATCTCCACTTCCTGAGACCCATATCTTTTTCGGTTGAGATATGGGTCTGAAAAGGTTGAGATATGGGTCTTAACCATTAGTACACCTAACCGTTCCAGAAACATTTTTTTATTCATTTTTTTTGCCATAAAGTTTTTTGCTATTTTTGTTCGTCCAAAACAGGATTGGAATCAAATCATAATGAGTAGATGAGCAAATTTAGTTTACATATTGGGACAATGACTTGTGACGATGACCATGACCACTTCAACCAAGAGCTGAAATTTCAGCATTCCCGTGGAAGCGGTCATAGTCATAGTCAAGGGTCATAGTCCTTAAGTCACGCTTCAAAAAACATGTAGTTAAATTTTGAACAGTTGCGTACATTAACAAAATATTATAACACTATGAAAAGAAGACTTTTACTATTGCTTTTTCTGGCGTCCTTCTTTGCCCCATGGACGGCTTTAGGCCAACAATTAACTGTGTACGACGGGACGACCACTAACAACTATGTTCCAGCCTACATCTTCTACTTCGACGAGTTCACCCGAAGCCAGTTCGTCATCCCTGCCGGCGACTTGACGGCAATGAACGGCAAAATCATCTACAGCATGACGTTTTACACCACTGACTACAACGTTCCCTACACCACTGTCAGCTCGGCCGATGTCTACCTCATGGAAGTGGACTACACCCAGATCAGTGCCTTTGAACCTAAAGCCAACGCCACCACCGTCTACAGCGGCACGTTCGACATCGTGAGCGAGGGCGACGGCGGCACACTTTCCATTAACTTCAGTACACCTTACGTCTATCATGGCGGCAATCTCCTGGTGGGTATAGAGAACACCGTTGATGCGGGTTGGAAGAATATTTACTTTTATGGACAAAGCGTAAACGGAGCCTCTGTTGCCGGCTACAACGTCAACAGCCTTGACGAAGTGCAGCCCACCCAACGCAACTTTATCCCTAAGACTACCTTCAACTATGTAACATCTGCTTGCCCGAGCCCCATAAACCTAACTACGACGGACATCACATCACACTCGGCCACACTTAACTGGACAGGATTTCAAGACGACTACGACGTACGCTACAGAAAAAAGCCCCATTTCTTTGAGGACTTCGAGAACGGTTTCCCATCTGGTTGGACCACTATCGACAACGATGGGGATGGATATAATTGGTTTGTTACTACAAGTTTATCTTCCTATTGTCATAGTGGCACGCATGTGATGGCTTCTGAAAGTTGGCACAGAAACAGCAATACTGCTCTTACCCCTGACAACTGGCTGGTTTCACCTCAGATAGAATTGCAAGGCATCATGAAAGTGTGGCTGTGCGCCCGCGACTCGTACTATTCAGACGAGCATTTCGCTATTTACCTCTCCACCACGGGCAACAGTGTGAGCGACTTCTCCACCGTCTTGGTGCCTGAGACAATAGTAACAGGAGAATTTTTAGGCTACACCGCCGACTTAAGTGCCTTTGCAGGCCAGCTGGGGTACATCGCCATCCGCCACTTCAATTGCACAAACATGGATCAACTGTATTTGGATGACTTTTGCCTCATCGACAGCCCTGATGACGACATTTGGGAGATGGGTTGGACAACAAGCAATCAGCTGTTTGTCAACAATCTTGAGCCATCTACCGAATATGAATGGCAGGTGAGGGGTAGAAACTGCGACAGTAATGGAACCTATACCGACTGGAGCGACGTACATGATTTCACCACCCCATGCGAAACCTTCGTTGTCGATGCTGACAACCCCTTCTTCGAAGGTTTCGAAGAAACGACCTTTGCGCCTGACTGCTGGGGATTATTCTCAACGGGCTCGTATTCTTGGGATAGAAGTATCAGCTATGCCCATTCTGGTTCTGCAAGCGCATATAGCTACTATTATGGTGACAACTATTTGGTGCTGCCTAACCTTGAGCTTCAGGCCGATGCTTTGACAGCCCAAATTACTTTCTGGTCTTATAACCGTTGGCCAAGTGACTTTGAGGAAGGTAACAACACGGTTGTGTTGCTCGACGGCAACACCGAGACTGTGCTTTGGTCGGCTGAGACGGTGAGCCAATCGTGGAAAGAGACCATCATCGACCTTAGCGACTATTTGGGTCAGACGATCAGCCTTGCTTTCAAATATGCGGGCAACGACGGCAATGGCTGGTTTGTCGACGATGTGGAAGTCACAGTGTCGACAACGGCTACCTTCGTCACCGATGGCAACTGGAACAATGGTGGCTGCTGGAGCATCGGCACAGTGCCTCCCGCAGGCAGCGATGTCGTTATACGAGCCAACGCTATTGTCCCTTCAGGCTACGTTGCCGTGGCCGATACGGTGACCATAGACGGCGGCAGCATCACTGTGGCCGACGGCGGCCAGCTGAGGCACAACATCTTTGGACTTGAGGTGACGATGGAAAAAAACATCGTGGGCTACGACGAGCTGGAAGGCAAGAAAAACTACAACCTGCTCATGTTCCCCTTCCTCGACGCCACGCTTCCCACCGCCATGACCGCCAGCTCGGGCTATGATTTATACAAGTTCGACTACAACTATGCCGATGCCGAATGGCGCAACGACAGGGTGCTTGACTTCACGGGAGCCCATTTCTATGACGGTGGCTACCTCTATGCTAGTCCCGTCGACATGGAGATCTCGGTAACGGGCACCACCTTCGATTGCAAAGCCAACATGGATATTGTTGCCTATTACACTGAAAACTTGAGCAATAACTTCAACGGATGGGGCCTCTTTGGCAACCCTTACACCTGCAATGCCTATATTTATCGCCAAGACAGCAATGGCGAGCTTGTGCCGATGGAAGTCATGATATATGACGAGAACGGCGACATGCAGACCATCACCTGGGACCTATCGCCCCGATGCAAGGCTTCTTCGTTCATGTGACGGAAACGACCACGGTCAGCTTCAGGGACGCGTCACCCAATGACGAACATGCGTATGTCGACCTCGGCCTGCCAAGCGGCCTGTTGTGGGCTACAAGCAACGTGGGGGCAGACAGTCCTGAGGAATACGGCGACTATTTCGCTTGGGGTGAAACCTCACCAAAAGATCATTATGATTGGTATAACTATCAACACTCCAATGGCTACAGCCTCACCAAGTACTGCAACAATTCAGAAAATGGCTACAATGGCTTTGTCGACAATATGAGTGCCTTGCTGACAGAAGACGATGCTGCCACAGCCAATTGGGGCAGTAATTGGCGTATGCCCTCCTTGGAAGAATGGCTTGAATTGATTGACAACACAACACAAACATGGACAGAATCTGGATGTCTGTTCCAGGCCCCCAACGGCAACAGCCTCTTCCTGCCTGCAGCTGGCTACTATGAGGGGACCGAGTTCTTTTACGAAGGAACCAATGGACAATACTGGTCAAGTTCGCTCTATAGCGATTACGCATTCATTTCCTATTTTACCTTTATAGGATCAGGCGGCTCCAACTGGGTTGCTAACCACAGATGCCAAGGACGGTCAATCCGACCAGTTCGTGCCACGGCACCGATTAATGTCATCAATGGTAAGTGACGGGTTTTTTAAAAAGTGTTTTTCATATCGCTGTGTTGCAACATTTTATGTGCCAGTAAGTAAATTTACTTATAGCTATTTTCGAAATCATTTCTAATTTTGTGTGTCGTAATCTGCAAGTTTATGACATAAATTCAAATCTATGTAAAATTGCATCCTTTGATTATCAATTAGTTAAAACTAAAATGGGAGTAAGGTATGAAAAGACTGTTTTCCACGATTATCCTTGCCTGCCTCGCCATAGGGGTGAAGGCACAAAACGCTGACAGCCTGAGGGCCAAGATTTTGCAATGCTTCAACGAGAGCCGTTTCGTCGAGGTGATCGACTACAGCAAGCAGGCGTTGCAACTTTATGAACAGGCGGACGACAAGTACAATGTGGCAGGATGCTACAACACCATAGCGGGGGCCTACATGCGCATGGGGCAATATGACGAAGCCATACGCAACTACACCCTCTGCACCGAAATCATGGATGAAATCGGTGGTGAGATGGCCTCCATCAACAAACGGTATGTCATCAACAATATCGCTTCGATTTATTTCGACATGGAGGAATACGACCAGTCGGAAGAGATGTACTGGAAATGTATCGAGATGCTGGGGGAGCCGGGTACTGACACGACGACCAACCTCGACCTGGCCACCTATTACCAGAACCTCTCGGGGGTGCGACTGATGCAACTCGGACTGATGGCAGCCGACGACCCGCAGCACGACAAAACCCAAGCCGAGGCCGTTGACTTTGCCGAACAGGCCTTGGCTTTGTCGAAACAATATGGCGACAACCAAGAAAAACTCATCAACAGGCACATCACCTTGTCGAGAGCCTACCAAGCGACAGGTCGCCTCGATGAAGCCCACGCCCAACTCGACACCGCACTCGTCATTGCACAACACGAAAAGGAACTCTACTTCGAAACCGCCATCATCATGCTTAAAGGCCAATATGCCCACGACCGTGGCGACGACATGGCTTCGGAGCAACACTTCCTCGAAGCCTTCGACATCGCGAAAGAAAACCAGTACAACCAGTTTTACCTGGAATGCATGCAAGGGGCCTATCTGGCCACAAAGGCCTCACACCCGGAACGCGCCATCGGCTATCTTGAGGAATGCAACAAGATGAGGGACTCCATCTATAACGAAGACCAGCAAGCCTTGATTCGCGACTACCAGGTGAGGTACCAAATGTCAGAGAAAGAGCATGCACTGGAGATGCAGGAGGAGAAAACCCGACAAAGCCGTCTCCTGCTTTCCTTGTCGCTGCTTGTGGTGGCCTTGCTGCTCATCTTGGTGGTGGTGCTGGCGCGCAACGCCATCCAACGTAAAAAACAGAACGAAACGCTGACCCGCCTCAACAATACCAAGAACCAACTCTTCACCGTGGTCTCACACGACATCAAGACGCCGTTGCAGGCGCAGGAGAAAATGCTCGATCTTATCTGCAAGCACGTCGACGAAATGCCATTTGATGACTTGAGGGAGTATCTGTTCACACTGAAATCGTCAACCAAGGAATTGAAAGTCAAGACCGTCAATGTCATCGGTTGGGTGAAGGGCATGATTGGCGACACCAAAAGCCAAGCCGAGCCTTTCAACTTGAGTGAACTGGCCGAAACGGTGATGCGCAGCCTGGCCTTTGAAATCGGGCAGAAGCAACTGAAGGTCACCAATGCCATACCCAAGGATTGGGTAGGCAACGATGACCCCAAAACCATAGAGATGGTGTTGCAGAACATCCTCTCGAATGCGGTGAAATACTCTTTCGACAACGGCGATATCAGGTTGGAAGCCGAAGACGGTGGCGAGCGTTACCTGATCAAGGTTATTGACCACGGCAAAGGCATCGAAAAGGAAAAGCTAGGCAAACTGCTGAAGATGATGACTTCTTCGGCCGAAGGCACCGGCGGCGAGTTGGGCACCGGCATTGGCCTTTTCGTCAGTCAGCAGATGATGGAACGCAACGGCGGAACCCTGGCAATAGAAAGCGAAGAAGGAAAGGGAACCGTGGTGACTATCAACATAAAGAAAGGAATCCAATGACCCAACCACAGCCTATACGAATCCTTTTGGTGGAAGACCATCCGCTTTATCGCGTGGGTATCCGCTTGTCGCTCAACTATTCTGGCTTGAGCAGCCTTGTCGTAGCCGAGGCTGAAGACGTGAAGTCGGCCAAGAGCTATCTTGAGCAACATGCCGATGAGGTGGACCTCATCTTGCTCGACTACTTTCTGCCCGACGGCACCGGCGTCGATGTGATTCATCATGCGCGGGCGCTCTGCCCAATGGCCAAAATCGTCTTGATTTCGGGCGAAATCGAGAACGAGGATTTGGTGGCTGACACCCAAGGCCTTGTAGATGGCTATTTGGGCAAGGATGTGGATCCAGAAACGCTGAAGGCAAAACTCAATGCCCTGTTTGACATCAATGGTGACGGCGAAGACAAACAATTCCGCTTCAAGGCAAAAGCCGAGCTGTCGACACGCGAGGCAGAAATCATCCAGTTGTGCGCCTACGGCATGTCGGCCCAACAGATTGCCGACCGCCTTGGCCTAAGCCGTCGCACGGTGGAAGTGCACAAAAGCCATATCTTCGAAAAACTCGACCTCAATTCCACGGCAGATTTGGTGAAATACGCCTACGAAGCCGAATTAGTGGGAAAAAAATGATATTTTTTTGTAGCAATAAGTAATTTTACTTACAATTGTTTCAAAAATTCCCTATATTTTTGGGGCGAAAATTCTAAAGGCACTCAGCAAAGAATTACTAACCCCAAAAATATCACATTATGAAAAGAGTTTTATTAATTAAAAAAGGAGTCTTCGCCCTCCTCCTTGCCCTCTTCCTCGGCATGGGAACGGCGTATGCCTACGACTTCTCAGTGGTCGTCTCTGGGAAGACGTTTTACTTCAACCTCATCGACGCCACCCACCATTACGTGGAGGTTACTTATCCAGGAACCTATTCAAATCCTTATGGCGGTTTTACAAAACCCACTGGAAACATTTCCATTCCTGACGGATTTTATAGTGGTAGCACGCTTTATACGGTGACCAAAATAGGCGATATGGCTTTCTATGGTTGCTCTGGCCTCACGGGCTCGTTGACCATTCCGAGCACCGTGAATTCGATAGGGGTCGATGCTTTTTATAATTGCAGTGGTTTTTCTGGATCGTTATCCGTACCTAATTCTGTGACAACGATTGGCAGTTGGGCTTTCTCCAATTGTGGCTTTACGGGCTCACTGACCATCGGCAACGGCGTGACAGTGATAGGTGCTTATGCTTTTTATCAATGTGTTAGTTTCACAGGTTCGCTGACTTTAGGCAGTTCCGTGACTTCGATTGGCCAATATGCATTCCAGAATTGTGCAGGCTTCACGGGCTCGCTTACCATCCCGAGTTCCGTGACCACGATAGGCAATAATGCTTTCCAAAACTGCTTTGGTTTCACGGGTACATTGACCCTTGGCAGTTCCTTGACGTCAATAGGCGATAAGGCTTTTTATAACTGCAACAAGTTCACAGGCTCGCTTACCATCCCGAGTTCCGTGACCACGATTGGCGAATCTGCATTCTATAATTGCAGAGGCTTTACGGGTTCGCTGTCCATCCCGAATTCCGTGACCACCATAGGCAGCGAGGCTTTCTATTATTGTAATGGCTTCACCGGCATCTTGACCATTGGCACTGGCGTGACCTCGATAGGTAAATGTGCTTTCAAGGACTGCACCGGCTTCACCCAATTGAACTACAATGCTATCAATTGCACCCTTTATACCCTTAATGATAATAACGAACGCGAAACACCTTTTTATGGTTGCGGAGGTACGCTCAACATAGGCAATTCAGTGCAAACAATCCCTAACTTTTTACTTTATCATTGTTCAGACTTCACGGGCTCGCTGATCCTCCCGAATTCCGTGACCTCGATAGGCTTATATGCTTTTGATTATTGCAATGGCTTCACGGGCTCGCTGACCATCCCGAATTCCGTGACCTCGATAAGTTCGTATGCTTTTAGAGGTTGCACAGGCTTCACGGGAACATTGACGGTCCCGGCTTCCTTGACCTCATTATCCGATGGTGCTTTCTCGGACTGCACTGGTTTTACCTATGTGTATTACAATGCTGCCAATTGCGCCGATGTCACCTCTCAAACCTCTCCTTTTTATAATTGCCATGGCCAACTTTCCATCGGCAGCTCCGTGCAGAGAATTCCTGCATATATGTTCAAAGACGGCGGCTTCACGGGCTCGTTGACCATTCCGAATTCCGTGACCTCGATAGGCAATTCGGCTTTCTATTATTGCACTGGTTTCTCAGGCTCGCTGACCCTCTCTGCTGATTTGACTTCGATTGGAAACTATGCTTTCTTTGGTTGCTCTGGCTTCTCAGGCCCGCTGACCATCGGCAGTGCCGTGACCTCAATAGGCAGTAATTGTTTTTCTAATTTGTTTAACTTGTCCTCACTGACGGTTCTTCCTAATACGCCGCCCTCCTTGGGCTCAAGCGCGTTCCAAAACGTTCCGACAACCATCCCTGTGTATGTGCCCTGCGCCTCGTTGGAGGACTACCAAGCGGCCTCGGGCTGGAGCGCCTTCACCAATATGCAATGCCGCGAAACACTGACCGTGTACGAAGGCACATCAACCAACAGAAATGTGCCAGCCTACATCTACTATTTCGATGACTTTACGAGAAGCCAGTTCGTCATCCCCTACTACGAACTGGGGGACATGTTAGCCACGCCTATCAGCAGCATGACGTTCTATACCACAAGTAGCAATGTTCCCTACACCACGACGTGTTCAGCAGATGTCTACCTGAAGGAGGTGGGCTACGGCTCCACCATAAGCGCTTTCGAGCCCAAGAGCTCCGCCACCATCGTTTACAGTGGCACTTTAAGCATCGTAAGCACGGGCAGCGGAGGCGAAATGACCATCAATTTCAGCACGCCCTACACTTATAATGGAGGCAGCCTCTTGGTGGGCATTGAGAACACCGCAAGAGGCGGCTTTAAGAACATTTATTTCTATGGGCAAACCGTCAACGGGGCTTCCATTTCAGGTTCTAACTCCAGTGGTTTGGACTACGTTCAGCCCACCCAACAGAACTTCATCCCCAAGACCACCTTCGGCTACACGCCATACTTTTGTTCAAGACCCATTGGCCTGACCGCCACCAACATCACCCCCAGCTCGGCTGTGCTGGAATGGACCGGATACCAAGACAGCTATACTGTGCAATATAAGTCAGTCGGCGGCTTCTTCTATGATTTCGAGAACGGTCTGGACGGATGGACCGTCATCCGCAACGGCGAAGGGACTGATGAAACAGACTGGCAAACGGGTAATATTGCACCCTACAGTGGAGAATATGAGGCCATTTCACGCAGCTGGCATAATGGTAATTCTTATTCAGTCGACAACTGGCTCATCACTCCACGGGTAACCTTGGATGGAACTTTGACTTTCTGGGTGAAGTGCAATGCGTCTTATCCGGATCATTATCAAGTGTATGTCTCAACAAGCGGCACTGCCATCGACAATTTCTCGCCCCTTAATGAGCGTTCTGTAGCAACAGGAGAGTGGACGGAAATCTTTCTCGATCTGAGCATGTATGCCGGGCAGCAAGGTTATGTCGCTATACGCCATGAAGACATAAATATGGATTATCTGGAGATTGACGACTTCGAAATTTCATACGGAAGCTCATGGATTACGGTCAGTAACGTCACGAGTCCCTTGGCCATTGAAGGCCTCACTCAAGGAACCAGCTACAATTGGCAGGTGAAGGGTCTCAACTGCAGCGGCTACGGTAACTACACTCCGTGGAGTGCCACACACAGCTTCACCACCACCGACTGCGAAACCGTCTTGGTCGATGCAGACCACCCGTTCACCGAAGGATTTGAAGGCTCCGTCTTTGCACCAATCTGCTGGGAAAGCATACCACTGAACAATCAAAACTATTGGCTAAGAAGCACAAGCTATGGTCATGATGGCTCATCAGGCAGTGCCTATAGCCAATATTACGGTCCCATCTATTTGGTGCTGCCCGACATCGAGCTTTCGTCAGATGCTGTGTCAGCTCAACTCACTTTCTGGTCATCCAATAATTGGATCAATGACTTTGTTGAAGGCAACAATACGGTCGTGCTGCTCGATGGCGACACGGAGACGGTGCTTTGGTCGGCTGAAACGGTGAGCCAAAGCTGGGTGGAGACCACCGTCGACCTCAGCGCCTACTTGGGACAGACCATCAGCCTCGCTTTCAAATATGCCGGCAATAACGGCAACGGCTGGTATGTCGACGATGTGGAGGTTACAGTCACAAATACTTACAACTTCGTCACCGACGGCAACTGGAACGACGGCAGCCATTGGAACACAGGCAGTGTGCCTCCCGCGGGCAGCAATGTCATCATCCAGGCTGATGTTACCGTTCCTGCGGGCTACCTTGCCGTGGCCAACGCGGTGACGATCAATGGTGGCAGCATCACCGTGGCCGACGGCGGACAGCTGAAACACAACACCCAAGGCCTTGAGGTGACGATGAAGAAGAACATTGAGCCTTATACCGATGCAAACGACTTGGACTATTACCTGTTGGCATTTCCTTTCCCGCTGGGCATTGAAATTCCGGCAGCCATGACCGCCAACGAAGGCTGCGACCTCTACAAATTCGACTCAGGCGAGCCAAATGCCGAATGGCGCAACCACAAACAGACGCCCATGAGTAATTTTTACCTCGCAAATGGTTATCTCTATGCCAGCCCCGAGCCCATCGAGATTTCGGTGACAGGCTTGACGATTGCAACTGGTTATGAATCAATGATAAACATTACTCTCGGCTACACCGAAGGCTCGGACAGCCCCTACAACGGTTGGGAGCTGTTGGGCAACCCCTTCACCTACAATGCCTACGTCTACCGCCGGACCAGCGACGGAGAGCTGGTGCCGATGGAAGTCATGATGTATGACGAGAACGGCGACTTGCAGACCATCACCTGCGGGCCTATCGCCCCGATGCAAGGCTTCTTCGTGCATTTGACGGAGGAGACCACGGTCAGCTTCCGTGGCAGGGCTCATATAAACGACTACGTCGACCTCGGCCTGCCGAGCGGCCTGCTGTGGGCCACCTGCAACGTGGGTGCCGACAGCCCTGAGGACTACGGCGACTACTTCGCCTGGGGCGAAACCACGCCGAAGGATGTCTACAACTGGGACACCTACCAGTATTGTATGGGCAGCAGCTCCACGCTGACCAAGTACTGCAACAACTCCAGCTACGGCTACGAGGGCTTCACCGATGATCTGACCACCCTCTTGCCCGAGGACGATGCGGCCACGGCCAACTGGGGCAGCGGCTGGCGCATGCCCACCGATGAGGAGTGGCAGGAACTCTACAACAACACGACCGTCACTTGGACGACCCAGAACGGCGTGAGCGGACGACTCTTCACAGCTGCGAACGGCAACAGTCTCTTCCTGCCCGCCGCTGGCTACCGCTACGATAGCAGTCTCCAATACGCAGGCAGCCGCGGCGACTACTGGTCGAGTTCGCTATACGCGGGCAGCCCGTACCGCGCGTGGTACTTCTACTTCGGTTCGGGCGATTGCAACGTGAGCAGCGGCTACCGCGGCTACGGTCGAGGTGTGCGTCCCGTGCGTTCTGCTTCTCAGAACTAACCTTTGTTCCGTCACGGGCAAGACGGGCGAGGGGCGGGAAAGCCGCTGGGCGGGGCGCGCACGGGAGTGCGCACGGAGGCCCCGCCTGGCGGCTTTCATGCAACCATATCCGCAGCAGCCATGTCATCCCAACGCGGGCTTGTGCGCTGGCGGGGATCTATGGCTGCGTCATTACATGTTTCGGCTGCCCCGGTATGACAGCCCTGCAGCCTGACGCTGTGCCGCAGCAGCCATGTCATCCCAACGCGGGCTTGTGCGCTGGCGGGGATCTATGGCTGCGTCATCGCGTGTTTCGTCTGCCCCGTTGTGACAGCCCTACAGCCTGACGCTGTGCCGCAGCAGCCATGTCATCCCAACGCGGGCCTGTGCGCTTGCGGGGATCTATGGCTGCGTCATTCCTTCAAGCTCTGCCGAGCATACGGCACCAAATCCTGGCTCGCGAACTCTCCTTTCAAATACTTGAAATACCCCGCCACAGCGACCATGGCGGCGTTGTCGGTGGAGTAGGAGAGACGCGGGATGAAGACCTTCCAATGGTATTTTTCGCCTAAGGCGAGCATGGCATCGTGCAAGCCGCTGTTGGCACTCACGCCGCCGGCGATGGCCACCGTCTTGATGCCCGTCTGCTTGCTGGCTTTCACCAACTTGTTCATCAGGATGTCGATGATGGTCTTCTGCACCGAGGCGCAGAGGTCGGCCTTGTTTTCCTCGATGAAGTTCGGGTTGAGCTTCAGGTTGTCGCGGACGGTGTATAAGATACTGGTCTTCAGTCCACTGAAGCTGTAGTCTAAGTCGGGAATCTGGGGCTTGGCGAAGGTGAAGGCATCAGGATTACCTATCTTGGCTAGCTTGTCGATGACGGGACCGCCAGGGTAGGGCAGGCCGAGGATC